>NZ_PSVN01000001.1:0-314726 GCF_002932235.1 Rathayibacter sp. AY1E3
ACCGTCGTCGTCGCCGCGACCCCCGAGCAGAAGGGCGAGCTCTACGCGTTCATCACCGCGTACTGCTCGGCCTGAGCCGGGGTGGCGGTGGTCGGAGCCACGGTGGCCGCCGCGGTGCCGCTCGGGGCGCCCGTCGCGCCTCCCGGCGCGCAGGCCGCGAGGGCGGGCAGGAGGAGCAGCGCGGCGGCGAGGGCGCGGAGGCGTCGCATCGTGCCTCCCTCCGCTCGCCGTCAGTCTGGCGCCCCGGCCCCCTCTCCGCGAGCGGGCGCTCCGCCTCCCCAGCTCGATCGATGCGTCACGAACGGTCGCCACGGCGGCCGGATGACGACCGTTCGTGACGCATCGCCGGAGCGACAGGGGGTGAGGACGCGGGGACGCGCACCCATCCGGGTGTGCGTCCCCTCCGAAGAAGGTCGGGGACTTCAGGAGGAGACAGATGGCACGCGGCAGATGGCACGTCGGCACGATCGTCGCGCGAGTGCGCGCATCCGCAGCGATCGGGGCCTCCGGGCTCGACGCGGTGGAGCGGGCGGAGCGCCGGGCCGAGGTCCTGCGCATCGCCGGAGGAGTCGACTCCGGCCGTCTCGGCGACGACCAGGCGATCGCGGCGTTCGGCCGGATCGTCGACGGCCTGCAGAGCGACCTGCCCGGCTCGGCGCTCGGCGTCTAGCCCGCGAGGCCGGCGTCCCGGTACCCGCCCGGAGCGGACACCCGCCGGGCCGACATCCCGAGCCTCCGCGGCGCTGAGACCCGCCGGGCGAGCGTGCCGACGGCCCACTGGGCGCGTAGACCCGCCAGCCCGGCACCCCGAGCGCCCGCCCGGCACCCCGAGCGCGTGCGCGCCGCGGAGCCCCGCTACCCCAGCGTCCCGAGCGCGATCCGCGGCAGCAGCCGCTGGATCGCGACGGCCGCCGCGCCGCGCGCCCACTCCACGAGCCCGCCGTCGTCGACGAGCAGCGCCAGGGGCGGAGCGTCCGGGTCGCGCGTGGCCGCGATCGCGGCGTCCACCACCGCGGCCTGCTCCGTGTAGAGGGCGACACCCTCCCCGGCCAGGATCACCGTGCCGGACATCGAGAGGTTGCCGATCGCGGCGATCATCGTCCCGAGCGCGCGGGCGGAGTCGGCGAGGATGCGCTCGGCACCGGGGTCGCCCGCGCGAGCGGCGGCGAAGCCCTCGGCCAGGGTCAGCTCGCGGCCGGTGGCGACGAAGAGCTGGCGGAGGAGCGAGGGCAGGCTGAGCATCGCGGTCGAGCAGCCGCGGTGGCCGGCCTCGCAGACGGGGCCGGTGGGATCCAGCGGGTAGTGGCCGCCCAGGCCGAGCCCCGCCTCCGGGGGCGCGACCACCCGGTCGTGCACCACCAGTCCGTAGCCGACGCCCGCGCCGACCGTGAGCACCGCGAAGTGCGGGATGCCGCGGCCGCGCCCGAACCAGTGCTCGGCGCCCGTGAGCGCGACCACGTCGTTCTCGAGGGCGACCGGCAGCCCGAGGGCGGCGGAGAGCGGAGCGGCGAGGTCGACGTCGCGCCAGCCGAGGAACGGCGCGCGGCTCACCCGGCCGTCGGCGGCGATGCTCCCGCCGAGCGTCACGCCCAGGCCGGCGAAGGCGGAGGGGCCGCCGAGCTCGTCGACGACCGAGACGATCGCGGCGATCACGTCGGCGGGCTCCGTGCCCGGCAGCGGGCGGACCAGCTCCCGCTCGGTCCGCGCGCGCAGGTCGGTGCGGACGGCGAGGACCTCGGTGCCGGTGATCTTCACGCCCGCGAAGCTCAGCGCGTCGGCGCGGATGTCGAGCGGTCGGGCGGGGCGGCCGACTCCGGTGCTCTGCTCGGGGCCCTCGACGACCAGGCCGCCGTCGAGGAACGGGCGCGCGAGCCGGGTCAGGCTGGCGGGCGAGAGGCCGAGGCGGCGGCCGAGCTCGGCCCGCGAGACGGGACCGTGGATCAGGACCTCGCGCGCCAGGAGCTCGGAGGAGCTCCCGGAGGCGTCCTCGGCGACGATGGTGTCGGTCACGGGGCTCCTTCTTTCCGGCCTGGTAGAAAGCTACCGGCACTGCGCCGAACCAGGAACGGATCCGGCCACTCCTGCCGCTCTTGACACCCCTATTACTTCTACTCTAGAAATAAGCCATGCACCGCAGCATCGCCCCCACGAACGACTCCGTGACCCTCTCCGGCCGGGAATCGCGCCTCTTCCACTTGCAGGACGGGGGCACCAGCGTCGTCGTCGACGCCCGCCTCGTCACCTTCCCCACTATCGTGCACTGGGGCGCCGCGCTCGGAGATCTTTCCGCCGCCGAACTATCCGCCCTGGCAGACGCCGCCCTCCCCCAGCGCGTCTCGGGCGGGCTCGACGCCTTCGCGCCGTTCGGGCTCGTCGCCGTCGAGGCCGACGGCTGGCAGCACGCCCCCACCTTCGAGGGCACCCACGAGCGCGCGGCCGCGTCGGAGCGGTTCGAGGTCGAGAGCATCGAGGCGCTCGGCTCCGCCCTCCGGACCGTCGCCACCGGCGCGGGCGTGCGCCTGACCGTGGACCTCGAGGTCGACGCGGCCGGCCTGCTCACCCAGCGCGCCCGGGTCGAGAACCTCGACGCCCGCCCGTTCCGCCTCGAGCGCTTCGAGCTCGGCTTCCCGCTCCCCGCGACCGCGCGCGAGATCCTCGACACCACCGGGCACCACCTCCGCGAGCGCCACCCGCAGCGCCGCCCGCTGACCATCGGCGAGCACACCCGCCGCACCCGCCGCGGACGCCCCGGCGCCGACGCGACCCTCCTCCTCGCCGCGGGCACGCCCGGCTTCGGCTGGGAGCGCGGGCTCGTGCACGGCGTCCACCTCGGCTGGAGCGGCGACAGCTCGCTCCGCGCCGAGCGCACCGTCGAGGGCGTCTCGCTCCTCGCGGCCGGCGAGCTGCTGCGGCCCGCCGAGATCGAGCTCGCGCAGGGCGAGAGCTACGAGACGCCGGTCGCCTACGGCTCCTGGGGGGACGGGCTCAGCGCTCTGCAGGCCCGGTTCCACGCGTCGCTCCGCGCCCGCCCGCAGCACCCCGTCGCTCCGCGGCCCGTCACCCTCAACACCTGGGAGGCCGTCTACTTCGACCACGACCTCGCTCGCCTCACCGCCCTCGCCGAGCGGGCCGCGCGGATCGGGGTCGAGCGCTTCGTGCTCGACGACGGCTGGTTCCTCGGCCGCCGCGACGACACCGCGGCGCTCGGCGACTGGACCGTCGACCCTTCGGTCTGGCCGGAGGGCCTCACTCCGCTGACGGACGTCGTCACCGGCCTGGGCATGCAGTTCGGCCTCTGGGTGGAGCCCGAGATGATCAGCCCCGACTCCGACCTGGCCCGCGCGCACCCGGAGTGGATCCTCGGCCCGGCCGGCCACCTCCCGGCCTCGGGGCGGCAGCAGCAGGTCCTCGACCTCTCGCAGCGCGGCGCGTTCGAGCACGTGCTCGACGCCCTCGACGCGCTGCTGATCGAGTACCCGATCGCGTACCTCAAGTGGGACCACAACCGCGACGTCATCGAGGCGGTCTCGCCCGCCACCGGCCGCTCCGCCGTCCACGAGAACGTCCTCGCGCTCTACCGCCTGCTCGACGAGCTGCGGTCCCGGCATCCCGGCGTCGAGATCGAGTCGTGCGCCTCCGGGGGCGCCCGCGTCGACCTCGGGATCCTCGCCCGCACCGACCGCATCTGGACGAGCGACTGCATCGACCCGCTCGAGCGGCAGACCATCCAGCCCTTCACCCAGCTGGTGGTGCCGCCCGAGCTGATGGGGCAGCACATCGGAGGGCCGCGGTCGCACTCGACGCAGCGCACCCACTCGCTCGCCTTCCGCGCCGGCACCGCGCTGCCCGGCCACCTCGGCATCGAGTGGGACGTCTCGGATCTCGCCCCCGCCGTCGAGGAGGAGCTGACCGCCTGGGTCGCCTTCCACCGCGAGCACCGGGCGCTGCTGCACACCGGGACGGTCGTGCGCGCCGACCTCGCCGACGACGCCGCCTCGCTCTCCGGAGTCGTCGCCGCCGACCGCTCCGCCGCCCTCTTCACCTTCGCCCAGCTCCGCACCGGCGAGACCTACCCGCCCGGCCGGATCACGCTCCCGGGCCTGGACCCGGAGCGCACCTACTCCGTGGCGCTCGCCCCGGTCACGTCGCCGCTCGGCGGCCCCGGGCAGTCGCCGCTCGGCTGGGCCGAGCACGGGACCGCGCTCCGCGGCCGCGTGCTGGGCACCGTCGGGCTCCAGGCCCCCGTCCTCGATCCGGAGCAGCTCGTCGTGCTCGTGCTCACCGCCCTCTGACCCGCCCTCCCGGCGCCGGAGCCGACCCGCTCCCCCGCCGCCGCACCTGCTCTCGCACCGCCCTCCGCGGTCGAGCGCGCCCTGAGACCTGTCCCCACGCGCAAGGAGGCGCCGCATGTCCGCTCATCCGCATCCCCCCGGGTTCTCCCGGCGGCTGTTCCTCTCGGTGCCGCTCGCCGCGGTGTCCGCCGCGGCCCTCGCCTCCTGCGCCTCCTCCGGCGCCGGCGACGGAGTGACCACGCTCGACTTCTTCCAGTTCAAGGCGGAGGCGGTGGAGGACTTCGCGCGGATCATCCGCGAGTTCGAGGCGGCCAACCCGGACATCCGGGTCATCGCCAACAACGTGCCCGACCCCGACACGGCCATCCGCACCCTGCTCGTCAAGGACAAGGTGCCGGACGTGCTGACCCTGAACGGCAGCGGCTACTACGCCGACCTCGCGAAGGCCGGCGTGTTCCACGACTTCACCGGCGACGAGCTCGTCGAGCGGGTGAACCCGGCGGCCCTCGACATCCTCGCCGCCCTCGGCAGCTTCGAGGGGAAGGAGGTGAACGCGCTCGCCTTCGCGAACAACGCGGACGGGATCCTCTACAACCGCACGATCTTCGCCGAGAACGGGATCGAGGTGCCGACCACCTGGGACGAGCTGATCGCCGTCTGCGAGACGCTCACCGCCGCCGGGATCACTCCCTTCTACGGCGCCCTGCTCGACAACTGGACCGGCGCCCCCGCCTTCAACGCACTCGGCGGGCAGCTGCAGCCGGACGGCTTCTTCGACGCGATGCGCGAGGAGGGAGCGGCGCTCGGCCCCGACTCCCCCGTCTCGTTCTCGAAGGACTACGCGACGACGATGGAGCGGCTCGGGCAGCTCTTCTCGTACACGCAGGAGGGCTCGTTCGGCCGCGGCTACGACGACGGCAACCAGGCCTTCGCCGCGGGCGAGGCGGCCATGTACCCGCAGGGCATCTGGGCGATCAACCCGGTGCGCACGAACAACCCGGACATCGACCTCGGCGTCTTCCCCTACCCGGTGCTCGACGACCCGGCGGACACGCGGGTCACCTCGGGCGTCGACGTGGCCGTCACCATCGGCCGCGGCACTCCGAAGCTCGACGCGGCCCGCCGCTTCGTCGACTTCCTGCTGACCCCCGGAGTCGTCGAGCCGTACGTCGCGAGCCAGGCCGCCTTCTCGCCGCTGGTCGGCGCCGCACCCAACTCGGACCCCACGCTGGCCGAGCTGCAGCCCTACTTCGAGCAGGGACGGCTGATCGGCTTCGTCGACCACCAGATCCCCGCGAGCATCCCGCTCAACCCCACGCTCCAGGCGTTCCTCGCCAGCGGGGACGCCGACGCGGCGCTCCGGACCCTCGACAGTGAGTGGCGCAAAGTCGCGGCACGCACGACCAGGAAGTGACCCCATGACCACGACCACGACGGCCGCCGCGCAGGCGGTGGCGACCACCCCTCCGCCGCCCGCGCGCCGCAAGCGCACCATCGGCCGCACCTCGAAGACCTTCTACTGGATGACGGTCCCCGCCGTCCTGCTCTTCTTCGTGCTCCACACGGTCCCGGTCCTCACCGGAATCTTCTTCAGCTTCACGGACTACGCGGGCTACGGCTCGTGGGACCTGATCGGCGCCTCGAACTACCTCGCGCTCCTCCAGGACGACCGTGTCTGGAAGGCCTACGGGTTCACCTTCGGCTTCGCGATCGTGGCGACCGTGCTGGTGAACGTGATCTCGCTCGCCATCGCCGTCGCCCTCAACGCGCGGATCAAGTTCCAGACGGCGTTCCGCGGGATCTACTTCATCCCCTACGTGCTCTCGACCCTGGTCATCGGCTACGTGTTCCAGTACCTCTTCGCGAACTCGCTGCCGCAGATCCTCGGCGCGATCCCGGTGATCGGCGAGAACATCCTCGCGAACGCCGACTGGGCGTGGGTGGCGATCGTGGTGCTGGCGGTCTGGCAGGCCTCGGCCTTCTCGATCATCATCTACCTCGCCGGACTCCAGACGATCCCGGGCGAGCTCTACGAGGCGACCTCGCTCGACGGAGCGGGGAGGTGGCGGCAGTTCACCTCGATCACGTTCCCGCTGATCGCCTCCTTCTTCACGATCAACATGGTCATCTCGATGAAGAACTTCCTCCAGGTGTTCGACCACATCATCGCCCTCACCAACGGCGGTCCCGGCACCTCGACGGAGTCGATCACGCTGCTGATCTACCGCGGCGGCTTCCAGGGCGGCGAGTACGCCTATCAGACGGCCAACGCCGTCCTCTACTTCCTCATCATCATCGTGGTCTCGCTGATCCAGTTCCGAGTCCTCAGCCGCAGAGAGGCGTCGTTCTGATGACATCGACCATCACCCCCACGACCGCCATCGCCCTCGGCGAGCCCGAGGGGCGGCGCCGGCCCTCCCGCGACACCTACCGGATCAACTGGTGGGCGACCGCGCTCATCGCGGTCTGCTCGCTGACGATCCTCCTGCCGCTCTACTTCGCCGTCGTGACCGCGCTGAAGACGCCCGACCAGCTCGGCGGCACCGGGTTCGAGCTGCCGACCTCGATCTCGTGGGGCAACTTCGCCGAGGCGTGGACGGCGACCCGCTTCCCGCAGGCCTTCGTGAACACCGCGCTGATCACGGTCGGAGCCGTCGTGCTGACGCTGTTCTCGAACTCGATGGTCGCCTACGCGGTCGCCCGGAACATGCACAGGCCGTTCTTCAAGGGCGTCTACTTCTACCTGCTCGCCGCGGTCTTCGTGCCGTTCCCGATCATCATGCTGCCGGTGGTGAAGGAGACGGCCCTGCTGGGCCTGGACAACCAGGCCGGGCTGATCCTGCTCTACGCCGTGTTCGGGCTCTCGATCAACACGTTCATCTACACGGCCTTCATCCGCTCGATCCCCATCGAGCTCGAGGAGGCGGCGCGCACCGACGGCGCCTCGACCTGGCGGACCTACTGGCAGGTGATCTTCCCGCTGCTCGGCCCGATGAACGCGACCGTCGGGATCCTGACCTGCGTGTGGGCGTGGAACGACTTCATCCTGCCGCTCGTGGTGCTCTCGGACCCGTCCGCCCGCACCCTGCCGCTGGCCGAGTACGTCTTCCAGGGGCAGTTCAACACGAACTACACCGTCGCCTTCGCGTCCTACCTGATGGCGATGTCGCCGCTGCTGATCGTGTACCTCTTCGCGCAGCGCTGGGTGGTCAGCGGAGTGATGCGCGGGTCGATCAAGTAGCGGTCGCGGCGAGCGCCGCCTCGAGCAGGTCCGTGAGCACGGTGCCTCGCGAGCCCGCGTCCTCCGGGTGCCACTGCACGCACCAGAGCGGCGCGGACTCGTGCTCGAGGGCCTCGACGGTGCCGTCGTCGGCGCGGCCGACCACGACGAGGCCCTCGCCGGGACGGTCGACGGCCTGGTGGTGGGAGCTGCGGACGTCGAGCTCGGCGGCGCCGAGGATGCGAGCGAGGGCGCTGCCCGGCTCGAGCGCCACGCGGTGGTCGACCATCCCGGACAGGTGCTCGCCGGGGACCGACCGGCCGACGTGACCGGCGCCGGGCAGGTGCTGCACGAGGTCGCCGCCGAGAGCGACGTTGACCAGCTGCATCCCGCGGCAGATCCCGACCAGCGGGGTCCGCGTCTCGACGGCACGGCGGACGAGCGCGATCTGCGCGCGGTCGGCGGCGGGGAAGGACTGGCCGCGGTGCGGGTCGTCGGGCCGGCCGCCGTAGAGGGACGGGTCGACGTCCTCGCCCCCTGTGACCACGACGGCGTCGGCGGCGGCGAGCCGGCGCTCGAGCTCGGCGGCGCCGGCCTGCTCGGCCGGGACGCGGTCGACCACGAAGCCCGCGGCGGTGGCGGCCGAGACGACGCTCGCGGTCAGCAGCTGCAGCTCGATCTCGAACTCGGGATCCTCGCGGCCGCCGTCGGCGACGTCGACGACGAGCAGGACGGGGCGGTCGGAGGCCATGCGGACATCGTGCCACCCGGCCGGCTCCTGCAGAACGTCGGCGGAGAGGAGGGCCTGTGCGTCGGCGGGCGAGGGATCGCGCTCTCGGCGGGCGTTCTGCACGAGCCCGCAGACCTCTCCCGGGGTCTGGTCAGGATCCGGTACCGCGATCTAGGATGTTCACTTTCACATCCCGTGCGAAGACGCACACCTCCGCGGCCCTGCGGATCGTGCCTCGACGCCGCACCCGATCACGAGGGCCTATCTGCATGAGACGATCACGATCGGCGGTGAGGACCGCTCTGGCGGTCGCGACCGTCGCCGCCACGGCGCTGCTCGGCGCCACGGTCCCCAGCTCCGCCTTCGGAGCCACCGAGACCCCGCTCCTCCACTACACGTTCGACACCGCCCCCACCGGCACCACGGTCGCCGACACCAGCGGCAACGGCTACAGCGCGACGCTGCGCGGCTCCGGGGCCCAGTTCCGCAACGGGCTCATCAGCCTCCCCGGCGGATCCGCCGCGGCCGCCCCCTACCTCGAGATCCCCACCGCCGGCCTCGTCGGCAAGAAGGACCTGACCTTCTCGACCTGGCTCGCCCACAAGGGCGGGACCGGCAACGTCGCCGCCGCGTTCGTCGGAGCGCCCGTCGCCTCCGGCGCCTCGTTCTCCTCCGGCTACTGGCTGCTCAACCCGAGCAACCTCTCCGGCTACACCAAGTCGGTCGTCACCAACTCCGTCAACGCGGGCGCTCCCTACAACACCGAGGTCGGCGCCGGGGCGACGGGCACCCCGACCGTCGGCGCGCGCACCCCCTCGGGCCTCTCGCTCTACACGACCGTCATCGACGGCTCGACCGGCAAGCTCACCGTGTACGTCAACGGCGCGCAGATCTCGCAGAGCACGATCGCCCGCGACGTCTCCTCGTTCGGTCCGTCGCTCGTCGCGTACATCGCGCGCTCGACCTACAACGACCCGGGCTGGAACGGCGAGATGGACGACTTCGCCGTCTACGACAGCGCCCTCAGCAGCAGCTCCGTGCAGGCGCTCTACTCCTCGCAGGCCCTCGACCGCGCCGTCTCGTCGGTCACGGTGCCCACGGAGGCGACCGCCGGCTTCACGGTGCCCACCACCGCCAGCGGCGTCGGCATCACCTGGACGTCGAACAGCGCGGCCGTCGCGATCACCGGCGGCACCGCGACCGTCACGCGCCCCGCCGCGGGACAGCCGGACGCCACCGCCACCCTCACCGCCACCTACAGGGTCGGCACCGAGACCCGCTCGGTCGACTACGCGGTGCGCGTCGCCGCGCAGCTGGACGACGCGACGAAGGTCCAGCGCGACCTCGCCGCGATCGCCATCCCGAACGTCGGCGACATCCGGACGAACGTCTCGGTGCCCACCACCGGCACGCTCGGCTCGAGCATCGCCTGGAGCGTCGTCAGCCCGAGCGGAGCGACCGTCCGCGACGGCAGCGCCGCCGGCACCCGCACCATCGACGTCGACCGCCCCGCGACCGGGAGCCCCGCGATCGACGTGGTCGTCCGCGCGACCGCGACCAGCGGATCCACCACCCGGACCCGCGACTTCACCCTCCGGGTGCAGCCGCTCCCCGCCGGCACCGACGACACCGAGGCGTACGTCTGGGCGTTCTTCACCGGAGAGGGCGACGGCGCCGAGCGCATCAGCCTCGCCGCCTCGAAGGGCAACGACGCGCTGAGCTGGAACACGCTGAACGGCGGCAAGCCGGTCTTCACCTCGAACCTGGGGACGATGGGCCTGCGCGACCCGTTCATCATCCGCTCGCACGAGGGCGACAAGTTCTTCATGCTCGCCACCGACCTGAAGATCGACGGGCTCCCCGGCGGCTTCGACACCGCGCAGAAGTCGGGCTCGAAGTACATCGAGGTCTGGGAGTCGACCGACCTGGTGAACTGGTCCGCCCAGCGCCACGTCAAGGTCTCCACCGACTTCGCCGGCAACACCTGGGCCCCCGAGGCGTACTGGGACGACGAGCTCCAGACCTACGTCGTCTTCTGGGCCTCGAACATGTACCCGACCACGAACACGGCCGATCGCGCCTCCGTCACCTACAACCAGATGATGTACGCGACGACCGAGGACTTCACCTCCTTCTCGGAGGCGAAGCCGTGGATCGACGTCAAGCGCGGCGCCGGCAAGGGCACCATCGACTCGACGGTCGCGAAGGACGGCGACACCTACTACCGCTTCACCAAGGACGAGGCGTCGATGACCCTCCGCGAGGAGAAGAGCACCGACCTGCTGGCCACCGTCTCGGGCTCGCTGCCCGGCACCGGCGGACCGGCGGACGAGTGGTCGCTGGTCAAGGAGAAGGTGGCCTCGGGCCTGCCCAACGGCGAGCCCGGCAAGACCTTCACCAGCGGTGAGGGCCCCAACGTCTTCCCCGCCAACGAGGGCGACGTGAACGGCCTCGACTGGTTCCTCTTCATCGACCAGCCGAACTACCACGACGGGCCGAACCACTACATCCCGTTCGGCACCGACGACCTCGCGAACGGCGACTCCTGGCAGCCGCTCGGAGCGAAGCTCCGCACGGGCCTGCCGCAGAACGCCGACGGCGGCAAGCCGCGCCACGGCACGGTCATCCCGGTGACGCGCTCCGAGTACCAGAAGGTGCTCGAGGGCTACGCCCCCGGCCTGGCCGTCGCCTCGGTCGCTCCGCTGACCGCGACGACCACGGTCGGCGCCGCGCCGGTCCTGCCCCGCGCCACGATCACGACCGCCGCCGGCACCACCAGCACGGTCGACGTGGCCTGGGACGCCGTCGCGCCCGCCGCCTACGCCACGGCCGGGACCTTCACGGTCTCGGGCGTCGCGCAGGACGCGTCGCGCATGCCGGTGCAGGTCACGGTCACCGTGCAGTCCTCGCTGAAGGTGAGCGCGACCGCCACGTCGCGCTGCATCGCCGGCAAGGTCGTGCTGACGGTCGTCGGCAAGAACGGCGACACGGTGCCGATCGACGTCTCGATCAGCACCCCGGAGGGCGTGAAGACGATCGCCGGAGTGAAGCCGGGCGCCTCCGGCTCCGCCGCGTTCACGGTGCGCTCGACGCAGCTCGCCGCGGGCGAGGCGACGGTCACCGGCACGGCCACGGTCGGCGGCAAGACCGTCACGGCCACGGCCACCGCGCCGTACAGCGCGCGCAGCTGCGGCTGACGCACGGCACTCCCCGGGAGCCCGTCGCACCTCACCGGTGCGGCGGGCTCCCGTCGTCGTGCGGAGGGAGTCGGGACACCGCCCTGACGCCGAGGCACCGCTCCCTCGGCGGCGCCTCGGCGGACGGCGCGGTGCCGCGGCGCGCGGGCGGGCCCGGGACGGCCCGCCCGGCGTCATCCGGTGACGGCTGCCGGTCCGGCTTCGAGCAGGTCGCGGACGCTGCGCGGCTCGCGTCCGAGGAGGCGCCCGAGCTCGGGGCCGGTGCCCGCGAAGAAGCCGCGCTCGGCCGCCTGGTGCATCCCGAGGGTGAAGCGCACGAGGAACTCGGGCTGACCCGCCGCGACGCGCGCGGCGACCCACTCGTCGTCGCCGAGGACGCGCAGCTCGACGGGTCGCCCGCCGACCTCGGCCGCGATCCCGGCGATCTCCTCGAACGTCGGAGCCTCCGTCGCGGTCAGCGTGACCGGCCCGTCGTGCGGGCTCCCCGAGAGGAGGAGCCGGGCGGCCGCCTCCGACTCGTCCTCGCGGGCCGTCCACGAGACGCGGCCGTCGGAGGGGACCTCGATCACTCCGGTCTCCCGCCACGGTCCGAGGAACAGACCCAGGCTGTGCGCGTAGAAGCCGTTGCGGAGCGACGTCCAGGCGAGTCCGGACTCGGCGAGCAGGCGCTCGGTCGCCGCGTGGTCCCGGCCCGGGCCGAAGGGGGTGTCGGCGGCGGCGCCCTGGTGGCTCGTGTAGAGGACCCGTCCGACTCCGGCCGCGACGGCCGCCTCGACGGCGGTGCGGTGCAGGGCGACGGCGTCGGCCCGCGGATCGCTCGAGGAGACGAGGAGCAGCTGATCCGCTCCGTCGAAGGCGCCCGGGAGGGAGGCGGGGTCGGCGTAGTCGCCGACGCGCACCTCCACTCCGCGCTCCGCGAAGCGGGCGGCCTTCGAGGCGTCGCGGGCGACGACGGCGATCCCGGAGGCGGGGACGGTGTCGAGGAGGTGGTCGACGGTGGCGCCGTTCAGAGCGCCGGTGGCACCGGTCACGATGATCATGGGGAGAGCCTTCCGATGAGGGGTATCAGCGATACCACGAGGAAGATAACCACGGAATTCCCTTGATAGCAACAGTGCGCTACCGTCGATACGTGACCAGCCCCACTCCTCCGACCGACACGCGCCTGCGCATCGTCGAGGCGGCCGCCGGCCTCCTCCGCGACGAGGGCCCCGCCGCCGTCACCACGCGAGCGGTCGCCCAGGCGGCCGGGCTGCAGGCTCCGGCGATCTACCGCCTCTTCGGCGACAAGGACGGCCTGCTCGAGGCGGTCGCGGAGCACGTACTGGCCAGCTGGGTCGACTCCAAGGCGCGGACGGTCGAAGCGGCCGTCGCCGGCGGCGTCGACCCGGTCGAGGACCTGCGCGCGGGCTGGGCCGCGCAGGTGGAGTTCGGCCTCGCCAACCCCGCGCTCTTCCGCCTCCTCAGCGATCCGGGCCGCGCCTCCGGATCGCCGGCCGCCCTCTCCGGGCGGCGGGTCCTCGCCGCCCGCGTGCAGCGCGTGGCCGCCGAGGGCCGCCTCCGCGTGCCGGAGGAGCGCGCCGTCGGCCTCATCCAGGCGGCGGGCACCGGCGTGGTCACCACCCTGCTCTCCACCCCCGCCGCCGACCGCGACCCCGGTCTCGCCGACGCCGCGCTCGACAGCGTGCTCGCGGGGATCCTCACCGACCCGCCCTCCCCCGGCGACGGCGGGCGGCTCACCGCCCTCGTCGGCGTCCGGGCCCTCGCACCGGAGCTCGCCGGCCTCACGCCCGCGGAGCGCCTGCTGCTCGCGGACTGGCTCGACCGTGCCCTCGCGGCGGCCGCGCAGGAGTGACGAGCACGCAGGAGTGACGGGCGCGCAGGAGTGACGGGCGCGCTTCCACCACAGGAGAGACGAGCGCCGTCCCGCCGCGGGAACGACGGCGCCTCCGTCCCGCAGAGACGCGGGCCTCGCGGCTAGGCGCGCCTGCCGTCGGGCGGGAGGATCGACGCCTGGATGAGCGGCACGGGGCAAGGAGGGCATGTTGAAGCTGTGGAGCGCGTCAAACGCGTTCCTCGACCTCGGCAGCGTCAAGGAGAACGACTTCCTGCAGAACGTCTCCGAGCTCGTCGGGGACTACGACCGCGAAACGACCTCCGCCAGCTATAACAAGGGCGTCCGCTCGACCTCGACCGCCTTGAAGCGCGAACGGATCCTGACCGTGGACGAGCTCGGAGCGATGCCCGCGGCCGCGCCGTGATGCTCTCTACTGGCTCCCGCGCCGCGCTGCTGCGCACCGTGCCCTGGTACGAGGGCACGAAGGAGAAGGTCGCAGCGATCAAAGCCAGACGTGTTCTCGGGCGCGGACCGGCTCGTCGCTGACGAATGTGCTTGTGCTACGCGCTGCGGCGGGAGATGAGCGAGTGCTCGACGACGATCTCGCTCGGGTGCGCCGGAGGGCCGTTCCGGATGCGCTGAGCGAGGAGGTCGACGGCCGTCTTGGCGATCTGGCGGCTGCCGGGATCGATCGTGGTGAGGGCGGGTATCGCGTAGGCGGCGGCGGTGACGTTGTCGAAGCCGACGACGGCGATGTCCTCCGGTACGCGGATGCCGCGAACGTGCAGTGCGTGCAGTGCCCCGAAGGCCAGGGTGTCGTTGAAGCAGAAGACGGCGTCCAGAGGGACGCGGGAGTCGAGCAGCTGCGTCATCGCGACGGCGCCGTCGGCGTGGTGCCACTCGGTGGCGACCGCGACGAGGGCGGGGTCGAACGGGATCGCGTTCGCCTCGAGGGCACCGCGGTATCCGTCCAAGCGGAGTGCTGCGGCGCTGACGGATCCGCCGGCGGGGTTGCTGCCGATCGCGGCGATGCGCCGGTGTTGGCGGTCGATCAGGTACTGCGTGGCGGTGGCCGCGGCGGCTGTGTTCGCCATGGTCACGTGATCGACCGGTCCGTCGAAGATCCTGTCGCCCAGGAGAACGAGTGGGCGGTCCCCGACGAGTACTTTCTCGTCTCCGGGGCCGAGTGCGTGGGGCTGGAAGATCAGTCCGTCCGACAGCTGGCGGCTGGAGCCGGAGAGGACGGCGATCTCGGCGTCTCGGCGCGCTCCGGTCTGCTGGATGATCACGGTCCAGCTGTGCCGCTCGGCCTCCGACATGATGACCGTCGCGAGCTGGCCGAAGTACTCGATCGCGAGATCCGGGATCGCGAGGGTGATGAGCCCGGTCTGGCCGGTGCGCAGTCCGCGCGCGGAGACGTTGAGTTGGTATCCGAGATCGCGGACTGCCTTGAGGACGAGATCGCGGGTCTCGGGTCTGACGTTGGCGTTGCCGCTGAGCACGTTGGAGACCGTGCGAGCGGTGACGCCTGCAGCAGCGCCGACATCGGCCATGGTCACCGGGCGGGTTCGCGATCGCGGCATCGGCATCATCCCTCCCATGAGCGTTCCCCGATCATCCCAGGTCGACGGTCGGCGAGAGGCGCACGGTCACCCAGGCGATGGCGGGGATCCGGAGCGAGAGGACGCCGTCGGTCAGCGCTACGGCGAGGGGCCGCGGAGTGACGGT
Source organism: Rathayibacter sp. AY1E3 (assembly GCF_002932235.1). Lineage (NCBI taxonomy): Bacteria > Bacillati > Actinomycetota > Actinomycetes > Micrococcales > Microbacteriaceae > Rathayibacter > Rathayibacter sp. AY1E3. The sequence continues at coordinate 15,005 of NZ_PSVN01000001.1, forward strand.
GTCGGGGAGCTCCGCCGAGTTCGTCGCGAAGGGGTCCTCGTGTCGGAGGATCAGTGCCTCTGTCACCGTGAGGGTAGGGAACGACGTGAGGTCGACCGTGGTGTCCGTGACGCCGTCGGTCGCGCGGTTGACGATCATCAGGTCGAGCGAGCCGTCGGCGTGCGCCGCTGCGGCGAAGGCGAGGACGGGAGCGGAGTCATCGCCCGCTCCCGTGCTGTCCGCCTCGACGACGGTCCGGAGCGCGGTGGCGCCGGCGGAGCGCCGTGCCTGGGCGAACGGCCAGAAGGTGCTCTGCCGCCAGGCGGGGCCGTCCGGCTCGGTCATGATCGGACCGATGACGTTCACCAGCTGAGCCATGCTCGCTGCCCGGACGATGTCGGCTCTGTTGATCATGCTGATGAGCATGTCGCCCACGACGACGGCGTCCGCTGCCGTGTAGCGGTCCTCGAGGAGTCGGGGCGCCTCCTCCCATTCGAGCCCTCCGGCGACTCGTTCATCGTGTGCGACGAAGTCCCACACGTTCCACTCGTCGAAGGAGATGGCGATCGGACGCTCTGATCGCCTCTGTGCTCGGACCTGTCCGATCGTGTCGGCGATGGCGGTGATGAAGCGGTCCATGGCGACGCCGGAGGCGAGGAACGCGGAGAGGTCGCCGTCGTAGCGGAAGTACTGGTGGCACGAGACGAAGTCGACGTGCTCGACCGTGTGCAGCAGCACCTCCTGCTCCCAGGCTCCGAAGGTGGCCATCCGGTCGTTCGAGCTGCCGCAGACGATCAGTTCGAGGTCGGGGTCGAGTGCGCGCATGGCGGCGGCGGTGCGGGCGGCGAGACGCCCGTACTCGCCGGCGCTGAGATGGCCGATCTGCCACGGCCCGTCCATCTCGTTGCCGATACACCAGAGCCGGATGTCGTGCGCCTCGTCGGCGCCGTTCGCGCGCCGCTCGTCCGAGAGCGTCGTGCCGCCGGGGTGGTTCGCGTACTCCAGCAGGTGCAGGGCCGAGCGGATTCCGTCGGTCCCGAGATTCAGCGCCATCATCGGCTCGACGCGCGCCGCCCGGCACCAGCGGACGAACTCGTCGATCCCGAAGCGATTCGGCTCGACGGTGTGCCAGGCCGGATCGAGCCGGACGGGACGATTCTCGACCGGACCGATGCCGTCGCGCCAGTCGTACGCCGAGACGAAGTTGCCGCCCGGGTAGCGGACGGTCGTGACTCCGAGCTCCTCGACGAGCGCGAGGACGTCGGTGCGGAATCCGTCGGCGTCGGCGCTCTCGTGCGAAGGATCGAGCAAGCCGCCGTAGACGCCTCGGCCCAGGTGCTCCACGAACGATCCGAAGAGCCGCGAATCGATCGTCCCGACCGTGAAGGCGGGGTGCACGATGCCGTGCGCTCGGTGGACGGGGTGCGAGGTCATGGCCGTTCCGTTTCATCGATGAACTGGTGCGCACAGTATGCACGCCTCGACCAGCGCACCGCGATATGACCGGGTGAATCGCGGATATTGACGGAGGTGGCCCGGCGGCTCTACTATCGCCGACAGCGGTCCTCGATTTCATCGATGAAATGCCTGGCACCAGGTGGCCGAGTCAATGAAGACAGTGAAAGCGAGGCACGTCGTGAGGCGTCACAGCACCCGGATCAGCATTGTCGCAGCGGTCACAGCCGCCACTGCGGCCCTTCTCCTCAGCGGTTGCACGCCGTCGTCCGCAGGAGGCGCCTCGGCCGGGAACGGCGGCGACACCCTGACCGTCTGGCATTACTACTCCGTGGACGGACAGACGGCCGGCCTCGACGACCTCGCGTCGGACTTCGAGTCGACGCACGACGGCGTGCAGGTCGAGAACGTCTACGTCCCGTTCGATCAGCTGACGAACAAGCTCGTGCAGGCTGCCGGAACCGGGACGGGTCCGGACGTGGTCGTCTACAACGCGGCCGACACCTACACGCTCACCGAGGCGAAGGCGATCGAGCCGATGAACGACTGGTGGAACGAGTACGCCGACGCCGGCCAGTTCCCCGACGCCGTCGTCCAGAAGGTCGGCGACGACGTCATGGGCGTGCAGGGCTTCGTGAACCTGATCGGCCTCTGGTACAACCAGGACATCCTCACCGAGCTCGGCGTGCAGCCCCCGACCACCTTCGACGAGCTCGAGGCCGACCTGGCCCTCGCGAAGGCAGCCGGCAAGGACGGGATCACCCTGACCGGCAAGGCGAACTCCGAGGGCGAGTGGCAGGCGTTCCCGTGGCTCTCGCGGGCAGGCTGGGACTACACGACCCCCGAGCAGGAGCCCCTCGAGGACGCCTTCGGGATGGTCCAGGACTGGACCGCGAAGGGGTACCTCACCAAGGAAGCGGCGACCTGGGACCAGACGGTCCCCTTCCAGCAGTTCGAGGCCGGCAACACGGCCTTCGCGGTGAACGGCAACTGGCAGATCGCCTCCGCGAAGAAGGACGCATCCTTCGAGTACGGCGTCGTCCCGATCCCGGTCGGCGACAAGGGCTCCGTGTATCTCGGCGGCGAGGTGCAGAACGTCGGCGCGTTCTCCAAGAACAAGGAGCTCGCGCAGGAGTACCTCGAGCAGGAGTTCTTCTCGAAGAAGGGCCAGCTGACGCTGCTCGACGCATTCGGATCCATTCCGTCGCGAGCGGACGCCGCCGCGGACGAGAAGGTCGGGAGCGATCCGGTCCTCTCGCAGTTCGCGACGATCCTGCAGGACAACGGTCACACCTCCCCCGACCCCGCGATCCCCTCGGAGAACGTCGCGAAGGTCCTGCAGACGGTCGGTGAATCGTGGAGTGCCGCCGTGGCGGGCAACGGGTCACCCGAACAGCTCTCGAGCGATCTGATGACCACCCTCACCCCGCTGCTCGCGCAGTAGTCCCTCACCACCGACGAACGGAGCGACCGTGAGCAGCACCTCGACCACGACCCGGAGGCGGCCAGGGGCCCGACGCGGCCGCCTCGGCTTCGCCGCCCCGGGAGGGGTGCTGCTCGCGGCGCTGTCGCTCTACCCCATCTACCTGCTGCTGAGGATGAGCGTCAGCGAAGTCAGCTCCGGGACGCTCAACGGCGCCTGGCCGTTCATCGGCGCGAGCAACTTCCTTGCGCTGCTCGAGGGGTCCGAGCTCGGAGGAGCCACGCTGAGGACGGCCGCCTTCGTGGTCCTCGTGACCGTCGTCGGTGTCATCGGAGGCCTCGGCGCGGCGATCGCTCTGCGCTCGTCCCGCCTGGGCAGCTCGTTCCTGCTCGGCATGATGGTGTTCATCTGGGCCATGCCGCCCGTGGTGAACGGCAGCATCTGGAAGTTCCTCCTCGCCGATCAGGGTCTGGTCAACACGCTCGTGCGGGCGACCGGCCTCTCGGCGGAGGGCGTCCCCTTCCTCTACGACGCGAGGTTCGCGCTGCTCTCGGTCGCGATCGTGAACGCCTGGGCCGTCATCCCCTTCAACGCGCTGGTCTTCCGGTCGGCTCTGCTGGGCATCGACCCCGAGATCCTCGAGGCGGCCTCGGTCGACGGCGCGAGCCGCTGGCAGGAGATCCGGAGCATCCTCATCCCCGCGGCGCGGCCGACCGCCGTCATCCTGGCGATCCTGACCGTCGTCTACGCCTTCCGCAGCTTCGACTTCATCTACGTGATGACCGCCGGCGGCCCCGGAGACGCGACGTCCACGCTGCCCTACCTCAGCTACTCCCAGGCCTTCGTCCAGCACGACTACGGACTTGGTTCCGCGACGGGCATCATCGCCCTCGCCATCGTGGCGGTCCTCGCCGTCGTCTACGTCCGATCGACCAGGAGCGAGTCCTGATGAGCACCCTCACCGCCCCCCTGACCCGCCTGCGAGGCGGCGCTGCGACCCGCGTCGCGCGACCGTCCCGCACCCGGGAGCCGGTCGCCTTCACCGTACGCGTGGTGCTCTACGTCCTGTACGGGCTGCCCCTTGTCTGGATCGTGCTCACCTCCCTCAAGCGCCAGGGCGACGTGGTCGGCGGAGCGATCCTCTCGGCGCCCTCCTTCGACGCCTATGCGGAGGCGCTCGCGAACCCCGCCCTCGCGACGGCGCTCGCCCAGTCGGCGCAGATCGCCCTCGGGACCACTGCACTGGTGCTCGCGCTCGGCGTCCCGTTCGCCTACGCGCTGCGCCGCGTCGACGGCGTCGTCGCCGGTCTCGTCCTCGGGCTGCTGATCTTCCTGCAGATGGTGCCGCAGACGGCGAGCATCATCCCTCTGTTCGCGATCTTCAGCAGGCTCGGTCTTCTGGACACCACCGCCGGTCTCGTCCTCGCCGATACGGCGATGTTGCTGCCGTGGGCCGTGCTGCTGCTGCGACCGTTCTTCGCCGCGGTGCCCGACGCCATCGAAGAGGCCGCCTCCATCGACGGGGCCGGTCGGCTGCGCACCTTCTTCGCCGTCGTCGTCCCGATCGTTCGAAACGGCATGGCGACGGTCGGCTCGCTGATCTTCCTCGTCGCCTGGGGCGAGTTCCTCTTCGCGATCAACCTCTTCCTCTCTCCGGTCAACTACCCGGTCAGCGCTCTCATCGCGCAGCAGACGTCGGGGTACGGGATCGACTGGCCCGGGCTGATGGCTCTCGCGGTCATCTCCTCGCTGCCGCTGCTGGCCGTCTACGTGCTGTCGTTCCGGCTGCTGCGTGAGGGCCTCGCCGTCGGCAGCGTCAAGTAGCAGTCGTCCTTCCTCTCGTCCCGCGCCACTCTTGAAAGATCCCGTCATGACCTTCTCCCCAGCCCTGCCCGTTGACCCGGCCGCCGGGACCCTGACACCCCTCGCCATCGACCGGGTCCAGCTGGACCCGGAGGGGTTCTGGGGACGTCGGGTCGCCGTCAACGCGACCGCCACCTTCGAGCACAACCTCGGCTGGCTGGAGCGCGCCGGATGGCTGCGCAATTTCGAGCTCGCCGTCGGGGGCGGACTCGCCGAAGGCCGTCGCGGACGCGAGTTCGCCGACTCCGAGGTCTACAAGACCCTCGAAGGGCTCTGCTGGCACACCGCCGGACGTGAGGACCCGGAGACCGAATCGATCATCCGCGCTCTCACCGCCCGCATCGTCAGTGCGCAGGAGAGCGACGGCTATCTCGGCACCCGCTTCGGCCGGCACGGTCAGGCTGAGCGTTACAGCGACCTCGAGTGGGGCCATGAGCTGTACAACGCCGGACACCTCCTCCAGGCCGCGGTCGCGCGACTGCGCACCCACGGTGAGGACGGGTTCACGCAGGCCGCGCGCCGTCTCGCCGACCACATCTGCTCGGAGTTCGGGGCGGACGGCCGCCAGACGGTCTGCGGACATCCGGAGATCGAGGTCGCGCTCACGGAGTTCGCCCGCGCCACGGGGGAGGAGCGCTACCTCGAGCAAGCCCGCGTGTTCTTGGACCGCCGCGGTCACCAGAGCCTGGAAGACGTCGAGTTCGGTCGCGCCTACTTCCAGGACGACGTCCCGATCCGCGAGGCCAAGGTCCTCCGCGGACACGCGGTGCGCGCCCTCTACCTCACGTCCGCGGTGGTCGACGTCGCCGTGGACACTGATGACGCCGAGCTGCTCGCGATCGTCGAGCGGCAGTGGGAGGCCACAGTCGCACGCCGGACCTACATCACCGGTGGAATGGGCTCGCATCACCAGGACGAGGCGTTCGGCGCCGACTTCGAGCTACCCAACGACCGCGCGTACTGCGAGACCTGCGCCGGCGTGGGCTCGATCATGCTCTCGTGGAGGTTGCTGCTCGCCACCGGCCGCCCGCGCTACGCGGACCTGATCGAACGCACTCTGCACAACATCATCGCCACCGCCGTGTCCGAGGACGGCCGCTCCTTCTTCTACGCGAACACCCTCCACCGGCGCGAGCCGGGCGTCGCGTCCTCCCCGGAGGAGCAGTCCAAGCGCGCGGACTCCAGTCAGCGGGCGGCGTGGTTCGACGTCGCCTGCTGCCCCAACAACCTCGCCCGCACCTTCGCCTCGCTGTCCGGCTACCTCGCCACCACCGATGCGAAGGGTGTGCAGCTGCACCAGTACGCGTCCGCCACGATCTCCGCCGCTCTCCTCCAGGGAGACGTCTCGATGGAGGTCTCCAGCGACCTGCCGGAGCGGGGGCGAGTCGCCGTGACCATCACGCGCACACCCGTCGAGCCGTGGACTCTGACGCTGCGGATCCCGACCTGGGCGACGAACGCGGACGTCGTCGTCGTCTCCGCCGACGGGGATGCTGCCGAGACGCCGACCGGACCGTTCCACGGCACGCTCCACCTCGAACGGCGTTTCCGCGTCGGCGACCGGATCGAACTCGACCTCCCCTTCGAACCCGTCCTCGTGCAGCCCGACGAGAGGATCGATGCCACCCGCGGCACCGTCGCCGTCCAGCACGGACCGGACATCCTCTGCCTCGAGTCCGTCGACCTCCCCGCCGGCGCCCACGTCGACGACATCGCCCTGGACGCCGGAGCGGTCCCGATCGCACGAGAGGGGCGTGTGACGCTCGCCGGCAGCGTCGCCGAACGCGACGAGCACGAATGGCCCTTCTCCAGAATCCCTCGAACCCCGCACCGACGGCCGTTGACCGTGGCGCTCACCCCGTACCGGTCGTGGGGATCCCGAGGTCCCGTGTCGATGCGCATCTGGCTTCCCGTGAACCACTCCTGATTCCCGGGCGAGCTCCCACCGCCGGGCGGATCCTCGCTCCTCTGCGGCGGCCGCCGGTCACCGCATCCGCACTTCGACGAAGAAGGCAGGACATGTCCCTCCTCTCACGCAGAGCCTCTCGGCTGCTCGCGGCACTCACGATCGGCGTCATCGCCGCAGCAGGATCGGTGGTGGTCGGCCAGACCGCCGACGCCGCCACCAGCTACCCCTACACGCTCGCCTCCGACAAGATCCGCGCGAGCTTCGCCGCGGACGGGTCGATGCAGTCGCTCAAGATCGTCGGCGACCTACACGACACCGAATACCTGATGAACCCGGACAGCGCTCCGGAGCAGGCCCGCGAGACGAACAGCAAGTACCGCCAGTGGTTCGGGAACCTGATGTTCTCCTACGCGAACGGCACGGGAGCAGTGTCGACCACCGGTGTCGGCGCGAACCCCTGGAAGACCGCGTGGACCTCCCAGTCGGCCGACGGCCGCACCGTCTCGGCGACGTCGAGCAGTGTGACGGTCACCCACCAGAACTCCACCAACGCGGAAGGCGTGAAGGGCTTCACCGTCACCGAGACGTACTCTCTCGCCTCCGACGGCTCCCTGGTCTGGAAGCAGGACGTCAAGAACACCGCGGCCACGCAGCTCGTCATCGGCGACTGGGGTGTCCCCGTTCCCGGCAACGAGCTATGGAGGCAGGGCGACTCGATCTACGAGACCCGGGTCCTCACACACTCCTACGTGGGTAAGAACGGCTCCTACGTCACTCTCGAGCGTCCCAGCGGCCAGGGCCCGTTCATCGCCATGACCGCCGACACCGCATCCGGCTCCGGCTTCGAGTACCAGGACCGCTGGCGCACCGAGGAAGTCGGCAACACCTCCTGGGCCTGGAACTCGGCGAACGAGAGCTCGAACATCAAGGGCCTCAACATCTACTACCCGCACTCCACCGCGATCCAGAAGACCAACCGCGGCTACCTCAACTCCACCAGTGTCGCCATCGCGCCGGGCGCGACGAAGAGCTACACCTATCGCATCGGCAAGGTCGATGACGACGCAGCACTCAAGCAGACGATGTTCGATCGAGGGCTGCTCGACACCACGGTCGTCCCCGGACTCATCGTGCCCATCGACCGGCGCGCAGAGATGGCGTTCCGGATCAAGGGCACCATCACGTCAGTCATCGCGCGCAACCGCAACGACCTCAAGGGGTCAGCGCCCACGAACCCCGTCGTGACGTTCTCCCGGAGCAACGGCGACTACCGGATCTACGGGATGACCTTCGACCGCACGCAGCTGGGCGCCAACGACGTCACCGTCTCGTACACGGACCAGACCGGCGCCGCGCGGCAGTCCGTCCTCCAGTTCTCCGTGATCGACAGTGTCGCGGGACTCCTCGACACGCATGCGAAGTTCATGGTCGAGAAGACCCAGTGGAAGCCGTCCGACGGACTCTCCGCGAGCGACATCCGCAACTACACCTTCGACGACTGGATGATGAACGCCCCCGACGGCAGCCTCGCCACCACGACGAACGCCCCTCAGGGCCGCCGCAACGAGTACGCCGGCTACTACGGGCTCGGCGACGACTGGGGACTCCCGCACGGCCAGTTCCTCGCGGAGAAGCTCGTCGCCCTGCCCGACGCCACCCAGATCAAGGCCCTCGACGACTACCTCCAGAAGGCCGTCTGGGAGAACCTGATGGGGAACACGTCGCCCAGCGCCGCGCCGAAGTACACCGTCTACGACTTCTGGGAGCAGGGGAAGCCCGGCAGCCTGAACACCACGCCCGGCTACCGCGGCTACGCCTACCCGCACGTCTACAACACGTTCTTCGGCATGTACAACATCGCCAAGCAGAACCCCTCCGCGATCGCCTACGCCCACCCCGCTCAGTGGTACCTGACGACGGCCTACGGGATCTTCAAGGAGCTCTACGAGGGACCCGTCGCCTACAACTGGGAGACCGGACTCATGGGTGAGCTCTCGACACCCGATCTCATCGCCGCATTGCGCGCCGAGGGACTGGACACGCAGGCCAACGACATCGAAGCGAAGATGGCGATCAAGTACGCCAACTTCTCCTCCAACGCCTACCCCTACGGCTCCGAGTACAGCTACGACAACACGGGGGAGGAGGCGGTCTACACCCTCGCCAAGCTCAATGTGAACGACGACAAGACGAACGCCCTGCGCGTCATGCGCGACATCGTCGCCAAGACGGAGGCCGCCCGCGGACGCATGCCCGTCTGGTACTGGTACTCCGACCCCACCACCATCACGGGCGAGAACTGGTGGCAGTTCCAGTACAGCGCCTCCCTCGCCGGCTACACGATGGACGACTACATCAACCACACCGCAGCACTCGAGACCGGAACCACGGCCATCACCGCCGCGCGCCGCGCCGAGCTGCAGCGCCTGAACTACGCCGGCAAGGTCGCAGGACTCGCGACCATCAACTCCGGCCAGATCAGCAACGCGCCGGCCAACATCGGAGCCGCATCGTGGTCGTACCAGGCCGAGCGCGGCAACCTCGGCACCCTCGGGGTCGGCGGAGGCGCGAACGTCAAGCTGAACAACGGCTGGCGGGGCATGACCGGCGAGAGCGATCTCGGACTGTGGGGCACCCTGCAGACCCTCAGCGCCGACGTCGTCACCGATGACCCGATCTTCGGAGTCGTCGGATACGGAGCGGACGTCTCGCGGGACGCCTACTCCACCACCGTCATCCCGAAGGACGGCCTGCAGCGCCGCCTCAACCTGGTGACCCAGCAGCTGTCGGTCGACCTCGAGAACGACGCCTACTCGCAGGCGATCGTCGGCTCGAACAGCGCCGACCTGCGCCTGGACATGCTCAACCGCACCGGCACCGCACACTCCGGCATCGCGGAGGTCAGCGGCCTCGCGCAGGGCAGCTACGCGGTCATCGTGAACGGCGTGCGCCAGCGCACCGTCAACGTCTACCGGCCCGCCTCTCTCGCGGGAACGCTTCCCGCGCCGGTCCGCGTCCCGTTCGATGCGCCCGCCGGCAGCACGTACATCGTCCACCTGGTCTCGACCGCCCCGGGCGCGAATGCGGCGCCGACCGTCAACGCCGGACCCGACCAGGCCGGGCTGTCCCTCGGACTCGATCCGATCCAGCTCAGCGGATCCGCCTCCGACGACGGACTCGGCTCGCCGAACGGAACCCTGACGACGCAGTGGAGCGTGCAGTCTGCTCCTGCCGGTGCCACCGCGACCTTCGCGTCGCCGACTGCTCGCCGCACGTCTGCGTCGGTGAGTACCGCCGGCAGCTACGTGTTCGCACTCCGGGCAAGCGACGGCGTCCTTGCGACCACCGACACGGTGTCCGTGACCGTTCAAGCCCTGCAGCCGCTCCCGGCCGACTGGGTGACCTACACCTTCGACTCATCGTCGAACGGCACCGTCCCCGACGCCTCCGGCAACGGCAACGCGCTCGCGCTCAAGGGGACGGCGGCAACCGCCACCGACGGCACGGCGAGCGTGCTGCGGCTGAACGGAAGCGACGGGGCCTTCGCCCAGCTGCCGTCGGACATCCTGTCACGCTCGAAGGACCTGACCATCTCGATGAGGGTGAAGGTCGATTCGATCTCCACCTTCAGCCGGCTGTTCGACTTCGGCAGCAGCACCCAGAAGTACGTGTTCCTCACGCCGAAGTCGACTGACGGGAAGCTAGGGCTCGCCCTCACGACCTCCGGTAATGGAGCGGAGACACGGATCTCGACGAACTTCACGATGCCCGCTGGGCAGTGGACCGACATCAAGGTGACCTTCAAGGCGAATACGAACGGCACGACGACGGGAACGATCTTCGCCAACGGAGTGCAGGTCGGGCAGAACACCGCCATGCCGCTCGCTCCGAAGGACCTAGGCCGCACCAGCGGCAACTTCCTCGGCAAGTCAAAGTTCCCCGACCCGTACCTCGCCGGCAGCTTCGACAGCTTCGAGATCGACGGAGTCGTGCGCTAACGACACCCGAAAGACCAGCGCTGAACCGCTCGTCGCCCCCTCCTCACGCGGCGACGAGCGGTTCAGCACCTCTTCCCGCGCACAACTTCTGCGCATCAGCCCTCGCCCGCCGGCGCCACCGAGGGGCGAGCTGGTTGAGGTTGCTCGAGACGTACCCGATCGTGCTGCGGATGTTCATCAGATCCGCGGCAACTGACTTGAACTCCGCGTCCGTGATGACCGCGTCCTCGGCCGTCGCGGACTCGAACGGGGAAGTGCGACGCCCGTAGCGGGTCGAGCAGGCTGTCGCCGGCGACTACTCGCCGTCCTTCGCCCTCGCGCTGATGCAGAAGGACGCGGGGCTGATCCAGGCCTACGCGGACAGCGTCGGTGCGCCCGTCCCCGGCGTCGCGACGGCCCGCCACTACATCGACGAGGCGATGGCCGCCGGCTTCGGCGGGGAGAACGCCTCGGCGCTGATCAAGGCGATCGCCGCGGAGGCCGACGTCGACCTGACCCGGCGCTGACCCTCCGCCCCGGGGTGCCCCTGCCCGGCCGTGACGGCCGCCGCAGGGGCTCCCCCGGCACCCTCCCCGTCCCGGCCGCGCCGCGTGCTTCACTGGAGGGATGACCACGCGTGACGACCACATCGCCGACTTCGCCGAGTTCCTGACCGCCTCCCCCTCCTCGTACCACGCGGCCGCCGAGGCGGCACGGCGCCTCGAGGGAGCCGGATTCACGGGGCTGGACGAGACGCAGGCGTGGCCTGCGGAGCCCGGCCGGTACTACGTCGTCCGCGACGGCGCGATCATCGCCTGGCACTTGCCCGAGGGCTCCGGGGCGACCACGCCCTTCCGCGTCCTGGGCGCCCACACCGACTCCCCCGGCTTCATGCTGAAGCCCCGGCCGACGATCGGCTCGAAGGGCTGGCTGCAGGCCGGCGTCGAGATCTACGGCGGCCCGCTGCTCAACTCCTGGCTCGACCGCGAGCTCGAGCTGGCCGGGCGCGTGGTCACCCGCGACGGCTCGACGCGCCTGCTCCGGACCGGCCCGCTGCTGCGCATCCCGCAGCTCGCGATCCACCTCGACCGCACGGCGAACGAGGGCCTCACCCTCGACCGCCAGAAGCACACCGTCCCCGTGTTCGGCATCGGCGACGCCTCCGAGGTCGACCTGCTCCAGCTGCTCGCCGCGCACGCCGGGCTCGACGACGCCTCCGACATCGCCGGCTACGACCTGCTCACCGCCGACACGCAGGCGCCGCGCCGCTTCGGCCTCGACGAGATGCTCCTCGCCGCCGGGCGGATGGACGATCTCAGCTCCGTGCACGCCGGCCTCGTCGCGCTCCTCGCGGCGAGCGCCGATCCCGCGGCGCCGCCCGCGCACATCAGCGTGCTCGCCGCCTTCGACCACGAGGAGCTCGGCTCGGCGAGCCGGTCCGGAGCGAGCGGGCCGTTCCTCGAGGACGTCCTCTCGCGCATCGGCACGGCCCTCGGCGCCGGCGTCGACGAGCGCGCCCGGGCGATCGCCGCCTCCTGGTGCCTCTCAGCCGACGCGGGCCACTCGGTGCACCCCAACTACTCCGAGAAGCACGACCCGGCGAACCAGCCGGTCGCCGGGAAGGGGCCGCTGCTCAAGATCAACGCGACGCAGCGCTACGCGACGGATGCGCGCGGTGCGGCGCTGTGGGCGGGCGTCTGCGAGCGCGCCGGCGTCGGGTACCAGGAGTTCGTCTCGAACAACTCGGTGCCGTGCGGATCCACGATCGGCCCGCTGACCGCGACCCGGCTCGGCATCTCCACGGTCGACGTGGGAGTGCCGCTGCTCTCGATGCACTCGGCGCGCGAGCTCGCCCACGTGGACGACCTGGTCGCCCTGACCGCGGCGATCGAGGCGTTCTTCACTCCCTGAGCGGGGTCCGGCGCGACCGGGGCCCGTGGCTCCGCGCAGCCTGTGGGCGGACCCTGCGACTCCGCGCAACCGCCAGGCGGGCCCCGCGGCTCCGCTCAGTCGCCGGGCGGCCGCCGGCGCTGCTGCTTCGTCTCGGAGCGCTGCTGCTTCGCGGCGAGCCGACGGCGGGTGGAGCCGCGCGTGGGCCGGGTCGGGCGCCGCGGGGCGGAGGGCGGCGCGAGGGCCGCGGTGATGATCCCGCGGAGCATCTCGAGGGCCGTCTCGCGGTTGCGCAGCTGCGAGCGCTGCTGCGCCACCGTGACGGTGACCGCTCCGGAGACGAGCCGCCGCCCGAGGCGCTCGAGCAGACGCGAGCGCTGCTCGTCCGAGAGGGCCGTCGACTCTTCGACGTTCCAGGTGAGCTGAACGCGGCTGTCGGAGGTGTTCACGTGCTGCCCGCCGGGCCCGGAGGAGCGCGAGAACCGCCACTGCAGCTCCGATGCGGGGACGACGAGCCCCGGCCGCACCTCGAGATCCATGCGGCAAGCCTGGCACGCGCCCGCCTCCGAGCGGGAGCGCCGGCGATCCGCTCCCGGGTGCGGTGTCCTCTTGCGGACGTGTCCGCTACAGGCTCTTGTCCCCGCAGTGGTCACGTCCGGACACTGGAGAGGTGCCCGGGCGGGCGCATCGGCCGACTCCTCACTGCCACCCGAAGGCGTCGAGGGGTCGGCCGCACGGCTCGGTCCCGCGGGAGCTCAATCGCGCGGCACCGTCTCGGCGAGGTCGATCTCGCCGTCGTCCAGCGCTCCCGGCTCGAGCGCCTCCGGATCGACGAGCACCGGCTCTCCGGCACCGGCGTCGCCGTCGCGGGTGCGCGAGTCCGCCGCCCACGCCGTGCCGAGCGCGAAGAGCGTCGCCACTCCGTAGTGCTCCATCGCGGCGGCCACGCGGCGGCGGCCGGTCCGCGGATTCATGCCGAGCCGGTGCGACGCGGTCTCGAGCGTGACGCCCTGGCGCATCAGCCGGAGCAGCGGCAGCCAGCTCTGGTCGACGGCGCCGATCGGAGCGGCCTGCCGCCACAGGACCTCGAAGTACGACTCGACCAGCCCGGCCAGCGCCGCATGGCGCACGCCGAGCACGCTGGTCGGCTTCGTCTCGCCCCGCTCGAACGGGACGGCGAGGTGGTCGCCGTCGACCCAGAACCAGCTCGGCGGGCTCTCGAGGAGCCGGTACTCGACGCCCGCCGCCTGGTACGCCTCCACCCGGGCGAGCACCCGGGGGTCGCGCGCGCCGGCGGCCGGCATGATGACGCGCACCCGGTCCTTCGCCGCGAGCGCGTGCCCGAAGCGGATCGCCCGCTCCGTCGGCGGGTCGAGGAAACGCTCCACGTTCGGGAGCACCGCCACGAGCGAGCCGGAGTCGCGGCGGACGAGGTCGAACCAGAGGTCCTCGGACGCGTGCGGCCCGTGACGGAGGAGGGTCGGCACCGGATCCGTCGTGTCCTCGCCGACCCGCCAGGCGCCGAGCAGCATCGGCAGGCCCGCGACGACGCGCTCGATCCCGTCCAGGGACTCCCTGCCCGCCCGCCGCGCCGACTCCGTGTGCCGGGCGATGGCCGCGGCCGCCCACTCCATCGGCGCCGGGAAGTCGAGCTGATCGCCCTCGCCGCCCATGAGCCCCCGGCCGCGGAGCCGCTCGATCGCCGCGGCGACCTCGGCCTCGTCGATGTGGGTCAGCTCCGCCGCGTCGGCCAGCGTCGCCGGCCGTCCCCGCAGCAGCGCAGCCAGGAGTCCGTCGTCGTCCATGCGTCTCCTTCGCCGTGGTCCGTCACCCGAGGGTGCCGTCTCCGCGGTCGGGGAGCAAGGGACGCGCGGCGGACGGCGGGGAGCGGCCAGGCGGGGGCGGCGGATGAACTCGTGACGAGCACGGACCTCGGCTCACCTGAGGAGACCAGCCGGAAGATCAGGGCCGTCCCTGGTTCTCCGTCTTGATGCCTCCCCAGGCCTACTGTTCTGCGACGTCCCGTACGCGACCGGACTCCGAGCCCTTGAGAGAGGAGACGTCTGGTCGACTTCAGACGCTCGGGCTCCCGTCGTCGAGGTCCTCGTGGTGGCGGTCGACGTATCCAGCCATGCCGGGGACCGTGAAGGCGATCTGGCCGTGCTCGGGTGAGTAGACCAGTCCTTTGCTGATGAGCGCGGCACGGTAGGGCCCGAGGCTGGTTGTCGGGATACCCATTCGCTGCGTGACGAGAGCGGTGGAGGAGGGTCCCTCACCGTCGGCTGCCATGGCGCGGAGCATTCGTCGCTCTGAGCGCGTGGCTCGCTGCCATCGTGAGCGGAAGAATCCGGCATCGAGCTGTTCGGTCCCGTACTGCACTGCTGCCGTGGCGTCGGCCAGAGTGACAAGACGACTGGAGAGGTTCCATGCGGCCTGCCCGTACTCCTGAATGAAGTACGGGTAGCCGCCTGCGGCTTCGAGGAGAATCTCGAGCGCATCGGGAGCGAACTCAGCGCCGAGCCGCTCCGCGGGCTCTCGGAGAGCGTGCGCCGCATCGTCGCGAGAGAAGGTGCCTATCTGTCGGTAGTTGAAGAGGCGCTCGGCGTACGAACGCGTCTCGGTGAGGACACGGGGGAGATTCGGGAGGCCGGCGGCGATGATGTAGAACGGCCACTCCCGCTGGTTCGCCGCATGCTGAGCGGCGATGAGCGCACCCATCGTCTCCGCATCGAGGTCCTGCATCTCATCGACGAACACACCGAAGGCACGACGACGTTCCCCCAGAGCGGTGGAAACGTCTTCGACGAGCTCGAGGAGGTCGACTTCAGCGTCGCCGGAGTCGGCACGTCCGTCGTTGAGTGCGACTCCGAGTTCGATCCCCGTTGCACCGACCTTCGCATTGAACGAGGAGATCGTGCCGAGTGCTTCTCGCATCAGCGCCGTCGGCTTCGAGCGGGTGAGCTTGCGAGCGGACACGACGAGCTCTCGAGCCAGGGCACGCCTTACGGCCCGCGCGCCGCCTTCATCCCGACGCGCCTCGAGGCGCACCGTGAGCCACTCGAACGACTCCGCCATGCGGTGCATCTCGTTCAACAGCACCGTCTTGCCGACGCCGCGGAGGCCCGTGAGGACGATGCCGCGATCGCTCATTCCATGCGTGACACGAGCGCGGATCGTGTCGAACGCTTCGAGCTCGCCAGTCCGACCAACGAGCTCGGGCGGCCGCCGACCGGATCCAGGGCTGTAGGGGTTCTGCTCAGGCAACATCTAGCCGATGATAGTCACCTCTAGCCGAAACCTAATTCGTCGCTATCGACTGCAATCGTCCGCGCCGGCGCCACGTGGTGGCGACCATGCGATGCTGCGAACCCCCGTTCCAGCTTCCCTTCGAGTCGCCGCCGGGCAGCGCATCGGACCCTGCACGCTGAAGGGCGAGCGCGAGCCATGTCCGCTCCGACCGAGGATCGGCTCGCGCCGTCGATCCGGGTTCGGCCGGGCGCATGCTGCTGCGGTCACTCGGACAGCAGCGGGATCGAGCGGCCCAGGCGCCTGCCGTACTCGGCGATGGCGCGGCCGACGGGGAGCCGCTCGGCCTCGTAGCGCTGGAGCGCCTCGTCGACCGGGTGCCGCGCGAGGGAGCCGGCGAGGGCCAGCGCGTCGCCCGCCGCCTTGGCCGCGCCCATGGCCGTGTGCGGCCGCACCGTCACGGCCGCGTCACCGAGGAGGGCGACCCGGCCGCGCACCGTCCGCGGCGGGACGTAGTCGACGATCGCCTGCAGGAAGGGCTGCGACTCGGCCAGGACGGCAGCCGCGAAGGGCGGCGGCAGGCGGTCGACCGCGTCCTCCTCGAGCCGACGGCGGAGATCGGGAGCGAGGTCGCCGGGCGCGAGGGACACGCTCTCCGGCGGACGGCCGGACACCGTCATCACTCCGCGGAGGGCGTCCTCGGAGAGGGGCCGGTACCAGACCCAGTTGTAGCGCCGGCGGCCGGGCTCCACCTCGCCGGCGGGTCCGGGGACGAGGTAGCCGAGCATGTGCTCGCCGGGCGCGGTGTAGAAGGCGAAGCGCCCGAGCAGAGTCGCCGCGGCCTCGGCGGGGAGCGCCGACTCCGGGATCAGCCCGCGCCAGGTCGAGTAGCCGGCGTAGCGGTTGCCCGGCGCCTCGGGCGCGACCGCCGCGCGCACGACGGATCCGAGGCCGTCGGCTCCGATGACGACGTCGAACTCCACGCCGCTCCCGTCGCACAGCTCGACGACGACCGGGTCCGTCCCGGTCGAGGGGCGCACCCCGGCGACGGCGTGACCGAGGAGGTAGCGGTCGGCGGGGATCCGCGAGCGGAGCGAGTCGTAGAGGTGGTCCCACGACACCTGCGTCTGCGGGGAGGGGTCGCGGCCGATCACGCGCCCGGAGCGGTCGAGGGTGATCCGCTCGTGCGCGACGACGCCGACCCGCGCCTCGTCGTCGCGGCCGATCGCGTGCAGGAGGTCGATCAGGTCCTGCTGGGCCACCAGCCCGGCGCCCCGCCGCGACAGGCCCGTCGCCGACCGCTCGAGGACCGTCACGCGGTGCCCGTCGCGGACGAGCAGGGCCGCGGCGAACAGTCCGCCGATCGAGCCGCCGACGATCCCGACGTCGAGCGGGCGCACCGCTCCTCCTGCTGCAATGAGCGCGACCGTACCGGCGAGCGCGCGGCGCCCGTTCCTACAGACGGCGGAACAGCGCGGCCTCAGGTGCGGTCGTCCGCCCGCAGCGACCGGATCATGCCGCGGAGCAGGCGCGCCGCCGCCTGCCGCTCCTCCTCCGCGAGCCCCTCCAGCATCCGCAGCTCCACCCCGCGGACGGCGGCGGACGCCTCGGCCAGGCTCCGGCGTCCGCGCTCGGTGAGCCGGGTGGGGAGCGCCTTGCCGACCGGAGCCGCGTCGGGGCGGGTGACGACGCCGTCGCGCTCCAGAGTCTGCAGCAGGACGTTCATCGACTGCCGGGTGACGAAGGCGCCCCGCGCGAGCTCCGAGTTGGAGAGGCCCGGCCGCTGGGCGAGGAGCTCGAGGCAGGAGTAGTGGGTGACCGTCATCCCGAGCGGGCGGAGCACGGCCTCCATCGCCGCGCGCAGGGCGCTCGATGCCTCCTTGAGGAGGTAGCCGAGCGAGGTCTCGAGGTCGATGCCGTCTTGACTCATGTCAGTATTCTGACATACGCTCCTGTGTGTCAGAAAGCTGACACAACCGAGGAGGAACCCCATGCCCGTCACCGGCCCCGACTTCGTCTCGCTCCAGGTCCGCGACCTCGCGGCGTCCCAGGCGTTCTACGAGCAGTACCTCGGCCTGGTCCGCTCGCCCGCCGGCCCGCCGCACGCCGTCGTCTTCACGACGACTCCGATCGCCTTCGCCCTGCGCGACCTCGCGCCCGGCACCGACCTCGACTCCGCCTCCCGCCCCGGGGTGGGCGCCGCGATCTGGCTGCACGCGACCGGCGTGCAGGAGATCCACGACGCGCTCGTCGCCGACGGGCACCCCGTCGTCGCGGCTCCCATCGACGGCCCGTTCGGGCGCACCTTCACCTTCGCCGACCCGGACGGCTACCACGTCACCCTGCACGACCGCGCCTGAGCGGGACGGTGCGGACCGCGCCTGAGCTGAGCGGGGCAGAGCGGGACGGGACGGGGCCGAGCGCCTCAGCCCATCGCGCGCAGCTGAGCCGCGAAGAGGTGCAGCGAGCGGTCGACCTCGGGCAGCGCCGGCGTCCGGTTGAGGTGCCCGTGGGGCATGCCGGCGGCCAGGTGCCCGGTCACGGCGACGCCCGCCTCCGCGAGCTGGCGCAGGAGCAGCTCCGCCGACCCGCGCAGCTCGTCGTACTCGTTCACGAGGACCGTGACCGGAGGCAGACCCGCCAGCGGCGCGGAGCCGGGCAGCGCCTCGACGGGGAGGTCGGAGATCCGCCCGAGGTAGGTGCGCACCATGCCCTCGATGCTCGACGGAGGGAAGCGGAGGACCGGCGGCAGCTCGCGCAGCTCGGCCGCGATCGCGTCGTCGACGGCGGGGTTGGGGAAGTGGGCGAAGGGGTAGGCCAGGAGCACGTGCTCCGGCAGCCGCGCACCGGCGTCGCGCTCGCGGAGGACCGCGCCGAGGGCCAGGGCCGCTCCCGCGCTCGCGCCGCCGATCGCGACGGGCGTGGATCCGGACTCCGTGCTGCGGAGGTGCCGCCAGGCGGCGTGCACGTCGTCCAGCGGGACGGGGTAGCGGACGTCGGGGCCGGCGAGCCGGTAGTCGACGGAGACGACCCGGGCCCGCGCCCGGTGGGCGAGCTCCGCCGCGACGACGTGCGACTCGCGCATGTCGATGCTCCCGGCGGCGAATCCTCCTCCGTGCACCCAGAGCAGAGCGCGCTCGGGCGCGGCGGGCGAGTACACGCGCAGCGGGACCGGTCCGTGCGGGCCGGACGCGGTCTCCGTGACGACGTCGATCCCCTCGGGCAGCCACCAGGGCCCCGGATCCTCCTCGAAGGCGGCCATGCGGGCGGCCTGCTCGGCGTCGAGCGGATACGCGAGGCCGGCCAGGAGGGGCAGCCGGGCGGCGAGATACGGATCGAGCGGCATCGGCGCCTCCTGCGGGGTCGGGATCGCGGACCACGCTAGCCCGGCCGCGGGTCCTCGAGCGGCGCCTGCTCAGCCGCGTCGCTGCAGGAGCATCACGCCGTCCAGGAGCACGGCTGCCGTGCCGTCGGGAGCGGTCACGGCGCGCTCCCGCGTCTCGACGAGCTCCGCGGTCCACTCTGCGGGGTCGAGGGCCAGCTCGGCGAGCTCCTCCTCGGGGCCGACGAGGTGCATCGCTCCGTGGCGGTGGTCGTCGCCGCTCGCCCACGGCGGGGGTGCGGCGTGCGAGACGACGGCGAGGCGGCCGCCGGGAGCGACGACGGAGGCCGCCCGCCGCAGCACGTCGATCCGCGGGAACTCGGCCATCGAGTGCAGGAAGCTCGCCGTCACCAGATCGAACTCCCCCACGACCGGCCAGTCCTCGGCGAGGTCGGCCTGCACGAAGTCCACGTCGGCGCCCCGCTCGGCCGCGGCCGCGCGCGCCCGGCCCAGCGCCGTCTCGGAGAGGTCGAGCCCGGTCACGCTCCAGCCGAGCGACGCCAGCCACAGCGCGTCCGCCCCCTCGCCGGCGCCGAGGTCGAGGGCGCGGCCCGGCGGCAGCGAGCCGACCAGCCCGACCAGCGTCGCGTTCGGCCGGCCCGACCAGATCCGATCGGAGTCGGCGTAGCGCGCCTCCCACTGCTCGCGTGCGGTGCTCATGCTGCTCCTCGTCCCCGGGCGCAGGGGCACCCGCGTCGAGGATGCCGCGCCGCCGCTCCGGCCGCCAGCGCTCGTGCCGAAGCGGCACGGGCACCCCTCCCCGCGGACGACACGGCCGGACGGAGCCGCGGCGCCGCGCGGACCCGCCGGACGCACTTCCCCGACACGCCCCGCGCCGATTAGCGTCGGTGCATGGCCCTCCGACTCGAAGAGATCATCGTCGACTGCACCGACTTCCGGACCCTCGGGCACTGGTGGCAGGAGGCGCTCGGCTGGGACGTCGTCGACGAGGACGAGGACGGCATCGAGCTGCTCGCCCCGTCGGGCCGCGGGCCGAGCCTCCTCTTCCTCGACGTACCCGAGCGCAAGACCGTGAAGAACCGCCTGCACCTGGATTTCGTGCCGGACGACCAGGAGGCGGAGGTCGCGCGGCTGGTCGGCCTGGGGGCGACGCGGTCCGACGTCGGGCAGGGCGAGCAGTCCTGGGTCGTGCTCGCCGACCCGGAGGGCAACGAGTTCTGCATCCTCTCGGCGCGGGAGTGAGAGCGCTT
Organism: Rathayibacter sp. AY1E3; assembly: GCF_002932235.1. Taxonomy (NCBI): domain Bacteria; kingdom Bacillati; phylum Actinomycetota; class Actinomycetes; order Micrococcales; family Microbacteriaceae; genus Rathayibacter; species Rathayibacter sp. AY1E3. Next base: position 35,340 of record NZ_PSVN01000001.1, read on the forward strand.
CCACTTTCCAGGACGGTTGTCGGGAAAGCGCTTCCATGCGCATGCATCGAAAAAGATTCTGAAATGTCAAGGGTAGAACGATCGTTCTCGACTCCCTAGCATCGCCTCCGACGCGTTTCCCGACCGGGAGCGCGCGGAGCCGAGGAGTCACCGTGACCACCTACGACAGACCCGTCGCCGCCGTCGGCATGACGCAGTCGCAGCAGCAGGGCGAGCTGCTCGCCGGCCGCGCCCTCGAGAACCGCGCCTTCGGCCTCTACGCGTACGCCTACCGCCTCACGCTGTCGGACTCCGCGGCGAGCGCCGCCCTCCGCCACGCGGCGGTCACCGTCCGCAGCGGACGGCCGCAGGGACTCGACGACACGGGCGCCCTCGACCTGATGCGCTCCGAGGTCGGGCGCGCGAGCGTGCAGCGCGGCGGCTCCGCGATGGAGCGCGCCGAGCAGGCCCCCGCGGCGATCCGCGAGGACGACCTGCTGCGCTCGGGCTTCCACCGCCGCCTGCACGCCCTGCCGACGCTCGAGCGCCAGGCCTGGCTGCTCCGGCACACCGGCGGCCACGACGTCGACGCGATCGCGGCGATGCTGCAGGAGCCGGCGGAGCGCATCCGCTCGGCCCTCGCCTCGGCCGCCCGCACGCTGGTCGAGGGCGAGCTGGCCGAGAGCGAGTCCGCGGAGTAGCGCGGCACGGGGTGCCCGAGAGACGCCGGGTCCAGCCGGCGGCGCCCCTCAGGCGTCTGGGACCCGGCCGCGACTCGGCGCGACCGGGAGGACGGGGTCAGTCGAGGTAGTCGATGTCGTCCCACGGCTGGTGGACGTCACCGGTGTCGCGGTCGTCGTCCGGCACCTCGAGCTCCTCGAAGATCACCGGAACACCCGTCGAGATCAGGACGCTGACCTGGCGGTTGCCCACGATCACGAAGTCGACGAGGCCTCCTCCGGCCTGCGTCGCCTCGGTCGCCGACCGCTTCAGCTCGGCGACGTCGGTCCCCTGGGACAGCCCGTAGGTCTTGCCCTCGATGGTGACGTTGGTGCGGATCATGTGGCGCTGCTGCTCCTCGGCTCGATGGGTTCAGCGTACGAATCGCGACAGAGCGCTGCCAGGCCTTGCGGTGGACGCCCGCGGCTGCCACGGGTGAAGTGGCCGGCTGAGGCGAGCGGCGTCCGGAGCCGAGGCCGGAAGCAGCGTGACGGGCCGCTCGGGCGGATCCGCCGCTCCTGACCTCGGTTCCGGACACCGGGCGGCGGAGTCAACCGGGCGCGCTCCACGGAGCTCCCGCCGTAGCGTGGAACCTGTCCGCACGTTCCGCACCCAGCGACAAGGAGGATCCGATGACCGAGAAGAACACTCCCGAGGACCCGCAGACCACCGACCCCGAGCACGTCGACCCCGAGACGGCCACCGACCCCGAGGGCGACCCGGTCGAGAACCCGTCGGGCTGACGCCCGCACCGGAACGGCCCGCGGCCACCGGGACACCGCTGAGAAGGCGGAGTCCCGGGGGTCGCGGGCCGTTCCGGTGTCCGGCGCCGCCATACTGACGGAGTGCAGGCCGAGGACGATGAGCGCAGGGATCTCGAGCGGATCCTGTCGGCCCGACCCCGCGACGACGGCGCCGACCGGGACGAGCGGCGCGAGGCGCTGCGACGGCTCGGCGAGCTGGAGGCGGAGGACGCTCCTCCCGGAGTGACGGGATCCGGCGCTCAGACCGGCGCCGCGCCGTCCGGAGCGCAGCCGGGCGCGGCGCATCCCGCGACGGCGACCGACTCGCGTGCCCCCCTGCCGGCGGCCGCACTTCCGCTGTCGGCGACCGTCGGCTCCGAGACTGCGGAGTCGCCCGCCGAGCACCCCGACGGGCCGGCCCCGCGGACGCCGCACCCGCGCCGCCGCCGCCTCGTGCTCGCTGCCGCGATCGTCGGCGGAGCCGCGGTCGGCGCGATCGTCCCCACCGCGCTCCTCCTCCCTCCGCCCGCGGACCCCGTCGCCACGCCGACCGCCTCCGCGGATCCCGCCGACCGCTTCGCCGCGCTCGTCGAGGGCTGGGAGCCGACCACCGACGTCCCGCCGGGCCTCGCTCTGCTCGCCGGGGAGGCCACGGTCTACGGCTCCGGGTTCGACACCGCCGAGAACGACCGCCTGCTGATCACCGAGCCGAACGGCACCACGGTGTGCCTCGCCGTGCAGCGCCCGGACGCGTCCTTCTTCGCCGGCTGCACCGGCTCGGAGGCGTTCTTCGCCGGGGAGCCCCTCCGGGTCAGCGGCACGACGCTCCGCAGCGGCGCCCCGGTGTACACGCAGATCCTGCTCCGCCCGGACGGGACGATCGAGGGCGGCTACCAGCTGGTGCCGGAGCCGCCGCAGCCCGAGGCGGAGGAGTCCGGAACGGTGGAGTCCGGGTCACCGGACCCCGCGACCAGCGAGCCCTGAACCGCCGGGCCCGCGACCAGCGAGCCGTGAGCCTGCGACCAGCGAGCCGCTAGGCGCGCGTCGCCTCCGCCGCGTCCGCGATCACCTCGGCCGCGGACGCCGTCCGCTCCCACACCGCGCGCTGCCTCTCGGCGCCCGTGCCCCGCGCCAGGACCCGCTCGACGCCGCACGCCGCGACCTCCTCGTCGCCCGACTCCGCCAGCGCCCGACCCGCGTGGTCGAGCAGGCGCGCCAGTACCGCGGAGGCGGGGGCCGGGCAGCCGTCGACCGGATCGATCAGGTCGCCGGTCGTGCCGTGGCGGCTCGCCAGCCAGGAGGAGACGGCGATCACCGGAGTCGGCAGCGCCACGGGCGGGACCCCGGCGTCCGCGTCGCGCACGGCCGTCTCGGCGAGCGCCCGGATCAGGACGGCGATCAACGCCGAGTCCTCGGCGTGCAGCGGGACGTCGGCGATGCGCACCTCGACGGTCGGGTGCGCACGGGAGAGACGGGCGTCGAAGTAGAGCATGCCCTCGTCCAGCAGCACGCCGCAGGAGGTGAGGGAGGCGACGACGCTCCGGTACTGCTCGACGTCGCCCCAGATCCCGACCGGGCCGGCGGTGGGCCAGCGCCCCCAGGACTGGTAGCGCCAGCTGGCGAACCCGGTGTCGACGCCGGCACTCAGCGGGGAGTTGGTGCTCAGGGCGAGGAGGGCGGGCAGCCAGCCGCGCAGCCGGTCGAGGACCGCGATCCCCTCCTCCGGCGACCCGATCCCGACATGGACGTGCAGGCCGCAGGTGAACTGCTCGCGGGCGACGAGGCCGAAGCGCTCGGCCATCCGGTCGTAGCGCTCGTCGGCTGAGAGGTGCGGCTCGAACGCGGCGGGGCTGGTCGCGACCGCGACGGCGCGGGCACCGACCTCGCGAGCGGAGTCGTCGGCCAGGCGGCGGCCCTCGCGCAGTCCGGCCAGCAGCGCGTCGTGCGTGCGGGCGGGCGAGCCGACCGCCTCGATCTGCTCCGCCTTGAGCTCGGCGGCCAGGGCGACCGCCACGGAGCCGCGCACGGAGCCGAGCAGCAGCGGCGCCGCGGGCGTCGGGAGGAACGTGCCGGCGTCGACGAGGAGGTACTCCTCCTCCACCCCGAAGGTGCGGGCGCTCATCGGAGCGCCTTCCGCTCGAGTCCCCCGCCGCAGCCCACCCGGTCATCCCACCGTGCCGGGCGCCCGCCGGGCAACCGTCCTCGGCCGATGTTCAGCGTCGGGACGCCCGCGACGCCGGTCCGCGGGCGGGCTGTCAAGGCCGGGTGCTGCCGGGCGCGGAGCGGCAGGATCGGAGCACACCCAGAACCGGAGGTCCCCGTGCCCGACAGCACTCCCGAGCAGGCCGAGTACGACGTCGCCGTCATCGGCGCAGGACCCGCGGGGACGGCCGCCGCCCTCCGCGCCGCGGAGCTGGGAGCGCGCGTCGTCGTGCTCGAGGCCGCGCGCGTCGGCGGCACCTGCGTCAACACCGGCTGCGTGCCCACCCGCGTCCTGGCGAAGACGGCGCGGATGATGCGCGAGACCCGCTCCGCCGGCGACTACGGGATCGAGATCGGCACTCCCGTCCTCGACTGGGCCGCGACCGTGCGCCACGTGCACGAGCGCGTCGACCTGGTGCGCTCGATCAAGCGCGAGGCGCAGCGGTTCGAGGAGGCGGGGGTCGACCTGATCCACGAGGGCCGCGCCCGTTTCGTCGACGAGAGCACCCTCGTGCTCGACAGCGGGCGGCGGATCCGCGCGCGCTCGATCATGGTCTGCGTCGGCGGGCACTCGCGGCGGCTGCCGATCCCGGGCGCCGAGCTCGCGACCGTGCCGGAGGACGTGCTCGGGCTGACCGAGCTGCCGCGCCGCGTCGCCGTGATCGGCGGCGGCAACACGGGCGCCCAGCTCGTCACCGTCTTCAACGCCTTCGGCTCGGAGGTGACGCTCCTCGACGTCGCCCCGCGGATCCTGATGACCTCCGACTCCAGCATCTCCGAGCACGTCGGCGCCGCCTTCGAGCGCCAGGGAGTCCGCGTCCGCACCGGGATCGAGACGGTGTCGGGCATCGAGCGGCAGGACGACGGCTCGCTCGCGATCGTGTGGCGCGAGGGCGGCGAGGACCGCACGGCCGAGGTCGACGTGGTGATCATGGCCACCGGCTGGCCCGCCGACGTCGAGGACCTCGGACTCGAGAACGCGGGCATCGAGGTCGTCCGCTCCGCGATCCCCGCCGACCAGTACTTCCGCACCGTCGTGCCGCACATCTTCGCGGTCGGCGACGCGAACGGGCGCGACATGCTCGTCCAGGCGGCGCAGTTCGAGGCGGAGGCCGCCGCCGAGAACGCGGTGCTCGGCGCGAACAGGCGCACGCCCCAGTTCCTCCTGCCCGCGGGCGGATTCACGGACCCTGACTACGCGGGCGTCGGCTTCACGCAGGAGCAGGCCCGCGAGCGCGACCCGCAGTGCGTCGTCGCCTCGGTGCCGTTCTCAAATTTGGACCGCGCCGTCATCGACGACCGCGAGAACGGGTTCCTCACGCTGATCGCCGACCGGCGCCGCGAGCTGCTGCTCGGCGCGCACGCGGTCGGCGAGAACGCGATCGAGGTCGTGCAGTCGGTGACCACGGCGATGGCGGCCGGAGTCGACCTCGCGACCCTCGCGAACGTCCGCTTCGCCTACCCCACCTACAGCGCGGTGATCGGGATGGCGGCGCGCGCCCTGCTGGCCGAGCCGGCGCGCCCGACCGAGCTGGACTGACGCGCTACCCGATCCTCGGAGGCGGCGCCAGCCCCGAACCGGCGGCCCTCCGCCTCCGAACAACTGGAGACGGGCACTCCGCCCGCCCCGCCGAGAGGAACCCCTGTGCCGATCCCCGCTGTCGACTACAACCACGTCCGACTCACCGTCCGCGACATCGCCGTCTCGCGCCCCTTCTACGACTCCGTCTTCGGCTTCGACGTCGCCTTCGAGGCGCCGCCGGCCGACGCGTCGCCGGAGGAGAAGGAGCAGCTGGCGTTCGTGTTCGGCGGAGTGATCTACCAGTTCCCGGGCGGACTGCTCGGCCTGCGCCCCGTCGCGCCCGGCGACGACCGCTTCGACGAGGACCGGGTCGGGCTCGACCACGTCAGCTTCACCGTCCCCGACCTCGACGCGCTGAAGGAGGCCGCGGCCGTGCTCGACGACCTCGGCATCGCCCACGAGCCGATCAAGGACGCCGGCGGCATGAGCCTCCTCGAGTTCCGCGACCCCGACAACATCGCGCTCGAGATCACGTCCCCGAGCTGATCGGAGCAGCGCTCGTATCGAGATCCCCCACGCTCGAACGGGCAGGTCTCGATACGCCGCTTCGGGCTACTCGACCAGCAGAAGTCCCCGACATGCTGATCGAGTAGCGCGCTCAGCGCGCGTCTCGGGATCCCCGCGAACCCACGGAGCGCGGACTACGGATGCCGCCGTCGGTACGGAGTCGTCGTCGACACCCGGACGAGGCCCGCGCGCTCCAGGATGGGCCGCGAGTACTCGGTCGAGTCGCTGTGCACGAGGGTCTTCCCGAGGGCTCGAGCGGAGGCGGCGCGGGCGGCCGTGACCAGGCCGTAGAGCCCGCGTCCGCGGTACTCCGGCAGCGTCGCTCCGCCCCAGATGCCGGCGAAGGCGGTGCCCGGGACGGGCTCGAGCCTGCCGCCGGACGCCATCCGACCGTCGACCTCGGCGACCCACAGCTCCATGCCGTCGCCGCGCGCCAGGCGGGCGACGAGCGAATCGGCGATCGACACGTCGACCTCCTCCTCGAAGGCGGCGTCGATCATGGCGCTGAACGCGCGGACGTCCGGCTCGTCGACGACCCGCCGCAGCACGACCCCCTCCGGGACCGGCCGGTCCGAGAGCAGCGCCTCGACCGGGCCGATCATGATCGTTTCGGCCGCGTCCGGCGCGAAGCCGTTCGCGACGAGGGCGTCGTGCAGGCCGGGGGCCTCGTCGTGGCCGCGGGTCTTCCACTCGACGCGGGTGATGCCAGGATCGGCGTCGAAGTGCGCGCAGGCCGCGGCGACCAGGCGGGCGATCTCCGCGGAGGAGGCGCCGGCGAGGTCGCGGTAGGTGACGAAGCCGCGTCCGCCGGCGAAGGTCACCAGACGCAGAGGCCCCTCGCGCGTCACGGAGACGGCGCTCGGGGTCTCGGCGTCGGAGCGGAGCTGGTCGTCGTAGGCGCGGAGGTAGTCGGAGCTCATCGCCCCGACGCTACCCCCGGACCCGGGCGATCAGGTCCTGGATGAAGGGGATGACGTCCTTCGCCTGGTCGACGCTGGCGAATCCGGTCGCGACGAGCGGCCAGATCGAGCCGATGAGCGTCGCGATGACGGCGGCCACTGCGGCGACCCAGGCGAGGGCCGCGTTGCGGGAGAGGAACGCGACGGCGAGGCAGGCCAGGCCGACCGCGTAGCTGAGGACGATCGAGAGGACGATCGCGCCGACCGGGACGTCGAGCGCCCCGGCCGTGGTGCCGTCGGCCGCGCCGATCAGCCCGAGGACGGGCAGCAGCACGGCGACGACGACCACGAACGAGAGCACGACGCCCGTGCCGAGCGCGATCCAGGCCGCGCGCGGCTTGCGTCGCGCGCCGTACGAGCGGGTGCGCACGGGACTACTCCCGACCGGCGGCGGACGACGCGCGGTCGTCCTCGGAGCGGTCGGCGTCGTCGGACGCGTCGTCGCGATCGGCCGCGGCCTCGTCGCGCTCAACGTGCTCGGACTCCTCCGCCGGAGCGACCTCGACGGTCGCGGTGCGGGGGTCGCCGTCGTCGTCGACCGGCTCGACCTGGACGCGGACCACGAACTCCGCGGTCTCGACGACGGCCGGGGCCGCGTGCGTCTCGACGCGGGGGTCGTCCTCGTCGCGCTCGGCGGCGCGCTCGTCGTCGGCCGTCTTCTGGGCGGCTGCGCGCTCGTCGCGCTCGTCGGCCGCGCGGTCCATCGCGTCAGCGGCGTCGTCGGCGGCGTCCGCCAGGCGTCCTCGGGCGGAGTCGACGGCACCGGAGACGGCGTCGCGAGCGTTCCCGGCGGCCTCCTTGGCGGAGTCGCGGGCGTCGGACGCGGCGCGCTTGGCGGTGTCGACGAGCGGCTCCTCGTCCTCCTCCGGCTTCTCGATCGGGTCGAACGGGCCGTGGACGTCGGTCGCCTCGACGTTGACGACGACGTGGCCGCCGGCGACCGGCTCCGCCACGCGCTGCACCTGATCGCGCACGGCGTCCAGGACCTCGCGGACGGGGTGGGGGTACTCGACGACGAGGTCGATGTCGACGGTGGTGACGCCGTCGGCCTTCGAGACCGTGACTCCGGGGACGGTGCTGGTGCCCAGCACGCGGCGGGAGGCGCGGTCGAGGCCGCGGGCGACGGCTCCACCGAGGTGGTGGACGCCGGCCACGCGCTGGGCGCTCTCGCCGGCGGCGGTCGCGACCCGGCTCTCGGTCGACTCGGGCTCGGACGGCTTCCCGTCGCGGCGGGCGGACTCGCGCCGGCTCTGCTCGTTCGGGGTCGGCTGCTCATCGGTGCGGATGCGCTCGACGGTGCCGGGCTCCATCGGATCGGACATGGGGTGCTCCTTCAGAAAGACTTCCATCCCGCCTGAGCGGGGCTCTCCGGCCCTCCCGATCGGGAGGGCCGGACGGTGGTGCCGGCGGCTACTGCACGCGGGCGGTGCCGCTCATCTTCGTCCGCAGACCGCTGACGATCTGGATGACGACGGGCGTCTCCTCGCCGAGGAGGGCGTCCCACTGGCGGACGGCCTGGTCGACCGTCTGCCGAGTGCGGGCGGGCGAGGCGCCGCGGCGGGTGTGCGCGGTGACGCGCAGCACCTTCTGGTGCTTGATCTCGAACGCGGTCACGTCGACCGCGACGATGGACGGCTCCTGCGACAGGGCCTCCTCGAGGACCTGCTCGGCGACCTTCGCGTCGATGGTGACGGAGCCGCCCGTGGGCGTCCCCGCTCCCTCTCCCGAGCCGACGCGCAGCAGCGTGGAGGTGCGGCCGCGGCCCTGGCGCACGATGAAGCGCACCAGCAGCAGGATGAGGACGAGCGCGACGACCGCGATGACCCAGAGGATCCACGGGGTGCCGCCCGAGAGGGCCTGGCTCGTGGGGTCGGCCGCGTCCTGCGCGGCGGTGGACACGTTCTCCTGCACCTGCGGGAGCAGCGACCCCACCGCGACGGCGCCGCCGGCGAGGAGGAGGACGAGGCCCACGACGAACAGGAGCAGCCGGTTGAGGAATCGGTTCGTGGTGGTCATCAGCGGACCGTTCCCTTCTCGGACAGGCGCACCTTGGAGCGCAGGCGCGGGGTGCAGTCGAACGTGGCGAGCTCGGCGTCGACGGCCTCGCGGATCGGCGTGACGTCGATACTGCGGCCGGAGGTGCGGGAGACCGTCACGTCGACGACGCGGGATCCGACCGACACCGACACGTTGTCGGGGTCGACGTCACCGGCGTAGCCGGCGGTGCGGGCGACGGCCTGCGCGATGACGCGGTCGTCGACGATCGCCGCGGTGCGGTCGGTGCTGACGGCGCGACGGCCGCGGCGGCCGGGCTTGAGCGACACGACGATCAGGACGAGCCCGATCAGCGCGAGCACGGCGCCGGCGGCGGCGGTCAGCGCGATGGGCGCCGCGGCCGCGTTGAGCAGCGAGGACGCTCCGTCCTGCGGGGCCACGAGCAGCGCGGGCTGGCCGAGGACGGCGAGGACCGCCTCCGTGCCCAGCCACGCGAACAGGAGGATGAGCAGGACGGCGAGGACGATCGCCGATCCGGAGCGGGACGAGTGCGTCTCGCGCCGCACCAGGCGCGGGTAGAGCGCCCGGCCGACAGTGGTGGGAGTCGTCACGACACCCTCCTTCGTTCTCGGAGGTCGGCACCGGTGATCCGGAGGTCGACCCGGCCGATCGTGGAGCCCGTCAGTTCGAGGCAGCGCGAGCGGATGGTCGTCTGCGCCCGGCTGAGTCGGTCCAGCAGCGTCCCGGAGGAGCGGCGGCCCGTCTCGCCCAGGGGCGTGACGTGGATGGGGGCGTGCGCGACGACGTGGAGGCGTCCTCCCTCGTCGTCGAGCTCGACGGACACGTCGGACGAGTTCACGTCCAGCGCCTCCGCGGTGACGGCCGACACGACTCGGCGCACGGCGCGCGAGCTGATCGTCGTGCGGCCGTGGCTGGCCTCGTCGGCCATCACCGCCGCGGTCACGAGGACCGCCGCCCGCGGAGGGTGTCGCCGAGGGAGCGCAGGTCGAGCTTGCCCTCGACGACCCGCCCGACGCCGTAGCCGATCGCCATGGCGAGGGCGACCCAGAGGAGCGCCCAGAAGCCGAAGACGAGGGCGGTCAGCGCGAGGACCGCGCCGAGCACCAGGCCGATGTGGGACGGAGTCACTTGACGCGGCTCTCGGTCTCGTCGTCCTTGTCGTCCGAGGGGATGAAGACGTCGGAGATGGTGACGTTCACCTCGGCGACCTCCATTCCGACGACCGAGGAGATGGCCTCGGAGACGGCGGAGCGGATGCTGTCGGCGAGCTTCTGCAGCGCGACGGGGTACTCGGCGACGACGGTGATGTCGGCGGCGACCTGCTTCTCGCCGACCTCGACGGAGATGCCCTGGCCGCGGTCCTGCGCGTTGATCGCGTTGCGGATGGCGCCGATGGCGCGGGCGGCGCCGTTGCCCAGGTCGTGCACGCCGGGGACCTCGCGGGCCGCGATGCCGGCGACCTTCTCGACGACACCGTCGGCGATCGTGTTCTTGCCGGCCGAGGTGGCGGTGCCGTGCTTGGCCGAGGAGGCGTTGGCGAGGCTGGTGGGGGTGACGTTGGTCATGATCTTCTCCAGATGGTCAGAGGTCGTGGCCGGGGCCGCGGTGCTCACGATCCGTGGCACATGATGAAGACGTGGCCCGGGGTCCGGACGTCCCGGTGGCTCAGCCAAGGTGCAGGGAACGTCGAGCGGAGATGCGTTTCGCGGCCACCGGCGTCCACAGGCCTCGGCAGCGCACTCGCTGAGCGGCCAGCGGAGTGCACAGCCGTGTCAGGCCGCGGTCGCCGTCCCCGCCGGGAGCCGGCGGTCGCGCCGGCGGGTGAGGGCGCGGCGCCAGGCGGGGCTCCACCGCTCCTCGGCGACCGCGTTGAGGCCCCAGGACAGCAGGAGGACGACGACGAAGGCGACGAGTCCTGCTCCGTCGCGGCCGATCAGCGGCCAGAGCGCGCTGACGATCGCGCTGCCCACGACCAGATGGAGGATGTAGAGCGAGTAGCTGATCCGCCCGAGCCAGAGCAGCGGCGCCCATCGCAGCACGGCGGTCCGGCGCCGCATCGCGACGACCGCGACGGCCGCGCAGACGCCGAGGACGACCGCTCCGTCCGGCCCGCCGTGGAGGAGCTGGGCGTTCAGGGCCGCGATCAGAGCCGCCGGCACGGCGAGGAGCTCGAAGCGCCCCTGGCGTCGCGAGAGGAACAGCAGCATCCCGACGCAGAAGAGCGGTCCGTACTCGGCCAGCGTCAGGTTCGCCAGGACCCGGACGGCGACCGGCGCCGAGACGACGTCGACGCCTCCCGAGACGAGGTGGGCGGCGACGGAGGCGGTCGCCGCGACGCCGAGCCAGACGACCGCCAGCACGCGGACCAGCCGATCCGTGAACCGGCACTTCGTGAGGACGAGCACGAGCAGCACCAGCAGGTAGAACTGCATCTCGACGGCCAGCGTCCAGAACGCGCCGTTCACGTTGGGCACCAGCAGCAACCGCTGCACCATGGTGAAGTTGAGCAGCAGCTCCAGCGGCGTGAGGTCGGTGCCGGGGACGCGGGCGAGAGCGCCGACGACGATGGAGACGACCACCGCGATCCAGTAGGCCGGGTAGAGGCGGCTGACGCGGGAGATCGCGAAGTCCGACGGCCGCCGCGCGCGGTCCGCGGACATCAGGATCACGAAGCCGCTGATGACGAAGAAGAGCTGGACGCCGAACTCGCCGAACGGGAGCGCGACGGATCCCGGCGGTGCATCGGGATGATCGAGCGAGAACGCGGTGGTGAAGTGGTAGACGACCACGCCGAGGGCGGCGAGGCCGCGCAGACCGTCGAGCTCGACGAAGCGTGACGCCACGGCTCCCCCGCTCCGGAGCCCCCGCCCCTCGCTCGAGTGTTCCAGAGCGCTCCGGCCGCCCGCGCGTCGGCCGTCCGTCGTTCCGCGCCGCGCCCGGCACCCGCCTCGACCCGCATCCCGGCGGCGGAGGCGCGGGGAGGGCGGCGCTCAGCTCTCGGGACGGATGCGGAGCGCGCGGGCGAGGGCATGCCGACCTGACCGAGCGGTTCGTCGCGGATGCGATCGCGTCGGCCTCGCGCATGACCGAGCGCGGACTCCTCCCCGCGGAGGAGCAGCGCGTCAGGCCTCGCGCAGGTGACGGTCGAGCGTCATCCAGTTCTCCCGGCTGAGGCGGGCGGCGCCGTCGGTGTCGCCCGCGCGGAGGGACTCCACGATCGCGCGGTGCTGCTCCACGGATCCGCGGGCCGCGAGGGAGGCGAAGCGCTGGCGCTCGGCACGGCGGATGAGCGGAGTGGCCTGCTCGAGCACGTCCTCGATCATCCCGTTGCCGCTGAGCCCGGTGAGCACCGCGTGGAACGCGTCGTCGGAGCGCAGCGCCAGCTCGACGTCGCCCTCCGCCAGCGCCCGCGCGAAGTCGTCGTTCGCCGACTCCATCGCGGCGAGCGCCTCCGGAGTGACGGCCGGGCCGGCGAGGCGCGTGGCGAGCTCGTGCATGGCGGCGGCGATCTGCTGGGCGTCGCTGATGCTCTCGGCCGTGGCGGGGGTCACGATCGTCGCCCGGCCGGGCTTGGCCGAGACGAGGCCGACGCGGGCCAGCCGGAGCAGCGCCTCCCGGATCGGCGTCCGGCTCACCCCGAGCCAGGCCTCGAGCTCCTGGTCGCGGAGGCGCCCCCCAGTAGGCGCGCGAACCTGATGCCCCCACCGGCGCCGGAGAAGCCTCGCGCTCCTCGATGAGCGAGAGGACATAAGCTCGCACACGTGGCAGCCGGCGCAGTGATGTACAACTTCGCGATACAGCTGGCTGATGTGGACCGCGGCGTCTACGAGGACATCACGTTGCGAGCCGCTCGGCACCCCTCCGAGACCGACGCGTACATGATGACGCGCGTGCTCGCGTACTGCCTCGAATACGTGGAGGGGATCACCTTCAGCGAGGGGATCTCGTCGACGGCGACCGAGCCGGCGGTGCTGGTCCGCGATCTCACCGGCAGGCTGACCACGTGGATCGAGGTGGGCGCGCCGGATGCCGAGCGACTGCACTTCGGGAGCAGACTGGCCGACCGCACGACGGTCTACACGCATCGCAACCCGGAGAAGGTGATCGCGGCGTGGTCCGGCAAGCGCGTCCACCAGCTCGAGCAGATCACCGTGCAGAGCTTCGACCAGGGGTTCCTGGATGCCGCGGTCGCGGTACTCGAGCGCCGCAACACGCTGACCGTGTCGGTCGTCGAGGGGCAGCTGTATCTCGAGTTCAACGGCGTGACGTCGAGCAGCGACATCCACGTCCATCAGCCGGGCTGAGCCGGCGCCGAGTGTCATGAGGTCCGTGTCCGGAAGACCGGTCGGAGGACACGATGAAGCATCCTCCGAAACGGTCCCTCGGGACGCACCCGGAGACGACGAGGGCCGGCACCGCCGTGAGACGGTCCCGGGCCCTCGGGCACGCTGGGGCTGCGCGTCAGCGGCGCAGCGTGTGGCTCGGCTTCTCGTCGAAGCGCACCTGGTACGCGCTCGCGAAGCGGCCGAGGTTGCCGAAGCCCCACTCGCGGGCGACCGCGGCGACGGTGGTCGAGCAGGGGTCGCCGGCGACCAGGTCGGAGTGGGCGCGGTCCAGGCGCACGTCGCGCAGGTAGACCGACGGCGACACTCCGAGGTGCCGCTTCGTCGCCTGCTGCAGCGTGCGGGTGTGCAGGCCTGCCGCGCGGGCTGCGTCGGCCGGGGTGATCGGCTCGTGGGCGTGGTGCTGGAGGAAGTCGAGCGCCACCCGGGTGCGGGAGGCGGACGGGCGCCGCAGCACGGCCGGCACGTCCCACGCGCGCCACGGGAACAGCAGAAGCAGCACGCGGGCGAGGTCGAGCTCGGCGGTGAAGCGCACGAGCGGCGTGATCGCGGCCGTCGCGAGCGCGGCGCTCGCCTCCGTCACCGCGGCGCGCCAGCGGGCGAGGACGCCGGGGTCGGCGTCCGCCCCGTGGTCGAAGGAGACGGGCTGGCGGGGGCCGGCGTGCGTCTCGGTCGCGACGTCCTCGAGGAACCCGGGGGCGAAGTGGATGAGGTTCTGCCGGTGCGGCTCGAACTCGAGCCCGAACTGGCGCTCCGCGGGGAACAGGAACGGGGCCGAGAGCGCGCCGGTCCGGGTGAACGGCGGCAGGTTCAGGCGTCCGCCGCCGGCGCGGAACCACCCGACGACGTACTCCTTCAGGTGGGGGACCTGGCCGGTGAGGGCGCCCGAGCAGTCGGAGGTGCGCAGGGTCACCCGGTCGCTGCCGCGGACGGCGTAGCGGTAGGAGAAGCCGCGCTGCGACGGAGCGACGCGGAACTCGCCTCCGCCGTACGCCTCGGAGTAGACGGCGGACGCGGCGGACGGATCGTCGCCGGAGGCTTCGTAGCGCCGGTCGGCCCGCTCGTCGCCCGCGAACGGGCTGCCGAGGGTGAAGGTCGACTCGCTCATGACGTCCGCCCGGGGCGGCGGCGGAGGGAGCAGTGCATGGGGGACTTCTTCCGGGTTCGGGGTCCGTGCGCTCGCGGGGACGCACGAGGGGTACGGAATCAAGACGTGTCGAGGAGCCGGAATGTCACGAATCCCGTCTTGAGACGTCCCCCATCGGCGGCACTCGCAATCCGGCCAGCGGATTCGCCGGCCCGTTGTCAAGGCTGGTAGTCATGCCGGACGGCGCCCCACACTGAGGGCATCGGCGCGCGGGGACACCGCGCGCGGGACCGCGGAGGAGGCGCTCATCGACGACGACCCCCTCCTGAACGCGTCCGACGCGACCCTCGCCGCGCGCGCCGTCGACGGCGACGTGCAGGCGTTCGAGCAGCTCGCCCGCCGCCACGGCGCCCTCATGCGCGTCTACGCGGCGAAGCTCCTCGGCTCCGAGGCGGAGTCCGAGGACGTGGTGCAGGAGGCGTTCCTCACCGGCTGGCGGCGTCTGGCCGATCTCGACAGCCCGGCGCACATCCGCAACTGGCTGATGCGCATCGTCACCCACAAGGCGATCGACCGGATCCGCGTCCGCCGCCGCCACGACGACATCGACGACTGGGATCCGCCCGCGCCGCCCGAGCACTCCCCCGAGCGCATCGTCGAGGCACGACTCCAGCTGGACGCGGTCTGGGAAGCGCTGGACCGATTGCCTGCTGATCAGCGACGCTGTTGGCTACTCCGCGAGACCGCCGGCTACAGCTACCAGGAGATCGCCGACGCTCTCGAACTCCCCGTCTCGACGGTCCGCGGCCTCCTCGCCCGGGCCCGTCGATTCCTGCTCCACGAATTGGAGGCATGGCGATGACCGACGACGCCGCCGTGCCCGAGGACGACCTCGACGGCCACACGCTCGAGGAGCTGGGCGAGTACCTCGACCGCGGCCGCGAGCCGCGCGACCCCTCGATCGAGAACTCCGCCGCGTGCCGGCTCGCACTCGCGAACCTCACCCGCCTCACCGAGCTCTCGGCGCGGGCGCTGCGGCAGGAGGCCGACCGCGAGCCCGACCGCGACGAGGTCTGGATCGCCGGCCTGCTCGACGCGATCCGCTCCGAGGTGCGCTCCGGCCGCGACATCCCCGTCCGCCACCCCGACCCGACCCTCCGCCTGGCGCTCACCGAGGCGGCCGTGCGCGGGATGATCCGCCGCGCCGGCGACACGATGGGCGGCGTCATCATGGGCCGCTGCACCCTCGACGGCGACGTCTCGGCTCCCGGCGCCGTGGTTCGAATCGACGTGACCTGCGCCCTCGAGTTCGGCCTGCCGGTCGCCGTGGCCGCCGACCGCCTGCGCGAGCGCATCCGCTACGCCCTCGAGCGCCACACCGAGCTGACCGTCGGCGCGATCGACGTGACCGTCGACGACGTGTACCCCCACCGGGAGGAGCGGGAATGACCGACGACACCGAGCTCTCGCAGCGGCTGACCGCCGAGATCCGCGACATCGAGGGCGTCGCGGGGGTCTATCCCGCCCAGCCGATCGTCGAGGCCGCGGCCGACGCGCTCGCCGCGAAACTGGACCTGCGTCAGCCCGACGTGCTGGTCGACATCGACCGGTCGGAGGGGTTCACCACGGTGAGCGCGCACATCGCCGCGTCCGCCGCACTGCCGGCCCCCGAGACGCTCCGGCTGGTGGGCGAGCGGATGCACGCGCTGCTCGCCGCCGACCCGTCGGTCTCGGGGCCGCTCGCCGTGAACGTGAAGGTGCGCCTCATCGAGGATTCGGGGCGCGCCGAGCACTGAGCGGGGCCGCCGCCGTCCCCTCCCGCGGGAAGCCGCTCGGGTACGCCTCGTGCGGCGTGCCGAGTACCGAGGTGGCGTCCCGCGGAAGGGATCAGGGGCAGCCCGACCGGGTCAGCAGGAGACGAGGCGGTCGAAGCGGGACGCGACGCCCGAGCTGTCGCTGAACTTGCGGTTGATGACGCTCATCTTGTTGCAGCCGCTGTCCGGGCCGTTCCTCCAGATGACCTTGACGTTGCTCGCCTGGTCGCAGTGCCACCACACCGTGACCTGCGCGCGACCCAGGGAGTCGCGCTGCGAGCGGACCTCGTAGCAGTTGCCCGGGCCGCCGTTCTGGTAGACGAGCTGCCCGGCGGAGGCGGGGGTCGCGACGGCGACGGCCCCTCCGAGGGCGAGGGCGATCGCGGCGAGCGTGGCCGTGAGACGACGGTGCATGGTGTTCTCCTTCGAACGGGCGATCGGAGGCGACGGCGGCCGCCCCTCTGCCAGCACCCTAGACCCGGCCGTCCTCCGGCCCATGTCCCGGACCCCCTTTGCGAGATGCCGCTCGGAGACGCCTCGCGCGGCGGGTCGCGTACCGGAGCGGCATCTCGCGCGGGGGATCAGAGGAGGGCCGGGCGAGCCCCGCCGCGGGCCGTTCGGGGGTCGGCGGCGCTCTTGTGCGCCGAGCCGCCGGGGTCCACCATCGAGCGACGGCCCCCGCCCGGGGCGGCCGCACCCGACGGATCAGGGGCGCCATGCGGTCGCGAGGTCTGCTCTTCTGCCTGATCCCGCCGATCCTCTGGGGCGGCATGCTCCCGGTCGCGGACAGCATCGCGGCGACGGTCGACTCCTTCTTCATGACCCTCATCCGCTACACGGCCGCCGCGGTCGTCCTCGCCCTGCTGCTCGCCCGGGCGGAGGGGCTCCGCGCCTTCCGGCTCGACGGCCGCGGGTGGCGGCTGGCGCTGCTCGGCGCCTCCGGATTCGCCGGCTTCGGCCTGCTCGCCTTCACGGCCCTGCGGTTCACCTCGGCCCCGAACGTCAGCCTGATGATGGGGATGATGCCCGCGATCGGCGCGGTGCTCGCGAGCATCGGCGCGCGTCGCCTGCCGCCGGCCGCCACCGTCGGCTGCATCCTGCTCGCGCTCGCCGGAGTCGCGCTCGTCGTCACCCGCGGCGACGTCGCCCTCCTCCTCGACGGCGAGCTGGGGTTCGGCGAGCTGCTCGCCCTGCTCGGAGCGATCTGCTGGGTCGTCTACACGCGCGGAGCCGCGGCGTTCCCCGGCTGGTCGGCGCTGCGGTACTCGACGCTCACCACCGCGCTCGGCTGCCCGTCGATCGCCGTCGCGGTCGCCGTGGCGACGGCCACCGGCTCCGCGCACCCGCCGACCGGGGCCGAGGTGCTCGCGGCCTGGCCGCAGCTGGCCTACCTGATCCTCCTGGCCGGCGTCGTCGCCGTGCTGCTGTGGAACACGGGCATCAAGCTGCTCGGCGCCCTCAACGGCACGCTCTTCCAGAACCTCGTCCCGGTGACGACCTTCGCGATCAGCATGGCGGGCGGCTACCGGCCGGGGCCCGTCGCCCTGCTCGGCGCGGCCATCGTCGTGACGGCGCTGCTGCTCAACAACTGGGCGACGCGGCGCGCGGCCGCGGTCGCCGCGCGTCCCACGGCGGTGCCGGCTCCGGTGCGCTGAGCGCACCGCGGGAGCCTCCCGCTCGGGGCGGTCACTGGTCGGAGTTGCCGGCCCAGCGGACGGAGCCCTGCGCCTCCTCCTTGCTGATCGGAGACACCGTGCCGCAGTGCGAGCACTCGAGCAGGTAGCGGGTCGAGACGGTCAGGACGGGGACGAAGAAGAGCGAGAGGCGCGTCCGGCGGCGGAGGATCCGCTGCTCGTCGCGCTGCCCGCAGACGCGGCAGACGAAGACGAGCGTCCGGAGGAGGTCCTCGACGGCTCGGGTCCCGAAGATGGGGAGCATGCGTCCGAGCGTAGGGAGCAGGGCGCGCTCGGCGGAGGGGGTTGCCGGGGCGCCGTCGCCGCGTAGCGCCGGGCGCAGACGACCACGGCGAGCGCCGTCTCGAGCAGGTCGCCTCCGTAGAACAGCAGGAGCGCCGCCTGGCGTCCGGTCTCGTCCGGCGCCTCCGCGTAGAGCACGGTCGCGAGCAGCGCGTGCGCGGCGATGCCCGCTCCGAGCACGCCCAGGCGCAGGCCGAACGGGGCGCGGTGCGGGTTCGGATCGACTCCGGCGAGCGCCGCCGTCAGCAGGCAGCCGCTGAGGAGGAAGTGCAGGCCGAGTGCGAGGTGCAGCAGCGGGTCGGCGTGCGCGGCGGCGAGCAGTCCGGTCGCGTGCACGAGCCAGAGGGAGCCCGTCGAGAGCAGGAGCGCCGTCACGGGGTGGGCGAGGAGACGGGCCGGGCGGCTCCGGAGCAGCCGCGAGAGCCGCCGGGCAGCCGTGACGTCGAGCGCCCGCAGGGCCAGGGTGACGGGGCGGAGAGCACCAGGAGGAGCGGCGCGAGCATCCCGAGGACCAGGTGCGTCAGCATCGCCCCGCGCGGATCCGCGTGCGACCACTCCGCGAGCGGACCCGTGAAGCAGAGCGCCGCGGTCGCGAGCCCACCGAGGAGCAGGGCGGTGCGGTGCAGCGGCCACGGCCGTCCGCGCCGCCGCTCGAGTGCCGCGGCGCCCCCTCCGAGCGCCGCCGCCGCCGCCAGCGGGACCAGGAGCAGCAGGCCCGGGTCGAGCAGGGAGTGGTCGGCGTGCGGGGTCACGCCGTCGCGCGCCGCCGCCGCGGCAGGAGGAGCAGGCCCGCCGCGAGCAGCACCGCTCCCGAGGCGATCCAGGCGGAGTCGTAGAGCAGCAGGTCGACGTCGTAGCGCACCTGGTGCACCCGGAGCAGCTTGTGGTCGACGACTCCGTCCCACAGCTGGAACAGCCCCGCCCCCGTGAGCCCCGCGGCCCACGCCGTGCGCGGACGCAGAGCGGATCGGCGCCGGGCGTCGGCGAGCAGGAAGCCGCCGCCGACGAGTGCGAGGATCTCGGCCGCGTGCAGCAGCCCGTCCGAGAGCAGGCCGATCGCCGGAGTGGAGCGGTCGTAGAAGTGGTGCCAGGCGAGGATCTGGTGGAAGACGATCTCGTCGACGGCCGCCATGAGGCCGACTCCGATCAGGAGGCCGCCCTGGAACGCCCTGTCGCCGCGGAGTCCCCCACGCCGGATCCGGTCCCCTCCCGATCGAGTGCCGGGGCCCCGGGATCCCGAGACCCCCGCGCCTCCTCCCGAGGCCCCGCCACCAGGGAAGCGGACGCCCGGATCGCGGCCTAGAGGGTTGACTCCTCGCGCCCGCGCCGGTCGTGCTGCCCCTCCGCTACGGGCTGGGCCGACGAGGCGCAACCCCGCGCGAGGGGCGCTCCCGTTCGGGAGAGTGGAGGCATGCAGCAGCTGACCTACGCCTCCAAGAGCTTCGTGACGACCGATGCCGTGACCGAGGCCCTCCTCGACCTGGTGACCGCGATCGACCGCCAGGAGCACTCCGAAGCGGTCACGGTCCCGGCGTTCACCGAGGACGGCGAGCTCATCGAGGCGAAGATGACCCTCGACGCGAGCAGCGAGCTCGTCGCCGTCCCCGTCGAGGTCTCCATCAAGGACGAGGAGTCGACCACCGGCGCCGTCGAGGCCGCCGTCGAGGACATCCGCTCCCGCATCAAGAGCAACCGCGCCACGATCGCGCGCCCCGTGATCGACGAGGACCCGGAGCCCTACAACTACGAGGAGTTCTGAGCCGCGCCTGCGGGCCTTCACGCCTCCGCACTGAGGTGCCTGGATCTGCTCGCGACACGCCGGAACTGCCAGCCGATCCGGGCACCTCAGCGGCGGTCCCTCAGAGCGCGGACGCAGCCCAGCGCGGGTCGAGGGCGTAGTCCGCGAGGCGCTTCTCGAGCGCGGCGCGCACCTGACCGGGAGCGTCGTCGCCCACGAGCAGACGGAATCGGGCGTCGCTCCGATCAGCGACGTGCGCGAGGATCTCGGCCGCCACCTCGGCCGGAGGCGTGCCTCTCTGCGGACCGTCGGTCGGCCAGGGGACCTCGGCCGCTCCGAAGAGCTCCCGCCGCAGGTCGTCGTACTCCGGCATCGGCGCCGCGAACCGCATGCTGCCGCCGGCCCAGTCGGTGGCGATCTCCCCGGGCTGCACGAGCGTCACGCGGACGCCGAAGGGGGCGACCTCTGCGGCCATCGCCTCCGTCCAGCCCTCGAGGCCCCACTTCGCCGCGTTGTAGACCCCGAGCGTCGGCATCGTCCCCACCGCGCCGACGGTCGAGATCTGCACGATGTGTCCGGACCCCTGCCGCCGCATCACAGGCAGCGCGGCCCGGCAGAGCCAGAGCGGACCGAGCAGGTCGACGTCCAGCAGCTCCCTCACCTCGTCCTCGCCCACCTCCTCCGCCATGCCGATGAGCCCGTAGCCCGCGTTGTCGACGAGGACGTCGAGGCGCCCCTCGATCGCCGTGGCCGCGTCGACGGCGCCGGCGGCTGCGGAGGAGTCCGCGACGTCGAGCCGGTGGACCTGCAGCCGTTCGTGCTCGGGCAGGGAGTGCGCGCCCCGGACCGCGGCCAGGACGCAGTGGCCCTCGGCGAGCGCCGCGAGGACGAGCGCACGCCCCAGCCCGCGGGAGGCTCCGGTGATCAGCCAGGTCTGTCGAGTGGTCATGCCTGCACGCTACTCCGAACAAGACGCTCCGCCTCGTTTCGCGGTAGGATCGGAGAATGGCCACCAGCAGGACACGGCAGCGCGTGCACGCCGCCGTGCTCGACCTCGTCGGGACCGAGGGGCTTCCGCGCCTGACGATGGAGGGCGTCGCCGCCCGCGCCGGAGTCGGGAAGCAGACCCTCTACCGCAGCTGGCCCTCCACCGGTGCGATCCTCTTCGACGCGCTCCTCGCGCGGAGCCTGACTCCTGACGGGGTGATCGCCGTCCCGGACTCCGGAGATCTGCGCGCCGACCTGCTCCTCCTGGTCACCGGCACTGCCGCCGAGCTGAGCGACCCAGTGGCCGAGCCGCTCCTGCGCGCGGTGACCGCTGCGATCCAGACCGACACCGAGCTCGCCACGCAGTACCGCACCCTGCTGCTCGAGCCCCAGCTGAGCGCGATCGCCGCGCGTCTCGCGAGTGGAGGAGCGGCCGACCCCTCCGGCGCGGCGGAGCTCCTGCTCGGCCCGATCCTCCACCGATGGCTCCTCCGGAGCGGCCTCTTCACCGGCGCGTGGATCGAGGGGCACGTCGAGCGGGTCCTGCGAGCGCTCCGAGCCTGACGCGTCCCGACCGACCGGCCGGCCCGCCGGGGCCGTATTCCAGCTGCGCCTCTTGACCGGGGGCGCCGCAGGGAGTCGGATGAGGGCGTGCGCGCGCTGGTCCCCGTCTCCGATCCGTGGTCCGTCGACGGGAGCGGGCGGACGGACGACGGGCCCGTCGACGACCTCTCGGTCCGCGCCGAGCGGGACGGCGGCTCGTACTCGGTCCGGACGCTGCGGCTGACCGGTGTCCGCCTCGGGCCGCGCGGCTCGGTGCACGGAGTGGTCACCGACCCGGTCGCGACGGCCGCGCTCGCGATCGCCTCGCTCCTCCTCTCGGTGATCCCCGCCGGCCTGCCCGGGGACCGGACGCGAGCGGCGATGGTGGCGGCGGAGGCGCGGGCTCAGGAGCTGGCCGCCGACCGGCCCGCGTGGGACGTGAGCCCCCTCCCCCTCGACGGGATCGACTACGCGCTCTTCACCCGGACCCTGCCCGAGGGCGCCGTCGCGCACGCCGACCTCGGCTGGGCCGTCGTCGCGCTGTGGAGCACAGGTCCGCTCCCCCGGGGCCCCTTCCACCTGCTCGAGATCCCCGACGAGCCCGTCCCGCGCTGAGTCGCCCGGATCGGCTCGCGACACACCGCAGCGGGGAGCCGATCCGGGCGACTCAGCGAACGGGTCAGCGCACTCAGCGCGGGGTCACGCGCCCGCGACCGTGGAGCCGCGCACCAGCAGCTCGGTCGGCAGCAGTGTCACGCGCTGCACCTCCTCGCCGGCCAGGAGGCGCACCAGCACGTCCGCCATCGCCTCGCCGAGGCCCGTGGAGGGCTGGCGCACCGTGGTGAGGCGCGGCTCGCTCGCCTCGGCGAAGTAGTCGCCGTCGAAGCCCGCGAGCGCGATGTCGCCCGGCACCGTGAGGCCGCGCTCGCGCAGCGCCGTCAGGGCGCCCGACGCCATCTGGTCGTTGGAGGCGAAGACCGCGTCGATCGGCCGGCCGGAGTCGAGCAGGCGGCGCATCGCGGTCGCGCCGTCCTCGGGCGAGTAGTCGCCGTACTCGACGAGCGAGTCGTCGAGGCCCGCGGCGGTGACGGCCGAGCGCCAGCCGGACAGGCGGTCGATCGCGGCAGGCATGTCCTGGCGGCTCGCGATCATCGCGGGGGCCGTGCGGCCGAGGCCCAGGAGGTGCTCGGTGACCGTGCGCGCCGCTCCGGTGTTGTCGACGTCGACGAAGTAGCTGCCGCCCTCCTCCGTCAGCGGCCGCCCGCCGAAGACCACGGGGAGGGAGGCGCCGAGCTGCGCGTAGGAGTGGTCGCCGCTGTGGTGCGAGACGACGAGCGCGCCGTCGACGTTGCCGCCGAGCAGGTAGCGCCGCGTCTTCTCGGGCGCCGCCTCCGACGCGATCACGATGGTGAGCGTGTACTCGGTGCCGGCGAAGGCCATCGCGGCCCCCTGCACGACCGAGGCGAGGAACGGATCCGCGAACACCTTCGCCGCCGACTCCGGCACCACGAGCGCGACGGTCTGCGTGCGGCGGCTGGCGAGGGAGCGCGCGGCGCGGTTGGGCACGTAGCCGAGCTGCTCGATCGCGGCGAGCACGGCCGTCCGGGCGCCGTCCTTCACGCGCGGGGAGTCGTTGACGACCCGGCTGACCGTCGCGCGGGAGACTCCGGCCAGCGCGGCGACGGCTTCGAGGGTCGGGGCGGCCGAGGCGGTGTCGTGGGTCATGCAGGCCTTCCTCGCGGGTGCCTCCGAGGCTAGCCGAGCGCCGGAGGAGTGGGCTCGTGCGGGGCGTCCGCGGCGTGAAGGGGCGCGGATCGCGGCCATTCGGGGGTGATGCGGGGCGGCGGAGCGGGCCGGCGGAGTGAGTCCGCGGCCTGCGAGGGCGCGGATCGAGGCCGTTCGGGGTGGCGCCGGGCGATCGGGGGCGCCGCCTCGGCGATGGCCGACACGACCGGCGCGCAGCGATCGATCGCCCGCCGCCGGCGGCAGGCCGCCCTCGCGCCCGTCAGCGCCCGCGGCGGAAGCGCGCGAGGAGGCTCCGGAGCCGCTCGGCCTGCCGGTCGGTGAAGTCGTTCGACAGCCGGAACGCCTCGCTCGTCGGATCCGCCCCGTTCGCGACGTCGCGGATGGCGCGTAGCGCCTGCTCCGACGGCGTCGGCCCGTCCTCCGGACGCGGCTGCGCCGACCCGCTCGAGGGGTCCTCGTCGCGCGGGTCCTTCGGCTCCATGTCGCCTCCTCCGCGCCAGCCTAGGCGGCGGCAGGTCGGGCCAGGAGGCCCGGACGGGGCGTGATCGGCGGGATCCTGCGCGGCAGTGGTCGGGATGAGCCGAGCACGACGACCGGCTGGGTCGCGAACCCACCGGCCGCCCAGTGCACTGCCCGATCCCTCACCGCAGCCCCCACCCCCGGACCCGGAGCACCACGGCCCCGGGCCCGAGGCCCCCGTCCCGCGGTCCGATGTCCCCCGACCCGGTCCCGCGGGAGTCTCCGGGCGTCAGCCCTTCACCGCTCCGCTCATGATGCCCGCGATGAGCTGGCGTCCGGCGAGCAGGAACAGCACCAGCAGCGGGATCACCGAGAGCACGGCGCCGGCCAGCACGATCGAGTAGTCGACGTAGTAGCCCGACTGCAGCTGCGCGAGCGCCGTCTGCAGGGTCGGATTCGTGGGGCTGAGGACGATCAGCGGCCAGAGGAAGTCGGTCCACGCCATCATGAACGTGAAGAGCCCGAGGATCGCCATCGCCGGTCGCGCCGCCGGGACGGCGACGGTGAGGAACGTCCGGAACTGGTTCGCTCCGTCCACGCGCGCCGCCTCGATCAGCTCGTCCGGGATCACGTCGACCAGGTACTGCCGCATGAAGAACACGCCGAACGCGGTGACCAGCGTCGGCACGATCACGGCGCCGAGCGAGCCGGTCCAGCCGAGCTGCCGCATCAGGATGAACAGCGGGATGATGCCCAGCTGCGTCGGGATCGCCATGGTCGCGACCACTCCGATCATCAGGCCGTCGCGCCCGCGGAACCGCAGCTTCGCGAAGGCGTAGCCGGCGAGCGTCGAGAACGACACGACCGACAGCGTGATGATCCCCGAGACGATGACGCTGTTCAGCAGCGCCGTCCAGAACGGGATCGCCGTCAGCACCTGCGAGGCGTTGGCGAGGAAGTTACCGCCCGGGACGAGCGGCAGGGTCTCGCTGCGGGTCGCGTTCGAGCCGCTCGCCACGACGAACGACCACCACAGCGGGTAGGTCGAGCCGAGGATGAAGGCGCTCAGCAGCCCGTACGTGAGGAAGCCGGGCCGGTCGACGCGGCCGGCGCGGGAGGCGCGGACGCGGCGCACCGGGAAGGCGGCGGAGGTGGCGGAGGCGGTCATCGCTCGCTCTCGTTCTGGCCGAGGCCGGTGGTGGTGAGCAGGGGGTCCGCGGCGGCGATCTCGTCCGCGGTCGCGGGGCGGGCGGAGCGGCGCTTCGAGCGCTGCGAGATCCGGTTCTCGACGGAGGCGATCCGCCGCGAGATCGCGAAGTTCAGCAGGCCGATCAGCACGATCAGGAGGAACAGCAGCCACGCGATCGCGGCCGCCTCTCCGAAGTTCTGGCGGAAGAACGCCATCTCCCAGAGGTAGAGGACGGTGGTCTGGAACTGCCGGTCCGAGCCGCCGATACCGCCCGCGTTCGACACGTCGAACAGGCGCGGCTCCGCGAAGATCTGCAGGCCGCCGATGGTGGCGGTGATGATCACGAAGATCAGGGTCGGCCGGATGCTGGGGATCGTGATCGAGCGGAAGCGGCGGAACGCGTTCGCTCCGTCGATCGCGGCCGACTCGTGCAGCTCGCGCGGCACGGCCTGCATGGCGGCGAGGAGGATGAGGGCGTTGTAGCCGGTCCAGCGCCAGTTGACCATCGTCGCGATCGCGACGTGGCTGGCGAGGCGGTCGTTCGTCCACTCGATCGGGCTGATGCCCACCAGGCCGATCAGGTTGTTGATCAGGCCCTCCTGGTCGCTGAACACGCTCGAGAAGATCAGCGCGACCGCGACCGGCGAGACGATGTACGGCAGCAGGACGCTCATCCGCCAGAAGGTGCTGGCCCGCAGCGCCTGGTCGAGGGCGGCTGCGAGCAGCAGCGCGACGGCGAGCTGCGGGATCGTGGAGAGCAGGAAGATGCTCAGCGTGTTGACGATCGAGTTCCAGAAGAAGCGGTCGCCGAGCACGGCCGCGAAGTTCGCGAACCCGACGAAGTCGCCCTGGCCCTGCAGCAGCTGCCAGTCGTAGAGCGACACGACGAGCGTGTAGACCAGCGGGAACGCTCCGGTGAGCGCGAAGAGCAGGAAGAACGGCGAGATGTAGAGGTAGGGCGAGGCCTTCACGTCGAAGCGGCTCGCGCGCTGGCGGAAGGTCAGCGGGAGTCGGGGCGCCGGGCGCCGCTTCCCCGCGGGGGGCGTCGCCGTGGCCGGCGGGGTGAGTGTGCTCGTCATGGCGCTCTCTTCGAGGTCGAGTCGGAGTCGGAGGGGATGCGGCGGGGCCGGAGTCTCTCGTGCGGCGGGGCCGGCCGGGAGGAGTCGCGGGCGGCGGGGCCGGAGAGGCCTCGGGCCGGCGGGCGGCAGCGTTTCTCCCGTGCGGCGAGGCGGCCCGGGATGCGGGCGGCCCGGCCGCACGGGGACCGGGAGGTCCGGTGACGGCCGGACCTCCCGTGATGGTGGGGCCGCGTCCCGGAGGCGTCAGCCCCCGGGCGTCGGCCCGACCGGATCAGTCGACGAGCTCACCGAGGAGCTGGAGCGCCTCGTTCCAGCCCTCCTTGCCGTCGATCTCGCCGCGGTCGACCTTCTGCAGGACCGGTCCGAAGACGTTCTCCTGGATCAGCGAGTCGTCCGGGCCCTTGTACTGGGCGACGACGCCCTCGGCGCGCTGCGCGAGGATCGCGCCGGTCGGGGAGTCGTTCATGCCGGGGTCGGGAGCGGCCGCCGAGGCGAGCTCCTTCTGCGCGTCGAGGGTGCTCGGGAACGGTCCGGCCGCCTCGAACGCCTTCAGCTGCTGCTCCGGCTCGCTGAGCCACGACGCCAGCGCGGCGGCCTCGGCGGGGTGCTTCGACTGGGTCGGGACGGAGAGGAACGAGCCGCCCCAGTTGGCGGGGCCGCCGGGGAAGACGTCGGCGAAGTCCCAGCCGGTGGCCTCGGCGTTCCCGCCGCCGGCCTCGACGTTGCTCTTCAGCGTGCCGAACATCCAGCCCGGGCAGACGAAGGTGGCGAAGGTCTGGTCGGTGAACGACTTGCCCTTGTTCCAGTCCCACGCCTTCTGCGCGGCCGACAGGCCGGAGGCGGTGGCGTCGGTCAGCTGGCCCCAGCGCTCCTCGAGCTCCGGGTTGCCCTCGACGTTCAGCTCGCCGTCGGAGGTGTAGTACCCCTCGGGCAGCTGGTTGACCATGGCGTTCCAGACGAATCCGGAGTGGTCGAACCACGCCTTGCCGGTGGCGTCGTGGTACTTCTGGCCGGCGGCGAAGTAGTCGTCCCAGGTCGCGTCCGGTCCGCCGAGCATCTCTGCGACGGCGGCGCGGTCGGTGGGCATGCCGGCGGCCTCGAAGGCGGCCGTGTTGTAGCAGAGGCCCTCGGGTCCGATGTCGGTGCCGTAGCCGATGACGCGTCCCTCGGGGTCGGTCGCCTGCTCGTACTTCCAGTCGACCCAGTCGGCCTTGCGGTCCTCGATGCCGTGGTCGCGCAGGTCGACGAACTGGTCCGAGACCTCCATGACGGAGCCGAGCCAGCCCTCCTCGATGGCGACGACGTCGGCGAGTCCGGACCCGGCGGCGAGCTTCGTGAACGCGTCGGTCCGCGCGTTGCCGCCGGTGTCGATGTTGTTCGGGACGATGGTGATCCCCGGGTTGGCGTCCTCGTACTCGCCGTAGAGCTCGTCGAAGCCCATGGCGTTGAACGTGGTGACGGTCAGCTCGATCTCGCCGCCCTCGGAGGCGTCGGATCCCGACGAGCATCCGGTGACGATCAGGGCGAGGGCCGAGGCGCCGGCGATCGCCGCGGCGATCCTGGTGCGTCGTGAATAGGGCACGGTCACTCCTTCGTGATGGTGGTGGGGCACCCCTGGGAGCGCTCTCACGCGTGCTGTTCCGCGTATGTGAGAGCGCTCTCACGAGGTGTGCGGCGAGCTTACGCACGCCCCCGCGGAGAGGTCAAGCGTTTTCGAGAGAGCGCTCTCATCGAATTGATGGTCCGCGCCCAGCCGCGCGCCTCCCCGCCGCCCTCGCCCCCGCGAGAACGCAGAAGTCGCGGTACTCGAACGCGAGTACCGCGACTTCCGAGGACTCACCGCCCCCTGCCGATCGAGTAGCGGCTACTCGACCAGCAGGGACGCCCTCAGCCCACCAGCACCGCGAAGCCCTGCGCGGGCAGCTGCACGGAGACGGCTCCGGACGGCGACGTCTCGCTCACGAGCGCGCCGTCCTGCGAGTAGACGCGCAGCGTGCCTGAGCCGCCCGAGACGCCGATCGCCGTGGTGCGCACGCCGTCGGTGGAGTTGCGGATCAGCTCGGTGCGGCCGCCCTCTCCTCCGACCACGAGGCGCGTGACCAGCGGGCGCACCAGCAGCGCATCGAGGCGCGTCCGGCCGCTCAACGGGCGGACCTCGACGCTCGACGAGCCGGCCGGCACGGTGCGGCGGAGCTTCTCCGGGAGCAGCGCGCCCGACGCCTCGGTGACCCCCTGCGACCCGACGGTCGAGCGGAGCAGGTCGAGCGGGCGCGTGCCCGACGTCCAGACGCTCAGGGGTGTGCGCTCCGTGCCGCGCTGCGGCTGGTCGATGACGGCCTCCACCACGCGGTCCTGCGTGGACGGACCGATCGGGATCGACACCGCGCGGCGCGGGTCGGTCAGCGAGAGGTACGAGCCGCTCCAGCCGGCCTCCCCCGTCCAGGACGATTCGGGCGTGACGACGGTGCCGCCGCGCGCGCTCTCGGCCTCGACGCCTCGACACCGGGGCCGAGATCATCCGCGTGAAGGCCGATCTCACCGATCCCCACTATCTCCTCGGGCAGGTCGAGCTCGACCTCGAGACGAAGACGGTCGCCGAGTTCCTCGAGGAGTGGCGCCCCGCCTGACCGGCCCGGCACAGCCGCGATCACGGCGACGGAGACAGCACTGCGCTGAGGCGACCAAAGCAGGACTGCGGAGATCCGCACCCCCTCGCCTCATAGATCCGCAGGAACCCTGTCGCGCTCTCCCTCGGCGACCACCACCGGCACCCACGCACCCCGCGCCGGCCGCCCCGCCCACCACACGTACACCCCGGCAGCGACCACAGCGCCTCCGGCCGCGACCGCCCACCACGGGAACCCGGCGACGTCGGGCGACTCCCCCGCGGCGTCCACGTCCGACTGCGGCGTCGGGATCACCCGTTCGCCGGTGACGAGGATGCGGTGGGTGTTGATCCCGAGCGGGGTGCAGGTGACGAGGGTCAGGAGGTCCTGGCCGGGCTGCACGAGGAGGCTCTGCGTGTCCTCGGGCTCGACGACCAGCGTCTCGCGCACGCGGTAGGTGACCACCTCGCCGTAGACCTCGATGGTGAAGGTGTCGCCGACGTCGACGCGGTCGAGGTGGGTGAAGAGCTCGGCCGAGGCGAGGCCGCGGTGGCCGGTGAGCACCGAGTGGGTGGAGGGGCCGCCGACCGGCAGGGCGGTGCCCTCGAGGTGGCCGACGCCGCGCTCGAGGACGGCGTCGCTCGTGCCGTGGAAGATCGGCAGGTCCACGTCGATGGCGGGGATCCTGATCCGGGCCATCAGTCCCTCGGCGTCGCCGCGCAGGAGGGAGGAGTAGCGCTCGCGGTCGGCGACCTGCTCGTCGTCGGCGAGGGGGAGGCGCTCGTTCGCGGCGACAGCCGCGCCGCCTCCGCTGAGGCTCTGGTTGTAGGCGCGGGCCTCGACGAGATTCTGCCGGAGGGTCTCGGCGCCGAGGTCGGTGATGTCCTGCGTGAGGGAGTCGATCTCGCGCGCCTGCTCGACGGCGCTGAGCCAGCTGGCGGCGACGGGGTACACCAGCAGCGCCACTCCCGAGATGCTGATGAGCGCGATGACCAGCGGGGCGACCGGGAGCCGCCAGCGCGGTCGGCGGTGGATCCGCCTCCGCGGAGGAAAAGGGCTGGAGACAGAGGAATGCGGGGCACCCGACGGGTGCCCCGCATTCGACTTCGTCATGGTCTGACGTTACTCGGCGGTCTGAGCAGCCAGCGCGGTGCGGCGGCGCGAGGCGATCAGGCCCGAACCGATCGCGAGGGCGAGGAGCGCGCCTCCACCGAGGGTGAACCACTGCGCGCCGCCACCGGTGAGGGGCAGGGCGAACGCGGGCACCTGGGTGTGGAGGAACTCGACGTAGTTCTGGATCGGCGCGGTGGCCGAGCTCGGTCCGGCGACGACCTGCGTCAGCACCTGGGCCGGGGTGGGCAGACGGAATCCGGCGGGCGGGGTCAGCTCGCGGACGTAGTAGTTGCCCGGCGTGATGATCGGGATCTCGACGATGCCGTTCGCTCCGGTCGTCCAGTTCTGGTTGCCGTTGATGAACACCGGGTTCTGGCCGAGGTTGGCGTCGTTCTCGGTGAGGAACACCTGGTAGACCGCACCCGCGAGCGGCACGCGGTTGGCGCCGTTGTTCTGGTAGGCGTACACGGTCAGCTGACCGATCGGGGTGCTGCCGGTGACCGTCTCCGTGGCCCCGTTCACGACGCTCGTCGCCGAGTTGGTGATGATGCCGTTGGCCGGGATGGCGGTGGCGCGGGTGAGCACCGTGAGGGTGACGACGCCGCCCTGAAGACCCTGGAGCTTGGTGAGGCCGGACTGCAAGAAGTTCAGCGTCACGTTCCGGGTCGCGGCGTCGTAGCCGAGCGTGTAGTCGGTGTTCGCGATGAACGCCGGTGCGGGCGCGGTGCCCGCGGCGCTGGTCACCGTGATGCCGGTGGGCGCGACGCCGGCCGGGCCGGTCGGCAGGTAGGTCAGCTCGGCGGGGAGCGTGTCGGTGAGGGTGAATGCCTCCAGCGCGTCACCGGCGGCGAGCACCGGCACGTCCGAGGCGATGGCCCAGCGGATGAGGTCGGGGTTGCGCGCCTCGACCGAGTTCGCCGCCGCGGGGACGCGCGTCTTGGTGAGCTCCGTGACCGCGTTCTTGGGGTAGACGTGGACGTCGTAGATCCACTGGTTCG
Source organism: Rathayibacter sp. AY1E3 (assembly GCF_002932235.1). NCBI lineage: Bacteria > Bacillati > Actinomycetota > Actinomycetes > Micrococcales > Microbacteriaceae > Rathayibacter > Rathayibacter sp. AY1E3. The sequence goes on from NZ_PSVN01000001.1 coordinate 65,726, forward strand.
CCGGCGCACCGGTCGGGCCCGTCGGGAACGGCAGGGTGACGAGGAACGGCGCCGCGCCGTTGGTCGCTCCGGCGGGGAGCTGGGTCTCGGTCACGAGATAGAGGCCGAGCGGCATGCTCGCGCCGTTGTTGAACACGGCCTCGCCGTCCGTGCCGCTGGTGGCGGTGAAGGTGTCGGCGGCGGTGACACGGGTCGCGGCGGTGCCCGGGGTCAGGTTCGCGACCTGGTTCCAGCCGTCGGGCGTGGTGAGGTCGACGCCCTGGACGCGCGCGGCGGTGAACACGGCGCCGGGCAGCGCGTCCCCGGGGACCGTGATCTCCTGGCCGGTGCCGATCGCCTGGCCGTTGTTGGAGCCCAGCGCGAGCTTGTGCACGGTGAGGGTGCGGCTGATGGTGGGGTCGATGTTGCCGGGCAGCGTGACCGCTGACGCCGGCGCGACGGCGGTGAAGACCGCCGCAGCGCTCAGCGCGAGGACGCCGGCTGCGGCGGCGAGCCGCCTGGTGAGTGAGCGGGACATGTGATCTCTCCTACTGAGGTCGTGAGTGCTGGTGTCGTGGAGTCGAAGGTGTGCGGGAAGGGGTCTGCGGGAGAGCGCCGGGGCTCTCGGTCGGGGCGTCACCGGGAGGGGCCTCGCAGCCTCCGGCGCCGCTCCCAGAGGAGGAGGCCGAGTGCGAGAGTGAGCACCGACCCCCCGCCCAGGAGGAACGCGTCGGTGCTGGCGCCGCCGGTCAGCGGCAGGCGTGTGGGGTCCACGGGGGCGTTGACGAAGCGGTAGACCGCCGTCTGACCGGCGGTGGGGGCCGTGATCGTCCGCGAGGCGACCGGGGACCACGTCGTCCCGGTCAGGCGCTCGAGACGCAGTTCCTGGTAGGCGAGGCGGCGGGTCGGATCCGTCGCCGCCTCGGACAGCGTGTAGCCGTGACCCGGTCGCACCTCGAAGGTGCTCGCCGGGTTGCCCGCGGCGACGTACTCCGCGCCGGCCCGGGTCTCCGTCGGGAGCGTCGCTCCGGCCAGTGCGGCGGGCGTCGCGGTGACGCGCCAGTCGGCGGCCTGGAAGCCGGTCTGGGGGCGCAGGACCTGCTTGACCAGGGTGATCGTCGCGCTGGCGTTGTCCACGGTGCAGGTAACGGCGGCACCGTTCGTCGGGGTCACGTCTCCGGCCGCGCTCACGGTGAGGGCGGCGCCGGTGTCGGTGCGGCACTGCCAGGGGCCGGTCTGCACGGAGGTGGCGGGGCCCCCGGTCTCGGCGAGCCGGTAGGCGGCACCCGGGGTGACGGGGATCGCCGACACGCCCGCGGAGCCTGCGCGGCCGGTCGGGCCGGGCAGGGCGCCGGTCGGGCCGGTGGCGCTGAGCGTGAAGTCGCTGGGCAGCGCGCTGCCGGAGCTCACCGTCTTCACGAGCGTGAGGGAGGCCGTGGGCCGGTTCACGATCGAGCACTCGACGACCGCCGCGGAGGCGATGCCGGTGAGGCTCGCGCTGATGACGGTCCCCGACTGCGAGAACGTGGTCGCCCGTGCGGCGCCGTTGACCGTGCAGGCGCCGCTGACGAACGCGAAGCCCGTCTGCTGCACCTCCGAGACGGTGAGCGTCGCCCGCGACGCCTCCGTGCCGAACAGGACGGTCCAGGCGGCCTGACCCGCCGCGTCCGTCTGCTGGCGGGGCGACTGCTCCGGCAGCAGGGCGACGGTGCCCGCGGTAGCCGTCGCCGTCGTGCCCACCGTCCAGTCCACGCCGGGGCGGGTCGTGCCGGAGGCGTCCCGGATCGTCTTGGTGATGCGCACCGTGGAGGCGGGGCGCGGGGAGTTGAAGAAGGTGCAGGTGACGTTGACGCCGAGCCGGTTCGGGAGGGTGACCGTGCCGGTCGGGTTCGAGCCCGTGCTCACCCGCACGCCGTCCGCGTAGCACTCGTAGATGCTCGTGTAGGCGGTGATCGGGGAGGCGGAGCCCGCGGCCATCGCCTCCGAGACCGTCACCGTGCTGTTGATCGGAGTGGGGAAGGGGCCGATCTGCGCGGTCTGGCGGCCGGTGGTGGCGCCGGTGGTGGTGGCCGTGGCGAACGGCGACGCCGGGGAGCCGGCGGCGGCCGTGAGCTGGAACTGGTCCGCCGCGGCCAGGCGGCCCACCACGCTCTTCTGCACGGTGATCGTGGCCGGCGAGGAGCAGCCGGAGAGGTCGACGGCGTTGACGCTCACGCGCGGCGTGCCGCTGACGCGGGTCCACGTGGTGGCGTCGAACTCGTAGGCGCTGCCGGGGATGGCGGGGACGCCGTTTGCGGCGGCGACGTCGCCGTTGGCGAGGTAGACGGTTCCGCGCGGCGAGAAGGCGATGCCGTTGATGTTGGCGAAGGCGGCGTCGGTCCCCGTCACGGCCTTCGCGATCGAGGTGTTCACCGGGAGGGTGCCGCCGGTCGCCGCGGCCAGGGCGTCGGCCGGCACGGTGAAGATCGCGGCGCTGCTGGCGTTGTTGACCGAGCCCGCGCCGACGACGTAGAGGTTGCCGCGAGCGTCGAACGCCATGTCGCCGTTGCCGTTGGGGGTTCCGGAGGTGGGGAAGGAGCCGACGAGGGCGAACCGGGTGGCGACGGGGTTCGCCTCGGTGAAGCTCCAGATGTAGAACTGGCCGCTCGCGAAGCTGCCGAACAGGTACCGGCCCGTCCGGAGGTCGACCGCGCCGGCGACGATGCTGCCGGCCACCTGCGCTCCGCCGGCCACGGTCGTGTACGCGCTGTTCGCGATCCTCTGGAAGCCGGCGTCCGGCGTCCACTTGAGGACGGCGTCGACGTCCGTCGCGTCGGACGAGCGGTCCAGCGCGTAGGCGAAGGCGCCGTTCGCGCCGACGCCGAGCGCGTTCGCCTCGGCGGTCCCCGACCAGCTGCCGATCGAGGTCAGGGATCCCGTGACGATGTCGGCCTGCTGCAGGGCGCCGGCCGCCGTGAGGGAGTAGAAGCGGCCGGTGTCGCAGAACAGGCGCGGCGTCTGCACGGTGTTCGTGAAGGTGCAGAGCACCTCCGCCCCCGCCTCGCTGGGGATCGTGATCGACCCCGCGGCGGAGGCTCCGGAGGCGATGACCGTGCCGCCGCGCGAGCACTCGTAGCTGTTGGAGTACCCCAGGCCTGCGCCCGCGGTCTGCGCCTCGGCGATCGTGTACGTCGCTCCGGACTGCACGGTGAGGCGGCTGATCTGCGCGGCCTGGATCCCGGTGGCGGTGCCCGTGGTGGTCGCCGACGCGAGGACCGTCGTGCCGCTGCGCACCGAGAGCGTGAACTGGTCGCCCGTGGCGCTGCGCACCGGCAGGTTCTTCCGGACGGTGAGGGTGGTCGCGGCCTGGATCGTCACGGACGTGGGGGCGGAGGCGATGAGGCCGGTGGGAGTCGTGGTCCCGGTGCTGTACGTCCCGGCGGCGGCGGCCACCACGTCCACCGAGATCGTGCAGGAGGTCGCGCCCGCGGCGAGGTCGCCGCCGACCGTCGAGACGGTGGAGGATCCGGCGGCCGCGGTCACGGCGAACGCCGTTCCGGTGACGTCGGTGCAGGACCCTCCGACGGCAGGCGTCGGGGCCACGACGAGGCCGGCCGGGAGAGCGGTCGAGAAGCGCCAGTCCGCCTTCGCGAGGAGATCGCTGGTGTTGGTGACGGTGTAGGTCAGCGTGGTCGGCACCGTCGCGGTCGGCACGGCCTGCGTGAAGGCCGCGTCGAGAGCGGGGGTGACGTCCAGCACGCGGAGGTCGTCGACGGCGAAGGCGCTTCCCGTGCCGGTGACCGTGTTCACGAGCTGCACCTGGGCTGCGGCGATCTGCGCCGGAGTGAGGAGCGCGGTGCTCGTGCCGGTGTAGGCGACGGCGCGGGCGGAGGCGGGGAGCGCGGGATCGACGAGCGCGCCGAGGCCGCCGACCAGCGGGAGGGTCGGGGACGTGTAGAACACGCCGCCGGTCGCGGCGCAGGGCACGACCGGTGCCGCGAATCCGGTGAGGACCGTGGATCCGCCCGAGACCAGGTTGAGAGAGAGGGACGCGTTGTTCGTCCCGCACTGCCCGCCGGCGGCGTTCATGCCGACGGCGTAGTAGCGGGCGGCGGGCGCGGAGACGCCGATCCCTGCGGCGCTCTGGGCGACGGTCGCGCCGCCGGTGACGGCGGCGTACGGGTACTCGACCAGGGCGTGGTTCGCCTGCGTGCCGGTGTTCGAGCCGTTGGCCGGCGCGGTGCTGGAGGTGGACCCCGGCACTCCGGCCGCCACCTGGCCGAGGACGTCCGCCATGCGGCGGGTCTCGCGTGCGGCCGACGATCCCGTGCCGACGGTGAGGAGGGGCCGGGTCGGGCAGAAGGCGGAGTTGGGGTAGGGCGCCGTGTAGTTGACCAGGACGCCGGTGCAGTTCGTGGCGGTCGACCAGCCGGTGGCTGCCGTGTAGCGGCCGTTCGCGTAGGCGGTGAGCGCGCTCGGTGCGGTCGTCAGACCCTGCTCGAAGGTCTCCGTCCACACCTGACGCGGGGCCTCGGCGACGCCGGCGGCGAGTGTGGAGAAGCCTCCCGCTGCTCGCGCCGTCGCGGGCGGGCCGCGGTCCGACTCCTGGTCGTCGTCCGAGGCCGCAGTGGGAGCGGGCGCCGACCCGGCGGGCGCCGGCTCGACGGGCTGCTCCGGCTGCGCGGCGCCGCGGGGTGCTGCGGGATCGGGCTCGTCCTGAGCGGGCTCCTCCGCCGTCGCACTCGGCGACTCCGCGGCCTCGGCGGGTGCCGACGGGGCGGACGCTGACGGAGTGGGTGCCGAGGTGGCAGATGCGGAGGGGGCGGGTGCCGGATCGGCCTCGGGGGCTGCCGGCGGTGTCGGTGCGACGGGCGTCGGGAGAGGAGCGGGGGCGTCGCCGGCGACCGGATCCGCCTGGTTCGCGGCCTGAGCGGGAGACGAGGCGGAGACGTCGCCGAGCCCCCACGAGCCGACGAGGAGAGCGCCGATCGTCGCGAAGACGACGGCCCGCATTCCGAGGCGCGACGGCGCTCGGTGCCGTGAGTGGCGGCGCCGCCGGATCGTGAAAGCCATGGTTCTGCTTCTCAGTCGTGTTGTCGATCGTGGAGATGAGCGAAACGTCGACACGACGAACGACACGGATGTCGCAGCGAGTGCGGAGGCCCCAGACTCCGGAGGGGAGCACGCATTCCGCGCGGGCTTCCGAAGATGAACGTATAGGTCGGCCTCCCTCTCGCCATAGAGAAGTGAGCCCCCCTTGTCGGGGCCATAACCGATGAGAAAAGGACCGGGGTGAAGCCGAATATGGCGCCTTTTGACGGGTCCTCGCGAAGGAGTCCCCGAAGTGAGCACGCGCGACCGGCTCGGCTCACTCCTCCCGTCAGGTCCCGTGCAACGCTCGGGCCCCACCCGGCCACGTACTCGGTAGACGCCCGACCGACGAAGGATGGACCCGATGACGCGACGCACACTCGACGACCTGCTCTCCCGCAGCGACCCCGCGACCGACGACCGGGCGCCCGGCGTCCGCACCGCCCTCCGCGCCGTGATCGCCGAGACCCGCGAGCGCGCGCCCCGCCGTCCCTCGCGGTCGAGGGCGTGGTGGCTGGCGGCTCCCGTCCTCCTCGTCCCGGGTCTCGTGCTGGCGACCAGCGCCGGCACCGACGTCCGCTCGGTCCCCGACTTCACGATCCCGATCACCTACACCACCGACTCCGGCTCAGCGGTGTCGTGCTCGATCGACTACTTCAACGGCGAGATCGACTACCGCGAGGTCACCACCTCCGCGACCGACTACCTGCGCGCGCAGGACTGGAACGGCATCGGCCAGCGGATCCACGACGACGCGCTCGCCTACACGACCGACCCCGCCTGGCTGGCCTCGGACATGAACAGCGACGGCCCCGGCCTCTCGGAGGAGACGATCCGCTGGCGCGCCTGGATCACCGCGGCGGACGACCACATCCTCGACACGATCCCCGAGGGCGTGATCGTCGAGGGCGACGGCGGCCTGGGCGGCAGCACCGACTGCGCGGGAGAGCTGTGATGAGCGCCGGCGAGGCGGCGCCGTCCATGGCGCGCAGCGTCGTCCGCTCCCCCGCGCGCGACCGGGAGGCCGAGATCACGGCCCTGGTCGAGCGGGAGGCGCCGGACCTGCTCCGCTACTTCGCGCGGCGGACGGCGAGCCCCGAGGACGCCGCGGACCTCCTCAGCGACACCCTCCTGATCCTCTGGCGGAAGGAGCGGTCGATCCCCGAGGACGAGACGCACGCGCGGATGTGGGCGTTCGGCGTCGCACGGCGGGTGCTCTCGGGCCAGCGCCGCACCGCTACCCGGAGGAGCGCGCTCGTCGAGCGGCTGGCGGAGGAGCTCCGCATCACTCCGCCCGCACCCGCCGACGACGCGGCGGAGGACGTCCGCGCCGCGATCGCGCAGCTGAAGCCCGTCGACCAGGAGATCATCACCCTCGTCTACTGGGACGGCTTCTCCCTCGCCGAGGCGGCCGAGATCCTGTCCCTCCGCGCCGCGACCGTGCGGAGCCGCCACGCGCGGGCGCGGGCGACGCTGCGGGACGCGCTGGCGGCGGCGATGTGAGGAGGGGTGCGCGGCGGGGGTGCCGGCAGCACCATCCGGAACACGTGGGGCCAGGCCGGCACAACGCCCCAGCAACGAACGACGTCCGGCCCCGCCCCGCGGGCACCTAGTCGAGGAAGTACGCGTTCACCTTCTCGTCGGTGTCCAGGATCTCCTCCGAGGGCACCCCGACTCGGGCCGCGAGGTCGATCGCCCCGAGAAGCGCGACCTCGATGTCGGGAGAGAACGCCCGGTCGAGGATGTCGATGAAGTGCAGCATTCTCGTCTCGAGCTTCGCCAGGAGATCGGCGTAGTCGGCGGCCAGCTGTTGATCGAGTGAGCGCTGGTCCTCGAGATATCCGGCGATGAGCGCTTCTTCCCGGGCGGAGAGCGAGGACGACGCGACGCTGAACATGACGGAGCCGACGGTGTTGCCGATGACGGCGCCGAGGACGGGGACCGGGATGAGCACCTGCCCGACGACCGAGGACAGCGCGCTGATGCCGGCCTGGAGGCAGAGGATCTCGGAGTTCTCGATGAACTCGATCTCGGAGATGTCGCCCGCTCGCAGCCTGCTCGCCTGGCCCGCGATCCCCAGCGCGGCGGTCGTGACCGTGTTCGCCGTGGCGGCCGACGTCGCAGTGAGATTGGTGAGTGAGTAGATCGTGAGACCGCGGATACCGCCCTTCACCGCGCCGAGACCGGAGGCGTTCGCGATGTCCTTCCAGTCGTCGGCCGAGAACTCCTTGAGCTTCGTGCCTTCGCGGCGCTTGGCGAGGACCGCGGAGACGAACGCGGTCCCACCCTCGATCCCGGCGGCGGCGACGGTGACCTGAGCGCCCTGGCGCACCGTCGCCCGGTTCTCCCGAACGGCAGCCGTGCGGGCGGCCTCGTCGGTCGCCGTGATCCTTCCCTCCTCCGCCGCGAACGTGTCGGTGTACGCACCGAGCTGCACGTCGCGGTACTCCAGCCGGGAGGGCTCGAGTGCCGCGATGTCGATCGTCTCGCTCGAGAAAAACGTCTTCACCCGGTTCCAGTCGCGGAGGGACGGACCGTCCCCGCTCCGGGAGAGGACCTTCGCCGCATCCTCGGCGGACATCGCGTGCAGCTTCTGGATGACCTCGAAGTGGTCGCTCGGGATCTGGTACCTGCCGCCGTTCCTCACGAAGTCCGGGTACCTCTCGAGGTGCTCCGTGATCGCGCCGAGGCCGAACCGCCCGCCGGCGGCGGAGAACTTCTGCTGGATCAGCAGGCCGTTCCGCATCAGATCGACGGGGCCGTTGTCGTTCACCCAGGAGTTGCCGCCGGTCGTCCCGAGCACAGCGGCACGGGCGTTGCCGATGCCGACCTCGGCGACCTCGGCGATGAATCCATGCGCGCCCTTCACCCCACCGCGGTTCGACGAGACCACGTCGCCTATGTGCAGGAGGGCTGTATCCAGATGGTCGAGAGCCGTCGAGAGGTTCCGGTCCTGCCTGCTCAGGGCGCCCATGAGTCGATCGACGCGCACCTGGTTCAGGTAGCCCACCCAGGCGGCGACGGCCTGCTCGTGAGTGCATCTGGCGACGTCGGCGAGATCAGGCATCGTCGGCGGCCTGCTCCACACGGGCGCTCAGCAGTGCCGCACTCGCTTTCGCGACGTTCACCAGCGCGGCGAGCTGCGATTGCTGGGCGGGAGCCAGGGTCGCGAAGTCCGCCCCGAAGAGCGGCAGCGCCTCGCCGTAGACCTTCAGAAGCAGCTCTCGAGTAGAGGCGGTGCGCTGGAGGAGGTCGTCGATCTGCGCGTCCATCGCCTGCACCTGCGCGATGTTCCGCATGACGGCGGTGAGCATCTCGTGCTTCGTCTCGCGGTTCTCGAACTTCTTCTTCGTGAACAGGACGACCGAGGTGAGGACGGCGGCGCCTGCGAGGCTCCAGCCGACCGGGCCTGCCAGCGCGAGCAGCGCTCCTCCCGCGACGGTCCCTCCGCCACCGGCAGCGACGGCCCCGCCGCCGAGCCATGCCAGGGCGGCCTGGCTCGCAGCGGCACCGGACAGGGTCGAGATCGCGGTCCCGGTCGACGCGGTGCCGAACGTGGTGGCGACCCACATGGCGGCGGTCGGCGCGACGCTCGCGATCGCCGCTCCGGCGGTGACACCGGCGCCCGCTCCCGCCGCGGACTTCCGTGCAGCGACCAGATCAGCGCGGGCGATCTCCTCGGCGTCCAGGAACCGGGCTCTGTCGAGCTCGATCTGCTCGAAGTCCCCGCTGAAGGACTTGGGCGTGTTGGCGATGCTGTTCACCACGAGCTCGACGAGAGCGATCAGGTCGGTGGAGCGCTCGCGTTGCCGGAGGAGGGAGAGCCCGTCGTCGCTCATCGCCGTGAAGGCGCGGTTGTACTCGGCCGTGACCTCCTCGTACGACTGGAGGCTCCTCGGGCCGAACTTCTCGGCGGCTGCTTCGCGGAGATCGCCGGCCTGCTCCATCACCTGCGTCGTAGCGCTCCGCGCCCGCTTGCTCAGATCGCCGGCAGCTCGTGCGACTCTCTCCTTCGCCCTGTCCAACTCCGGTCGCTCGACCATCACCCGTACCTGTTCCCCGTAGACGCCTTTTCCCGGCTCGACACTATCCAGCCGCGTATCGAAAGGTGATCGGGAACACCGCTGCCAACGCTTCTCGGACACCCCTGCCGGGCGAGTTGCCCCCGCCGCTGTTCCTCCGGCTCGCGGCCCTCCGCGCCCCTTCACCCGGCACCCCCGCCTGAGTAGCATCCCCCGCATGAGCAGGCTCGTCGTCTCCGTCCTCACCTCGCTCGACGGCCGCTTCGAGGGGCCCGGGCACGACCTCTCGGCGCTGCCGTTCGAGGACGCGTTCAACGACCACAACCTCGAGCTGCTGCGCCGCGCGGGCACGCTCGTCTACGGCGGCCGCTGGTTCCGCGACAACTGGGACAGCTGGAGCGCCGTCGCCGCGGACGGGACGGCGGGCGAGCGGGAGCACGAGACCGCGCGGCTGGTCACGTCGCTCGACGCGCTGGTGATCAGCGACTCCCTGGCTTTCGATCCGGAGGCGCCGTGGGCCGCCACCACCCGGATCGTGCCGCGGAAGCAGGGTCCGGCCGAGATCGAGCTGCTCAAGCAGGGCGACGGGGGTGACCTGCTGATGTCCGGCAGCGGCACCACCTGGAATCCGCTCCTCGAGCAGGGCCTGGTGGACGAGCTGATCGTCCTCGTCGGCGCCGGACTCGCGGGCGGCGGGACGCCGCTCTACTCCGGGGCGCCGCAGCACGGCCTGCGCCTCCTCGACGCGACGGTTCTGCCGGGCTCTGAGCTGGTGCGGCTCCGCTACGACGCGAGCGGGGTCGGCGGGCGCTGAGCGGGACCTGCCGACGCGCGAGAACGCCGGCGGACCTGCGCCCTTCGAGCCGTCGAGGCGCTCGCCTCCGCCGGGGTGCGCACGACCTCGGCTGAGACAGGGCGGCCTCCCTCAGGAGCCGACGCCCCCTCCCGTCAGCTGACGTCGTGGGCGCGAGGCGCAGGGGCCGCCCCGGACAGCGAGCGGTCGCCCGACGCTGCAGGCCTGCGGAGTGCCCGGGCGCACAGCCGGACCCCCAGAACGACGCTCGTCACGCCTCCCGCCAGCAGCCCGGCACACACCGCGGTCCAGATCGTCATGCTCGAACTCGGCACGGCGTGCAGCCCGAATACGAGCCCCGCTCCGCTGCCGACCAGCGCGGCCGCGACCAGTGGGATCGTGAGCGCCGAGCTCTTCTCGGCGGCGGTCCACGACGAGCTCCACAGGACCAGAACGGCGCCGATCGGCCAGCCGATTCCGGGGATCAGCAGCCAGCCGAAGGCGAAGACCAGGGAGGCCGCGACCGCGAACCACCGACGGGCGAGAATCCCCCGCACATTTCCGTGCTGAACTCCGGCCTGGACCTGATCTGACATGCGTCGGAGCCTACGGAGACGGACGGGACCGCGGCACGAACTGGCGCAGGGCCCCCGCGCACCGGCACACGGCGCGGCGAGAATCGCGTCTGTGGCGCAGCGAACGCGCCACCGTACTCCGAAGCCTTGGCCACCTGTGCACGCCATCAGTACCTTGTCACGCAATGTTCCACCCGGAACAAGAAACGGAGACACTCATGTCTGGATTCAGATCCAAGCTGATGGCGGGGATCGCCGTCCTCGCACTCGCTCTCACCGGAGCCGCGCCTGCGAGCGCGAGCACGGAAGCCGAGCACTCGGAGGTCGTCATCGCCCGCGAGTTCCTCTCGGAGTACGGCGTTCCCTCCGAGACGCAGGACGACCTGGTCGAGGCGTACCTCGCCGGCGAGGCGTGGGACTCGCTGTCGAGCGCTAACCCGACCGTGATTCTCAATCAGATTTGTCAAGCCAGCGGGGATGGTTTGGCTCGCCTGTTCTTCCTTCTCTCCCAGCGTTTTTTTGCCTGGAAGGCACGTAGTGCCGAGCAGGGTCGGGGGCGGGAGCGCAACCCGGAGGGCGGAGGAGGAGAGGTTGTCGGCGCGATGTGAGGGAGCGCAGCGACCGCGTGCCGAGAACCTCGGAGGAGCCGGCCGCGCAGCGGCTTGCGCGGACACTGGAGGCCCGTACGCTGCCGAAGGCTTCCAGGCAAAAATGCGCACAGCGCTCAACACCGCCGCCGGCCAGAGGCCGGTGTTCGCTCGGGTCTGTGAACCGCGACGCTCGTCGCGGCGGCTCTCAGTGGTCTTCGGTGAGGTGGCGGTAGATGGTGCCGCGAGACACGCCGAAGGTGTCGGCGATCTGCTGGACCGTGTAGGTCTTCTCGTCGTACATCGCACGCGCCTGTTTCGCCTTCGTCGGCGTCATCTTGAAGCGCCCGCCGCCCTTACGTCCGCGAGCTCGAGCGGCGGCAAGGCCGTCGTGGGTTCGCTCCACGATGAGGTCGTGCTCGAACTCCGCGATCGCGGCGAGCATGTGGAAGAACAGCCGGCCGCCCGGAGTGGTGGTGTCGATGCCCTGAGACAGCGCCTTCAGTCCGACGCCGCGCTGCTGGAGGCCGTCGGCTACCTCTTTCAAGTTCCGCACGGACCGGCCGAGGCGATCGAGCTTCGTCACGACGAGGGAGTCACCCTCGCGGAGGTAGTCGAGAGCGTCCTCGAGCGCGGGACGCTTCGCGAGTACTCCGGAGGCGTGCTCGACGAACACCTTCTCGCAGCCGGCTGCCGTGAGCGCATCGGTCTGAGCGTCGGGGTTCTGGTCTCTGGTCGAGACGCGCGCGTATCCGATCGAAGCCATAGGCCTGACTGTACTGCGAACGTAGGTTGCGGGTCATAGCTCTCGGACACGGGCCGTGGAACACGGCGCGCCGATTGGACCGCCGCGCTGCTCGACCGTCTCGTAAACGATCGTTCGCGAACACCTCGGCAGTGGTCGCTCAAATCGATTTCTGTCGATAACATCGGTGCATGCCGATTGATCACGTGCGGGGCACCTCTGCCGCCGTCTCCCTCTTTCACTCTTTGGCCGACCCGAAGCGTCTCCAGATCGTGCGGCGACTTCAGCATGGTGAGGCTCGGGTCAGTGATCTAGTGGCGGAGCTGGGCGTGGCGCAGTCGACGGCTTCTGAGCACATGAGCTGCCTGCGCGAGTGCGGCCTGGTCGTGGGGCGTGCAGAGGGACGGCAGGTGTTCTACTCGTTGGCCCGTCCGGAGCTGATCGATCTTCTCGAGTCCGCTGAGGCACTTTTGGAGGCGACGGGGTTCCAAGCGGATCTGTGCGGCACGTTCGGGGCGGAAGCACGGAGCGCACGTGACGTGGACGCTGCCGCATCGGAGGTCCGTCGGGGCGTGGAAGTGGCGCCGTGATCGGCACTATCGCGGCGGCAATCGGACTGTTCGCTGCGACGAACATCGATGACATCGTGGTTCTGACGGTGCTGTTCCTCGCGTCCGCCCGTGGCTCGCTGCCGGGCTGGAAGGTTGTGGCGGGGCAGTACCTCGGCTTCGCGACTCTCGTCGCGATCAGCGTCGTTGCCGCCGCCGGGTTGACGATCATCCCGGATGAGTGGGTGGGGCTTTTGGGCCTGATCCCGCTGGCGATCGGTCTGTACGGGCTCATCCGCACCCTGCGCAGCAGGGGCGATGATGACGACGACGATGACGAGAGTTCGATCAGTGCGGTCGGGCTGCTGGGCGTTGCGGGGATCACGATCGCGAACGGCGCGGACAACATCTCCCTCTACACGCCCGTATTCCGCACGAGCCCGATCGCGGACACGGTGGTCACGATCATCGTGTTCTTCCTCCTCGTCGCGGTGTGGTGCCTGATCGCTCGCGTCGTCGGCACGAACAAGACGGTGACCGAGCTGTTGGAGAGGGTCGAGCACTGGCTCGTGCCTGCCGTATTCATCGGCCTGGGTCTGTTCATCCTGATCGAGTCGGGTGTTCTGCCTCGACTCCTCGAGCTGTTCTGATGCCCGCCACGCGCAGGCTCGTCCTCCGAGTGGCTTTCATCGCTGCGCTGATTGCGGCCGCGTTCGGTCTTGATCAGCTCACGAAGAGCTGGGCCCTGACAGCGCTGGAAGACGGACGCACGATCGAGCTCGCTCTCGGAGCGCGGTTCGAGTTGATCTTCAACCCCGGCGTCGCCTTCGGGATGGGCTCCGAGCTGGGACCTGCACTGGCGGTCGGACTGATCGTCATTCTTGTGACCCTCACGGTGTGGGTGTTCGTGCGGACCATCCGCGGGGCTCCGCTGGGTGGACCGGCACTTCTCGCTCTCGCCGCCGGCGGTGGCGCAGGGAACATCTGGGACCGCATCAGCCGAGCCGCGGACACGCCGCTGGGCGGAGAGGTCGTCGACTTCATCGCGGTCGACTGGTTCGCGATCTTCAACGTCGCCGACATCTTCACCACCTGCGGCATCGCCGGCTGGGCCCTCCTGCAGGTCTTCGGCAGAGCGGACGCGCCCCAACCACAGACGAGCGAAACCTGATCGAGGCGCAGCCCTGAGCCTCACCGTTCGCCGGATCACGGCGCCGTCCCCTTGTTTCTGCCGACCACCGGCCTGACAGAAAGCACCACCCGTGAAAACCAGCACCAAGGTCAACCTGATCGCCATCGCCGCGGCTGTCTTCGTCGTCGCGGTCATCGCCGCGATCGCGATCTTCCGGCCCTTCTCCGCCTCCCGCGAAGAGGTCGCCGCCGCGACGCCCGTCCTCGAGCAGAACACCCACATGCTCGATCAGGCGGAGGACGGGAAGGTGACGCTGGTCGAGTTCCTCGACTTCGAGTGCGAGGTCTGCGCGGCCGTCTACCCGACCATCGAGCAGCTGCGTGAGGAGTACGCAGGCCGGGTCACCTTCGCGACCCGCTACTTCCCGATTCCCTCGCATCGCAACTCCGAGAATGCCGCTCTCGCCGTCGAGGCAGCAGCGCGGCAGGACCGGTTCGAGGAGATGTACGACCGGATGTTCCAGACGCAGGCGAGCTGGGGCGAGAGCCAAGACTCCAAGGCCGACGTGTTCCGCGGCTTCGCGGAGGAGATCGGCCTCGACCTGGAGCAGTACGACGCGGATGTGGCCGACCCGTCGACGCTCGAGCGGGTGCGCTTTGATTTCGAGGCGGGCAAGGACCTGGGGGTGCAGGGCACGCCGACGATCTTCGTCAACGACGAGGCGATCCAGCTCGAACGCCTCGAAGACATCCAGGCCGCTCTCGACGCCGCTCTCGCCTCGTGAGCGCCCTCAGCCGCCGCGCCCTGCTGGCCCTTCCCCCGCTCGCGATGATCGGCATCGGGACCAGCGGATGCGCGCGGGACGACCTCGCGGAGCAGTACCGCGGCGGGTCGAACAAGAACTACGTCGCCGGTGACGGCACCGTCATCGAATGGCCTGTCGGCAGCCGCGGCGAGCCGGTCGACTTCGCCGGAACGAGCGAAACGGGCGACGCGATCAGCTCCGAGGATTACCGCGGGCAGGTGCTCGTCGTGAACTTCTGGTACGCCGCCTGCGCCCCCTGCCGCGCCGAAGCACCCGACCTGCAAGCGCTGCACGAGCAGTACGACGGGAACGGAGCGGCGTTTCTCGGTGTCAACGTTCGCGACCAAGCCGACACCGCCACCTCGTTCGCGAACACCTACGGCATCACCTACCCCTCGATCATCGATACCGACGCCGCCGTGGCCCTCGCGTTCTCTGGGAAGTTCGCCGCGAACGCCGTCCCTACCACCCTCGTGCTCGACGTCGACGGCCGACCCGCCGCGCGGATCCTCGGCCGGGTCACCGCCCGCTCCATCCTCGACACCCTCATCGCGGACACCATCGCGGAGGCGGCCTCGTGAACTGGGGAGAGGCTGTGTTCAGCGGCCAACTCCTGCTCGCCGCGCCCATCGCGGTCCTCGCCGGCCTCGTCTCGTTCGCGTCCCCGTGCGTGCTCCCCCTCGTCCCCGGCTACCTCGCCTACATCGGCGGAAACCCCGACCTCGCCACAGGCAGCCGGCGCCGCCTCGTCGCCGGAGTGGGCCTGTTCATCGCCGGTTTCGCCGTCGTCTTCATCGCCTACGGCGCCGCGTTCGGCGCCCTCGGGACATGGCTGCTCGAATGGCAGGACACCGTCACCCGCATCCTCGGAGTGCTCGTGATCCTCATGGGCGTCGTGTTCATCGGGCAGGTCCGGTTCCTGCAACGCACCATCCGCCCCCGCTGGAAACCCGCGACCGGACTCGCCGGAGCACCCCTGCTCGGTGTGGTGTTCGGGCTCGGCTGGACACCCTGCTTCGGGCCCACCCTCGCCGCGATCTCCGCGCTGAGCCTGGACGGCGCCTCCGCCGGCCGCGGCGCGTTCCTCGGCCTGCTGTACTGCCTGGGCCTGGGACTGCCGTTCCTGCTGATCGCCCTCGGATTCTCCTGGGCCGCCACCGCGACCAGCTTCCTCAAACGCCACATCCGCACCATCAACCTCCTCGGCGGAGGGCTACTCATCCTCATCGGCACCGCCATGGTCAGCGGCCTGTGGACCCAGTTGATCTACCGCCTCCAGAACCTGATCAACGGATTCGTCCTCCCCATCTGACCCGTCACCCCCGCCCCGAGAGGACCACCGAATGAGCGCACTCACCCCCGCCGAGACCGAACAGCTGACCCGACGCGGGCTGCGCCTGGCGCAGTTCACCGTCGCCTACAACGTCATCGAGGGCATCGTCGCGATCGCGGCCGGTATCGCCGCGGGACTCGTGTCCGTGATCGGGTTCGGCATCGACTCCGGCATCGAGTCGATCGCCGCCGTGCTGGTAGGGCTGCGCCTGGCGGCGCGGCTGCGGCATGGTGAGGCGGACGAAGCGAAGGAGCGGCGCACGTTGAAGTTCGTCGCCGTGACGTTCTTCCTCCTCGCCGCCTACGTGAGCATCGAGGGCATCCGCAGCCTGATCGCGGGTGACGCTCCCGAGTCCTCCCCGGTCAGCATCGTGCTCCTGATCCTCTCGATCATCGTCATGCCGGTCCTTGCGGCGGTGAAAACGCGTGTCGGGAAGAGGCTCGGAGACCCCCTGATCCTCGCGGACGCAGCGGAGACTCGGATCTGCGTGCTGTTGAGCGTCTCCACCCTCGTCGGGCTCGTCCTCTACGCCCTCACTGGAGCCGCGTGGCTTGACCCGGTTGCAGGGTTCGTCATCGCTCTCTTCGCCATTCACGAGGGACGCGAGGCCTGGGAAGGCGAGCTCGTAGAAGACGACGATGACGATGACTAGAGCGGGCGCCGACAGGCGAGCCACGAGCGGGCTGACGATCGATGTTCCGGGGCAGACACCCTCAACCTCAGAAGTGCTCTCCTCGGGTGCGACGCGCACGGCGGGAGGATGATCGGAGAATGATGATCGAGGTTCTTCACATCGACGACTGCCCGAACTGGAAGGACGTCGGCCCTCGCCTGGACCAGGCGCTGAAGTCCACCGGCCACTCCGACATCCCCGTCACCTACCGGCTTCTGGCGACACCGGAGGACGCCGCCGGCGTCGCTTTCGCGGGTTCCCCGACGATCACCCTCGACGGGGAAGACCTGTTCCCGTCGGGCGGGCGGACCACGGATCTTGCCTGTCGGATCTACTTCACGCCGAGCGGGCTGGCGGGTCTTCCGACGACGGAGCAGCTCGTGGAAGCGATCGCTGCCCGTGAACCCTGATTCCTCCGTCACCTGTTCCTGCTGCGGACGGGCCCGCCGTCGACGTCAGGTTCACGCACTCAACGATGGCGCCGCGTACGTGTGCCGGCGGTGCGGGCTCTGGATAGCGCTGCGCCCGGGCAGCGATCACCCCCGCGCCTCCTCATTGTCTCGGCGCTGACACGCCGGAACTCAACGCCGGTCAGGTCGTTCGGGTTGCTCTCAGCCCGAGCCGGGTGCGGCCGCGAGGCTTGAGGACGGACAGGGCGGTGATAACCACGAGAACGACGGCGCCGCCGGCGGTCGCGACGACCAGTTGCGTGCGGGTTCCCTCGAGCGTGGAGGGGATGAGCCCGTGGCGGGCGGCGAGGGACATCGTCTCGATGAGGCGCGTGTGCAGCAGGAGGACTGCGGTTGCGAAGACACTCAGCCACAGCTTGATCGCCACCCAGTAGTGGCGCACCAGTCCCCAGTGCGTTCCGAGGCCTTGCAGGATTCCGGTGGCGAGGGAGGCGAGGGCGAACGGGATGATGACGAACGTCCCCAGCGGGTCCAACGCCAAGTAGGCGCTTCGGACCGTGAAGGGGTCGCTGCTGGTCGCTCCGACGAGCGCGATCGCGAGGAACGCGCCCACCGCGCCGAACCAGCCCACGGACACCAGGACGTGGACGGTGAGGGCGACTCGGCGAGCTCGCGGGCCGAGCATCATCAGTGATTCATCATCTGCGCCCCGCCGCCGGTGAGCAGGTGCACGACGATGAAGCCGATCGCGAGGACGACGACGACGACCATGAACACCTTCACCCAGCGGGGGCGCTCCGGGACGGCGACGGCGTGCCAGACGGGTTGGAGTCACTCATGCGCTCAGCCTAGGCACCCGCCCAACCCATCCCGTATCGATGTGGTGCGTTGCCCCTGCCCCGACATCTTCGGTCAAGTCGGGAATCTTCCGCCCGATCACCCCGTTGTCTGATACCCCCGGGGGGTATACCGTCGGATCAGGCCGGAAGCGGCCGGAAGGAGTCATGATGGCGCAGCACCACCTGCACGATGACGAGCACGAGAGTGCTCACCGCACCGTCGAAGCACGCGACGTCGACGCGGGAAGGACAGGTCATCACGTGAGTACGGCCCCTGACGGGCACGCCGGGCACCAGATGCGCGGAGCGCCTGATCCTCACGCAGGCCACAACATGACGGCGGGCGCTGCCGGCCACGGCGGCCACGGCGGCCACGGCGGCCACGGCGGCCACGGCGATCATGTCGGCCAGTTCCGGCGGTTGTTCTGGATCATGCTGGTGTTCGCGGTGCCGGTGGTCGTGTTCAGCGGCATGTTCTCGATGATCCTGGGCTACTCCCTCCCCGACGTTGCGGGGGTCGGCTGGATCTCGCCGGTGCTCGGGACGGTGATGTACGTCTGGGGCGGCCGGCCCTTCCTGCAGGGGGCGGTGTCGGAGCTGCGCTCGAGGACGCCGGGGATGATGCTGCTGATCGCTCTGGCGATCACGGTCGCGTTCCTCGCGTCGTGGGGTGCGAGCGCGGGGCTGCTGGATCACGAGCTGGACTTCTGGTGGGAGCTGGCGCTGCTGATCGTGATCATGCTGCTCGGGCACTGGATCGAGATGCGCTCTCTCGCGCAGACGTCCTCGGCGCTGGACTCTCTCGCGGCGCTGCTGCCGGATGAGGCGGAGCGGGTGCGCGAGGGTGAGGTGGAGAAGGTGTCTCCCGCGGACCTGGTGCAGGGGGATGTCGTGGTCGTGCGTCCCGGCGGCCGGGTGCCGGCGGACGGCCGGGTGCTGGAGGGCACCGCGGACGTGGATGAGTCGATGATCACCGGGGAGTCCCGCCCGGTCAGTCGCGGCCCGGGATCGATGGTCGTGGCCGGCACGGTCGCCACGGACACGGCGTTGCGGGTGGAGGTGACGGCCGTCGGCGACGACACCGCTCTCGCCGGCATCCAGCGCCTGGTCACGGAGGCGCAGAACTCGTCCTCCCGGGCGCAGCGCATCGCTGATGTTGCCGCCGGGTGGTTGTTCTGGTTCGCGTTGGGCGCGGGAGTGATCACCGCGATCGTGTGGTCGCTGCTGGGCAGTCCCGACGAGGCGGTGATCCGCACCATCACGGTTCTGGTCATCGCGTGCCCGCACGCGCTGGGACTCGCGATCCCGCTGGTGGTGTCCATCGCGACCGAGCGGGCCGCGAAGGGCGGCGTCCTCGTCAAGGACCGTCTCGCGTTGGAGAGCATGCGCACGGTGACCACGGTCCTGTTCGACAAGACGGGCACCCTGACCAAGGGCGAGCCGACGCTCGCCGCCGTGCACACTGTCGACGGGGTGAACGAGGAGCAGCTGCTCGCGGTCGCTGCGGCGGTCGAGGCGGACAGTGAGCACCCTCTCGCTCGGGCGATCGTGGCAGCCGCGAACAGCCGCGGCGTGCGGGTGCCGGCAGCGACCGGTTTCCAGGCGTCGACCGCTGTCGGCGTCACGGCGCAGGTCGAGGGGCGTGCGGTGAGCGTGGGCGGTCCGTCGATGCTGCGCGCGCACGACGCTGCGGCGCTCGAGCAGACGCGCGCGTGGGAGGCGGAGGGGATGATCATCCTCCACGTCCTCGCCGGCGGTCGGGTCATCGGGGCTCTCGGGCTCGCGGATGAGGTGCGGGAGGAGTCCCGGCAGGCTGTCGACGCGCTGCACGCGATCGGCGTGCAGGTGGTCATGATCACCGGCGACGCGGAAGCGGTCGCCCGCACCGTGGGCGAGGAGCTCGGCATCGACCGGGTGTTCGCCGGCGTGAAGCCGGAGGACAAGGCCGCGAAGGTCATCGAGTTGCAGCGCGAGGGCCGACGGGTCGCGATGGTCGGTGACGGCGTCAACGACGCTCCCGCTCTCGCGCAGGCCGACGTGGGAATCGCGATCGGCGCAGGCACCGATGTCGCGATCGCATCCGCCGGGGTGATCCTGGCCTCCGATGACCCCCGGTCGGTGCTGTCCGTGATCGAGCTGTCCCGGGCCAGCTACCGGAAGATGAAGCAGAACCTGTGGTGGGCGGCCGGCTACAACCTCCTCTCCGTCCCCCTGGCCGCGGGAGTGCTCGCGCCGATCGGGTTCGTGCTGCCGATGTCGGTCGGGGCTCTGCTGATGTCCGCGTCCACGGTCGTCGTCGCCGTGAACGCGCAGCTGCTGCGCCGCCTGGAGCTGTCCCCGCAGGCCAGCACCCGCGCCGCGCGCGAACGCGACACCAGCCCAGTCCGTCACGAGGAGGGCCGCAGTACCGTCCAGGTGCGCCCGTAGTCGCCGGAGGCGACCACTCCGCGCTCGTCGGCGGCAAGGACCCACTGTTCTTCGCCGTCGACGAGCGCGAACGCCTCCGGCTGCCCCTCGAGGGTTCCGTGGCTCTGCCAGGAGCCCTCGAGAGTTCCCGTCCACAACGTCCCGTCGACGTCGACACCGACCAGCTGCCCGCCGGCACTGCCGTCCACGAGGAACAGGGCGGGCGCGCCGGAGACGGGCCGGAACGTGACCGCGGCGTCCTCGCTGACCTGTAAGCCCGTCTCGGTCGTCGCGAACACCCGGTCGGGACGCTCGGGGTCCACGGTCAGATCGCGCAGCGGCAGTTGCGCAGACGGGGTCCATGCGGCGCCGGAGTCGTCGCTGCGGAGGATGACGCCGCGGCTCGCGTCGTACCCGTACACGCGGGTCGCCGCATCGGTGAGAGCGACGGTCGCGAGGTCGTGGAAATCCGTCTCCCCACTCAGGGACACCGGCTCCCAGGTCGCGGCCGCATCGATGCTGCGGATCAGACCCAGGTTGGGTCCTGGCGCGGACCTGTCGGCGGGGTCGGGATGCCCGGAGGCGTAGAACACTCCCTCCGGGGTGATCGTGAACCCCATCGTGTCCTGCGCCCGGCCGGCGACCGGCCCTCCGCCCGCTTCGTCGTCGGTCGGGGTGGGGCTGGCCGGGTAGGTGTCCGGGAGGGTGTCGGTGGGGATCACCCACACTCCCGAGTGCGCAGCCGCGTAGGTGAGCCCGGTCACCGGATCCCAGCCCAGCCCGTGCACGTGCTCCAACCCTGCCGGCGCGGCCACGAGCGCGCCCGTCTCCACGCGGCCTGACGAAACGCAGCCGGTGAGCAGCGCCACCGTCACGGCGGCGCCGACGATGACGGCGAGACGCCGCGTGCGGCGCGAGCGGTGCCCGCAATGCTCAGCCAAGGCCGACACCCAGATCGCTCATGAAGCCTTCCGGGTCCACGGGGCTCCCGTCCACGCGCGTTTCAAAGTGCAGGTGACAGCCGGAGGAGGCGCCGGTGGAGCCCACGAGAGCGATCAGGTCGCCGGCGGCGACCGTGTCACCCACGTCCACGAGCAGGTCGCTGTTGTGCGCGTAGCCGGTCTCGATGCCGTCGCTGCTCGCCAGCAGGATCCAGTTGCCGTAGCTGCCGGCGTAGCCGGCTTCCTCGACCGTGCCGCCAGTCGCTGCGACCACCGGGGTTCCGCAGGGGGCGGCGAGGTCGGTGCCCTTGTGGAACGCGCTCACGCCCGCGACCGGGGCATCCGGGCGAGGACCGAACGTGCTCGAGATGCGCCCCGCGACCGGCACCCGCCAGGTAGCGGACGCGACCTCGCTGTCCTCAGTGGATGCGGCGGACTCTTCTGATGCGTCGTCCACGAGTTCCGTGGCGACGGCGGCGGTCACCAGCACCTCGGGTTTGGCTTCCGCGCCGAACGTGTCCCGGGTGACGGTGAGCTGCACCGCGCCGGCCGCGACGAACGTCTGCGGCTGCGCCTCGCTGACGGCCAGGGTCGTGGTCTTGGTCGGGGTGCCGTCGACGGCGAACGCGGGCATGGAGGAGGTCACCGCGATCATCGTGACGAGAGTCATCGCGGACATCCCAGCCAGGCGCGGCCGCATCGTGGCCGTGCCCGGCGGGGCCGGGCGCGGGCGGGCCGCGACGCGGGCGGCGTGCTGCAACGCCTGCGCGTCGGCTCGCGAGGGCGCCGTGTACGTCACCCGGCGTCCGAGCGTGAGCGCAGCCTGCCGCGGGGAGGCATCGCGGGTGCGGGTTCGGGTGCGGTGCACGTCGCGGCGGCGCGGGTCGCTCGTCGGCGTCGACGCGGCGCTCACCGGGCGACTCCCGAGCGAAGCGGACGGGGGTGAAGAGGAAGGCGGTGCATAGGGGGACGTTTCTGGTTCGAGCGCCCTCAGAGGGCGCGAAGAAGTAGAGGGTGGGGATCGCCAGGTACGGCGACCCCCACCGGGGCGCGGCGGTAGCGCGCACGGGCGCGACGCAGCAGCGCTCCGCCTGCCCAGGAGGGGGAAGGGGCGTCAGAAAGACGGGTCAGCGGGACGCGAGGAGATCCTGCATGGTTGCGATCTCCTCGGTCTGGGTCTGCACGATCGTGTTCGCCATGTCGATGGCGTCCGCGTTCTGGCCCTCGTCGACCTCGGTCTGCGCCATCTCCACGGCGCCCTCGTGGTGCATCATCATCTGCTCGAGGAACAGCGTCTCCGCCTCGGCGCCGGTCGCGCTCTCCAGCGAGGACATGTCCTCGTCGGACATCATCCCGTCCATGCTGTGATCCATGCCCGACATCGAGTCCTCAGCGCCCCACGCGCTGATCCACTCCTCGAGCTGCGCGATCTCCGGACCCTGCGCTTCCTTGATCTGGGTCGCGAGGTCGGTGACGTCGGTGCTGATGCCGTCCTTCGCGAGGATCATGTCGGCCATCTCCACCGCCTGCTCGTGGTGGGGCTTCATCATCTGCGCGAACATCACGTCCTGATCGTTGAAGTCCGCCTCCGCCGCAGCAGTCGAAGACGGCGACGCGGACGCGGACGAGGAGGAGCTGCTGTGGTCCATCCCCTCCATGCCGCCCGTGCCGGAGCTGTCCGAGCAGGCGGCCAGAGTAATTGCGGTCGCCAGAGCGAGAGTCGAGGCGAGAAGAGTGCGCTTGTTGTTCATGAGTGTCGTATCCGTTCAGTCGGTAGCAGGAATCGCCGGAACCGCGCCCTGCGGGCGGGGTGATGAGGTCGCAGCGGACGCTGCGACGACAGGCGAATCAGGTGCGACTGATCGACAACACCGTCAACGACGGCAGATACACATGGAACTTCGCGCGCGGAACGAGCAGCAGAAGACGCGGACCCGCGTCGAGCACGCGCGCGAACAGCGCCGGCACCCGGGCCAGGAGGATCAGGGACGCGAGGAAGAAGACGATGACGCACGTCGCCGCCATCAGAGCGCACCCCATCGCGCAACTGTCATCACACGGCACCATCGGCACGACCGCGCCCTGATCGGCGCCAGCCACGAGAGCCATCCCGCCTGTCGACGCAGCTACCGGGTCGGCGTGAGCATCGGTCTGCGCATGCGTGTGTCCTGCGGACACAGACGCGTCGGAATGGCTGCCCATCATCGAGTGCATCGCGAACACGCCCAGCAGCAGAGCCGCCAACGTCAGCACCACGACCACCGCGCGCATCAGCGGCGCGGACAGCTTAGAAACGACGCTGTCGCTCATGATCCACACCTCCGACACTGCTCGTCACTCGTCCGAGGGCATCAGAAGGGACGCCCATGCATACCCCCCTAGAGTATGCAGAAAGCAGCCGGAGCGGCTGAAAACCCCCTCCGTACCCGTCCGCCCCGCGCAGCAGCGGACGAGCTGCACCAGCACCCGGGGGATGAGGACACCGTGACCGAGCAGACGAGCGAGCAGACCGACATCACCGGCGCCCACGGCTACATCTCCGACAAGGACCAGTACCTCCGCCGCCTTCGCCGCATCGAGGGGCAGGCTCGCGGCCTGCAGAACATGGTTGAAGACGAGCAGTACTGCATCAAGATCCTCACCCAGATCTCCGCGATGACCAGCGCCCTCGAGTCCGTCGCGCTCGGTCTCCTGAACGACCACCTGAACCACTGCGTCCTCGAGGCCGCCGCAGCCGGCGGCGACGAAGCGAAGATCAAGCTGCAAGAAGCCTCCGACGCCATCGCGCGGCTCGTCCGCTCCTGACGTTCAAGTGCGCAACCCGCCCTGAATGACGCCGGCGGTCCTCGACGCAGCGGGATACCGGCGCCCTGGCTAAGCGTTCCCGCTTGTCCTTCGACGGCTTCACGGCAGTTCGATCCGCTGCGATCCGTGGGATGAGGCGAACGAACACGACCGCAGTAGCGCCGCAGCCTGGCGCAGGCGTGCCGAGGTGAGCGATGACATCGGCTATCGGGGCAGCAGTTCGGTTCGTAGGGTCGGACTTATGGAACCGTCTCGACAGCTACCCGCCATCGGCGCCCCGGCCTCCCGCGCGCTCGAGGAAGCGGGCGTGCACGATGCGGACGACCTGCGGCGGGTGGGCCTGGACCACCTCGCGACCCTCCATGGGGTAGGACCTAAGGCTCTCCGACTTCTCCAGCAGACCCTCGACGCCGACGCGCGCAAGCGGTGACAGCCGATCGATCGGGTGCTCTCCATGCACCCCGAGCATGTGTGTTCCTGCGACATGCTCGCGCCTTTGAGCTGTCCGGAGCGGCCCGTCCGGGCTGTTCTGCCGCCAGTGGTGGCGGGGGTCGCTGACATGATGACGGGGTGCTGATCGCGTACCTGGACGAGTCCTACACACAGGACTTCTACTTCATCGGCGCTGCC
Source organism: Rathayibacter sp. AY1E3 (assembly GCF_002932235.1). Lineage (NCBI taxonomy): Bacteria > Bacillati > Actinomycetota > Actinomycetes > Micrococcales > Microbacteriaceae > Rathayibacter > Rathayibacter sp. AY1E3. Next base: position 90,019 of record NZ_PSVN01000001.1, read on the forward strand.
GTGACGACACAGGAGAAGTGGGAGCAGCTCGAGCACGGCTACGCCGCTCTCCGGGAGCAGATCGCCGCGGATCACGGGGTGCCGGCGGATGTCGAGTTTCACGGGCACGAGCTGATGGGCGGCGCCGGCGAGTGGGCTCCTCTGCGCGGGAAGCATCGTGAGGCGGCGGGCATCTACGCGGCCGCGCTGCGCATCGCGCAGGAGGCAGAAGTCCGCTACCTGTTCCGGGGCGTGGACGTGAAGCGCCTGAACGCCCGGTACCGGTACCCGGAGCAGCCGCACAAGATCGTGCTGCAGCACCTGCTCGAGCGGGTGAACGAGTACCGCCGTGACGTCTTCTCCTTCGATACCGAGGAGGTGATCGTCGTCGCCGACGAGATCGCGACGCAGGAGGAGCACCGGCGGCAGTTCGAGAGCTACCGGTCACTGGGCACGCCGGGCTACCTGACGAGCCGCCTTAACCTGATTTCCTCCCCGATCCAGTTCGCGTCCTCGAGGAACGCCGCCGGGGTGCAGGCGGCCGACCTCGCGATCTACCTGCACCGGCGTCGGCAGACGGTGACGGAGACGCACCCGAAGTCCGCGGCGACGATGACGCGCCTGGGCGCTCTGATCGACGCGTCGACGTCGCACGACCGGATCTGGACGCCTTAAAAACGAAGACCCCGCTAGGCGGGGTCTTCGGCTGGCAACGTTCCGGGAACCGGCCCGTTGTGACGATCACGATACACGCGGATCCTGGACGAGTCACGGCGTCACGGGCGCCGCCGCTCGATGAGGATCGTGTCGCGCCAGCGGCCAGCCTCCGGCCCGTACGTCATCTGCGCGATGCGCTCCCGGATGCCCACACGCCGGAATCCAGCGCGGTCGTGGAGGGCGAGACTGGCGGTGTTCTCGGGGAAGATGCTCGACTGGATCGTCCACAGGTCCGCGTCGTCCGCCGCGGCGATGAGCGCGGCCAGCAGCCTCGATCCGACGCCGCGGCCACGTGCAGCGGCGGCGATGTAGACGGAGTGCTCGACCACGCCCCGGTAGACGGGGCGGGCCGAGACCTTCGACAACGCGGCCCAGCCGAGGATCTGTTCTCCGTCGACGGCGACCAGGCGCCCGACGTCGAGCTTCCCCGCGTCGAACGCCTCCCGCGTGGGCGGTTCGGCCTCGAAGGTGGCGTGCCCGGTCGCGATCCCCTCGCGGTAGATCGTCTCGACCGCCGCCCAGTCTCCGGGGGTCATCGGCCGGATCGCGGTCATGAGCAGCAGCTCCCTCCGGCGGATCCGATGTCGGTGGAGCAGACGCCGGTTTCGGGGAGCACGAGCTGGACGCGCCGGGCGGCGGCGTGATCGCCGGCGAGTTCGTCCGCGATGGAGCGGACCTGCTCGTAGCCGGTGGCGAGCAGGAAGGTCGGCGCACGGCCGTACGACTTCATCCCGGCGATGAAGAAGTTCGGCTCGGGGTGGGCGAGTTCCGCGACGCCGTGGGGGTCGACGGTGCCGCAGGAGTGCAGGTTCGGGTCGATGAGCGAGGCGAGGGCGCGGGGTGCTTCCACGATCTCGTCCAGGGAGACGCGGATCTCGCGCAGCATGTCGAGGTCGGGCCGGAACCCGGTGGCCTGCACCACGACATCGACTTCCACGCTCTCGCGCTCCTTCCGGCGGCGCCCCATCACCGTGACGCCGCCGGAGGGGGTCTTCTCGAGGCGGTCGATTTCGAAGCGGTCCAGGAGGGTGATCGCGCCGTCGCGGACGAGCTGGTGGACGGTGCCGCCGAGCTTGCCGCGCTCCTCGAGCTCGTCGTCGCCGGAGCCGAAGACGCGCACCGGGCTCGTGCCGCGGATCGCCCACGTGATCCTCGTCTCCGGTTCCTCGCGGGCGAGTCGAGCGAGCTTGATCAGGGTGTTCGCGGCGGAGTGGCCGGCGCCGACGACGAGGACGCTTTTCCCGGCGAACCGGGCACGGTCCGCACCGAGCACGTCCGGCAGTGCGTGGCTGAGGTGCTCCGCGACATCAAGGACACCGATTGGGTCAAGGCCCGCGGAGGCGAGCGCGTTGGGCGTGGAGTAGGTGCCGGAGGTGTCGATGACCGCGCGCGCGGTGACGTCGACGGCGCCCTCCGGAGTGTCCAGGCGCAGCAGGAACGGGGTCGCAGCGCGGCCGGTGGAGCGGGTGCGATCCATGCCCTCACGAGAGACGGCGGTGACACGGGAGCGGTAGCGGATGACCGGGGCGAGCTCCGGGGTCGCGGCGAGAGGAGCGAGGTAGTCGCGGACGAACTCGTGCCCGGTGGGCAGCTTCTTCGCTGCGGGGGCCTCCCAGCCGGCGGCGTCGAGCAGGCGCCCGGCGGCCGCGTCGACCAGGAACTCCCACGGGGAGAACAAGCGAGTGTGACCCCACTGCTGCACAGCGGCACCTGCGCTCTCACCCGCCTCGTAGACGATGACGTCGAGGCCGCGCTCGAGCAGCTGCGCGGCGGCGGCGAGACCCACGGGGCCGGCGCCGATGACGGCGACGGGCAGGCCGGTGAGGCGGCGCTCGTCGGTGCGGGGCGGGACGGTCAGCAGCAGGGTCATCAGGTGCACTCCTCAACATCGACGGTCATCGATGGATCGAGTCTGCCCCGGCATATCGATGGCTGTCAATGTGTGGGAGGGTGGAGGCATGGCGACGACCGAGCTGACTCTCACCGCGGCGGCGGCCGCGTGCTGCGCGCCGCTCGCGCGCGAGCCGCTGAGCGCCGAGGGCGCGGAGCTGCTGGCGCGAGCGTTGAAGGCGATGGCGGATCCGGCGAGGCTCCGCCTGGTGTCGATCGTGGCGTCGAGCAGCTCGGGCGAGGTGTGCGTGTGCGACTTCACGGAGCCGGTCGGGCTGAGTCAGCCGACCGTGTCGCACCACTTGAAGATCCTCGTGGACGCCGGGATCCTGGCCCGCGAGAAGCGCGGCACGTGGGCGTACTTCTCCCTCGTCCCCGGCGCGCTCGACTCCCTCGCCGGGATGCTCACCCGCGTCTGATCAGGCGGCCGTGACCCTCGCCGCGAGAGCGTCGACGCGCGCGGCGAGCTCGTCGTAGGCCGCATCGAACGCGGCATCCGTGCCGGCAGGTACCGGGTCGGGGATCGACCAGTGCAGCGCGTCCGAGCCGAGTTCCTCGTGCGCGGCGTCGCAGACGGTGATCACGAGGTCTGTGTCGGCGGCGACGTCCGCGAGCTGCTGCGGGGCTCCTTCGGGTAGCGGGAGGCCGTGGCGTTCGGCGGTCGCAATCGCTCCGGCGGCCACCGCGGCGGCCGGGTGGGTGCCGGCGGAGGCGACGGGGATGGGGCTGCGCTGCGCCCAGAGCTGCGCGGCGAGCTTGGAGCGGGCGGAGTTCGCGGTGCACACGAACAGCACTCGCCGCGCTGCGGCGGTGGTCGAGGGCCCGAGCTGGTCGAACGCCCCGGGGATCAGATGGACGTAGCTGCGGCGCCGGTCCGCCTCCGAGCGGCGACGGAGGATCATGCCTTCGCGCTCGAGGACGGCGAGGTGGTGCGCGACGAGGTTCGAGGGCATCCCAAGACGGTCCTGCAGCTCCCGCGGCGCGAGGTCTCCGAGGGTGAGCAGGTCGGTGATCCGCAGGCGCGCGGGGTCGCTGAGGGCGGCGTGCCGGGCGGCGCGCGCTTCGAGTTCGGTTCGCTCGGTGTTCATTGACTCAATCTTGACTGAGTGATCGTGAGCGGTCAAGATGGCCGACGACATGGACACCACTTCCCCTCCTCCGCTCGCTCGTCGGGCCGTGGCCGAGTTCCTCGGCACCGGTCTGCTCGTGGCGATCGTCGTCGGCTCCGGCATCGCCGCTCAGACGCTCTCCCCGGACGACGTCGGTCTGCAACTGCTGGAGAACTCCCTCGCGACCGCGCTGGGGCTGGCGGTGCTGATCCTCACTCTCGGCCCGGTGTCGGGGGCGCACTTCAATCCGCTCGTCTCCGCCGTGGACGCGGTCCTCGGTCGTCGCGACCGCACCGGCCTGCTGGGGCGGGAGCTGGCGGTGTTCGTGGGCGCGCAGCTGCTCGGAGGCATCGGCGGCGCGGTCCTCGCGAATGCGATGTTCGAAATCCCGTCCTCGATCGCGACGACGGAGCGGGTCACTGCCGGGCACCTGCTCGGGGAGGTCGTCGCCACCGCGGGCCTGGTCCTCGTGATCCTCTCCCTCGCCCGTACGCACCGAGGCCCGCTCGCGGCGGCCGCGGTCGGCGCGTACATCGGTGCCGCGTACTGGTTCACGTCCTCGACCTCGTTCGCGAATCCCGCCGTGACTCTCGGCCGCGTCTTCACCGACACCTTCGCCGGCATCGCCCCCGCCTCCGTCCTGCCGTTCGTCGCTGCGCAGCTCGTCGGCGCCGCGATCGGCGTCGGCATCGCCGTGTTCCTCTTCCCGGGCGCCGCCCGGGCCGCCGGGGACCTTGTGGTCCCGGCCACCTCGACCTCTTCACACGTCTGATTCGAAAGGCCCATCTGATGCATCTCGTCGCTATCGGCGGCAGCGACGCGGGGATCTCCGCCGCGCTGCGCGCCCGCGAGCTCGACCCGTCCGTCGACGTGACCGTCGTCGTCGCCGACTCGTACCCGAACTTCTCCATCTGCGGGATCCCGTACTACTTCTCCCGCGAGGTGCAGCCATGGCAGTCGCTTGCGCACCGCAGCCACGCCGATCTCGAAGCTACCGGCATGACCCTGCGCCTGGACACCTTCGCGACGGACATCGACGTCGCCGGGCAGCAGCTCACCGTCCGCACCCCCGACTGCTCGCTCGACCGGATCGGGTACGACGAGCTGATCGTCGGCACCGGCGCCCTCGCCTCCTCCGCCGGCATCGCGGGAGTGGACGCACTGGGGCCGGAGGACGGAGTGCACGTGCTGCACTCGATGGGCGACACCTTCGCGCTCGAGCGGTTCCTCGACAGTCGAGACCCGCAGACCGCGATCATCGTCGGCGCCGGCTACGTCGGCCTCGAGATGGCCGAAGCCCTCACCGTCCGCGGCCTCCGAGTCACCCAGCTCCAGCGCGGCCCGGAAGTGCTCTCCACCCTCGACCCCGAACTCGGCGCCCTCGTCCACACCGAACTGACCGAGCGCGGCGTCGAGGTTCTCACCCGCACCACCGTCGCCTCGATCGAGAAGACCGCCACCGGCCTCGCCGTGCACGCCGACCACGACGGCACACCTCTCACCCGCACCGCTGACGTCGTCCTCCTCGTCGTCGGCGTGAAGCCGAACACCGACCTGCTCGCCCGCGCCGGAGCGTCTCTCGGCGCCGGCCGCGCGGTCGTCGTCGACGAGGCGATGCGCACGGGCCTGCCGCACGTGTTCGCGGCAGGCGACGGAGTGACCACGCACCACCGTCTGCTCGGCAGCACCTACCTGCCGCTGGGCACCACGGCCCACAAGCAGGGACGGGTGGCCGGCGAGAACGCTCTCGGCGGCGATGCCCGGTTCGCCGGCTCGGTCGGCACGCAGGTCGTGAAGGTCTTCGACCTCGTCGCCTCCCGCACCGGCCTTCGCGAGCACGAGGCCCTCGCCGCGGGCTTCGCGCCGGCGACGACGAGCGCGGTCGCGGACGACCACAAGCGCTACTACCCGGGCGCGCAGCCCATCACGATCCGCATCACCGGCGACACCCGCGACGGACGTCTGCTCGGCGCGCAGCTCGTCGGACGCCTCGGCACCGAGACCGCCAAGCGCGTCGACACGTACGCGACCGCCCTGTTCGCCGGGCTCACCGTCGAGCAGGTCTCCGACCTCGACCTCTCCTACACACCCCCGCTCGGCTCCCCCTGGGACGCCGTGCAGATCGCCACCCAGACCTGGACCCGCACCACCACCGGAAGCAGCATCCCCGCATGACCGAGAAGCCCACCGTCCTCTTCCTCTGCCAGCACAACGCCGGCCGCTCCCAACTCGGCGCAGGCCTGCTCGAAGTCCTCGCCGGCGACCGCTACACCGCCACCTCCGCCGGTCTCTCCCCCGCCGAGACGGTGAACCCCGCGATCGCTGCGACCGTCGCCGAGCTCGGCCTCGACATCAGGAACCACATCCCCCGCGCCGTCACCGTCGAGGACCTCGAGAACGCGGACATCGTCATCACCATGAAGCCCGGCCTCACCCTCCCCGCAACGCCGACCGGCCGATTCCTGGAGTGGAAGTTCCCCGACCCGACCGACTGGAGCACCGAGAACGTCCGCCCCCTCCGCGAGGCCGTCGCCGCCCGGATCCAGACCGAACTCCTCACCTAGACGCGTCAGGCGGCCGCAAGGGCGATGGTGGGTCTGCTCCTCGATGGCGACTCTGGACCGTGCTGCAGAAGCGGGGTGACGGGATCGTTCGGCCGGGGCGGGGTGGGGTTGAAGGTCGTCTGGTCACGGAAGATCGCCCAGATGACGTTCATACGGCGCCGGGCGAGAGCGATCAGAGCCTGCTTGTGCGACTTCCCCTCCTGGCGTTTCCGATCGTAGAACGAGCGCGAGACCGGGCAGTTCCTCGACGCGATGAACGCCGCCTGGAAGCAGGCGTTCAACAGCCGCCGGTCATAGCGACGTGGCCGGTGATGGTTGCCGGAGATCTTCCCGGAGTCCCGCGGCACGGGAGCGAGACCCGCGAAGCTGGCCAACCGGTCGGGCGTCTCGAACGCGGCGAGGTCAGTACCGGTCGCGGCAAGGAAATCCGCGGCGAGCCTGCGCCCGAACCCAGGAATCGACACCAGAAGATCCGCGGATCTGCTGTCCTGCAAAGCGGCTTCGATCTCCCCGTCGAGCTCGGCGACCTCGTCGCGGATGCGGAGGAGATCACGCGCGGACCGGCTCACCAGCCGAGCCGCTGCCCCCTCCCCCACGACGACCGATGTCTGCTCGCGCGCGGCTTCCACCGCCGTCTTCGCGACCGCCGCGGATTTCCAGCAGCCCTGTCCCTTCAACCACGCCGCCAGCCGGCTCTCCCCCATGCGCCGGATCGCACCGGGGGTCGCGTACCGGGTGAGCAGCACCAGAGGTCCCCTGGTCGTCGCGTAGTTGAATGCCCCCTCGAGCGACGGAAAGTAGTGGACCAGGATGGCGCGCAGGCGATTCACGGCGCGGGTGCGATCGTGCACCAGGTCTTCTCGTCGCGCCGAGAGCAGGCGCAGTTCCGCCGTGACCTCGTCGGCCTGGCGCATCAGCGTCACGTCTCGCCGGGTCCGCGCTTGGTCGGCGATGATGACCGCGTCCTTCGCGTCTGTTTTGGCTTCGCCGCGGTAGGCGCCCGAGGCGTGATGCACGACGCGGCCTGAGATGTAGAACAGCGGCTGCGCATGCGAGTGCAGGAGCGTCTGCAGCAGCCCTGTCCCGCCGTGGTTGAGGTCCGTTGCCCAGGCGACGTCGGTGCCGCCTGGCAGGGAGGCGACGTCTCCCATCAGGGTCAGGATCGCCGTTTCTCGGTTCTTGAACCGTTGGGAGAGCAGCTTGGTTCCGTTGGCGTCGATGACGACGCAGTGGTGTTCGGTCTTGCCGGCGTCGATACCGGCCCAGAGTTGGGGCACGCAGGGTCCTTCCGTTGAGGGTGCGGTGCGCCGTGAACGACCTTGCCGGCATGTCCTTACGGGGCGATCTGGTCGCGTTTCTCAATGAGCGGTCCTGCCGTTGCGGGGTCCCGGGCGGCTAATCACGGCGTGCCATCAGTCGGCTGAAGGCGGTCAGCCATACCCGGGACCCCTGGCGCGTTCCGGAGCCTACAACTGCCCCGGATCCACGGAAATAACGGTAAGGAAGGTGGTCGAGGAGAAGCGTCCTGATGGCGATTACACGATCTCCACCTATGAGGACGGATCCGTCAGTGTCGTCCGCATCGGAGGAGAAGGCGCCGACGTGAAGACGCGCGGCATCAGCGAGTGCTCCGTGAGCGGGTCCGCGCGGAACGGCTGCAAGATCGACACCTGGGTCGGACTGGTGAGCATGAGCTTCTACACCTCCTACAACCTGTCGAGCAACACGGTGACCGCCAACCCGTGGGGCCCGGCCTGGACGATCGGGGGAGCCTGTGGCTCGTCGCTCAACTACCTCGGCCGACCGCTCGCCAACCGCGCGCAGATGCTCATCAACGCGCAGATGTGCGGCGTCCCCTACAACACGACCTTCGAGTTGCGCCTGACGGTCTCCGGAGGAGCCGCGACGGTGAGCTGGAGCTGACGAGCAGAGCTCATCCGGCTCACTCCAACGCGCTGTGCGCCCGCCGCGTCCTCACGAAGCGGGCGCACAGTCGCGTCCCGAGAACAAGGCTGGTGCCACCCCCGACCAGCCACGCACCAGCCAGGACCGTCCACGTCGTCATACCGGAACTCGGCATCGCCGACAGCCAGTAGTACAGCCCGATCGCCCCGCCGACCACCACGGCAGCGACGACGGGGATCACCAGCGCCCTCCTCTTCTGCGAGACGGTCCAGGACGAGCAGAGGAGAATCGCGACGGCGCCGAGGAGCCAGCCGAATCCGGGAATCACCAGCCAGCCGAAGGCGAAGACCAGCGAGGCGACGACGGCGAACCAGGGGCGGTCGAAGATCGACCCGCCGCCCCCAGCGAGCGATCCGCCGGCGGCCTGCGCGATCCGAGAGGGACTTCCCAGTTCATCGATCCGCTCACGGGCGGCATCGTCGTCGAGGCCGTCCAGCTCTTCCGCGATCCCGCTCCAGATCTCACTCCGGAGGTCGGCGGGCACGCCGGACAATGCGATCCTCAGCTCCTCGAGGTAGCGCGCCGCCGCCGGCGATGTCGTCGTGCTCATGACGTTCCCCTTCCGATCGTCTCGTTCACCTGCCCGACGAAGGACGGCCACTCCGCCCTGAACCGCCCGAGCTCGACCTTCCCCACGTCGGTCAACGAGTAGTACTTCCGAGCCGGACCCTGCGCACTCGGGACGACGACTGCGGTGATCGAGCCTCGGTCCCGCAGCCGACCCAGGAGCGGGTACAGGGTGCCGATGCTCCCGATCACACCGACCTCCTGCAAGCGCGTGGACAGCTCCCACCCGTACATGGGAACGGTGTCGAGCAGCCCCAGGATGCAGAACTCGGCTACGCCCTTTCGAAGCTGTGCCCCGACTCCATCTATCATGCGTGACAGCATACAGGTATGCCCGGAGTGGCGCCATACGACCGCGACGTCGGCGCGGTCGAGCCGAGCCCCGTCTGACCTCGGCACCGAGAGCGCCGCGACACTCCCGCGCAGCCGGCGATCCATCCGGTCGCCCCGACGCGGTCAGTGGCGCAGAGGTTCCGCTCCCCGGCGACGTCCGCCGTGCCGATGGCCGGCAGGGGTGGAGCCGGATCGACGACCACGTCGCCTCCCTCCCCGCGGTCGACCGCGTCTTCCTGGTCGGCGCGGGCGGATCGCTGATGGGCGTCCAGGCCGCTCAGTACCTGCTCGACACGGCCGCGATCACGCCCGCCGCCTCCTACAACTCGGACGAGTTCTTCTTCCGCGCGCCCGCCTCGGTCGGCCCCGGCGCCCTCGTCGTCGTGCTCTCGGGCACCGGCGAGACCCCCGAGACCGTGCGGGCCGGCGAGTGGGCGCAGGAGCGCGGCGCCGCCGTGGTCGGAGTGACCCTCAAGCAGGAGGGACCGCTCGCGCTCGCCCTCGACACCGCCTTCGTCGCGCAGACCGGTCAGGGCACGCAGCTCGTGCTGCAGCTGCTCGCGCTCGCGGTCCTGCGCCGCGACGGGGTGGACGTGACGGATCGGCTCGAGGCGCTGCGCGCCCTGCCGTCCGCGATGGTCGCCACGGTCGCCGCCTTCGAGCCGAGGGCCGAGGAGCTGGCCGCCGCGATGAAGGACGTCCCCGTGACCTACCTCGTCACCTCCGGGTCGCTCATGGGCCCCGGTCAGACCTTCACCTCCTGCTACCTGCAGGAGATGCAGTGGATGCACGCCGCGACGATCAACGCGGACGAGTTCTTCCAGGGCCCCTTCGAGGTCTTCGACGGCGAGACGCAGAGCCTCGTCCTCCTCGCCGAGGACGCGACGCGGCCGATGGGCGAGCGCGCCCGGAGCTTCCTCGACCAGTACAGCGGGACGACCCACTACGTCGACTCCCGCGACCTCGAGCTGCCCGGCATCGCGGCGCCCCAGCGCGCCTTCGTCGCACCGCTCGTGTACTCGACGCTGGTCTCCCGGCTCGCCGCCCACTGGGCCGCGGCCCGGGGCTGCGCGCTGGAGGGACGCCGCTACATGTGGCAGTTCGCCTACTGAGCAGCACCGGGACCGGGAGACGGGGGCGACTGCGGTCGCCCCGCCTCCCGCCCTGCGCTCACCCCGCGACCGTCAGCGACACCTCGACCGCCACGTCCTCCGGCCCCTCCCCCAGCACCGTCTGCCGCACCTCGACCCCGTCGAGCCGCAGACCGCGGTCTCCGGCGGCGTCGAAGAGCGCGACGATCGCCGGATGCAGGGTCCCCTCGGGCAGTTCCTCCCCGTCGCGGGGGCGCCAGGTGGCGACCAGCTCGGTGCGCGCCGGGAGGATCGCGGCGAGATCGGCGAGGTCGCCCTCCGCCTCCGCCGACGTCGGCCAGCAGCAGACGAGCTCCGCCGAACCCGGCTCGCCCGCCCGGAGCGCCGTCCAGAAACGTCCCGTCGGCCCGAGCCCTGCCGCGTGCACTCGGGTGGCGAGCGCGCCGAAGATCTCGTTCGCCTCGTCGTCGCCCGGCCCGTCGGCATCGTCCAGGGCGATCGTGAGGACCTGGCCGACGTACGGCTGCGCCGGCATCGTCCGCTCGGCGACCTCGACCGGCACGGCGAGCGCCCGCAGCGTCACCTCGGCGGCCCCGAACGCCCGGTCCTCCTGCTCCCGCTCCGCGAGCACGCGCTCCCTGTGCGCCTGCAGCGCCTCCGCCGCGGTGCCGGCTCGAGTCGCCGCTGCGACCTCGGGCAGCGGCACCCCCGCGCTCCGGAGGGCGCTGATCACGACTCCGGCCCGGACCTGGGCGTCGGCGTACCGGCGGTACGACGACCGCTCGTCGACCTCCGCCGGGACCAGCACGCCCTTCTCGTCGTAGTGCCGGAGCGCCTTCACGCTCAGACCCGTGATGCCTGCGTACTCCCCGATGCCCAACATGCCTCCAGCATCCCGTCTCCCCCGGCGGGAGGGTCAACAGGCGGGAGGGTCAACGGGCGGGGGTGCCGACGCGGGACGGACAGCAGCGGAGCGGGCAGCAGCGGAGCGACCGGAGCCGGGCGGGCGGCAACGTGTCCGGCGCCGGCGGAGCCGACACGGCCTCACGCCGACGCTTCAGCTCTCGCGCTTCAGCCCGCGCGCCTCACCGCGAGCTCACCAGCCCTCGGGCCCCGCGCTCCCCGCCTCGTACTCGTCCAGTGGAGCGTCGCCCGCGGCCCAGGCGGAGAGCACCGGAGTGATGACGCGCCAGCACTGCTCGGCCACGTCGCCCGGGACCGAGAGCAGGGTGTCGCCCTGCAGGATCCCGGCGAGGACCTGCGCGTAGGGGTCGAGCGTGGCCGCGCCGGGCTGCGCCGTCAGGGTGGTGCGCTCGAGGTCGGTCAGCTCGTCGGCGCTGTTCACGACCAGGTCGAGGCTGACGTCGCCGCCCTTGAGGCCGATCCGGAGGACCGTCCCGGCGTCGCCCTCGGCCGCCTGCAGGCCGCGCGGGGGCGTGGCGGCGCGGAAGTGGATCGCCACCTCCCGGCGCGGGTCGCCGATCGCCTTGCCGGAGCGGAGGACGAAGGGGACGCCCGCCCAGCGCGGAGTGTCGACCTGGAGCAGCAGCTGCGCGAGGGTCTCGGTGCCGGTCTCGGGGTCGACGTCGGGCTCGTCGACGTAGGAGGGGAAGAAGCGGCCGTCGACGCGGCCCTCGGTGTAGCGGGCGCGGCGGGCGGAGGAGGGGTCGTCGCGCCAGAGCCGCACGGCGCCGAGCACCTCGGCCATGCGCGCGTGGACCTCGTCGGGCGCGACCTCGTCGGGCCGCTCCATCGTGGTCAGCGCGAGCACCATCAGGAGGTGGCTCTGCAGCATGTCGCGCAGCGCGCCGGTCTTCTCGTAGAAGGCCGCGCGGCCCTCGATGCCGAGCGTCTCGTCGTAGACGATCTCGACCTTCTCGATCCACTCGGCGCTCCAGCTCGCCTCGAGCATGCTGTTGCCGAAGCGCAGGCCCAGCATCCCCAGCACGGTCGCGTTGCCGAGGAAGTGGTCGATGCGCCAGAGGCGGCTCTCGGGGAGGACCTTCGCGAACGCCGCGTTGAGGGCGATCGCGTCGTCGAGGTCCTCGCCGAACGGCTTCTCGATGGCGACGACCAGCTCCTCGGGCAGGTCGAGCTCGGCGAGCGAGGCGGCGACCTTGTGCCCCATCGCCGGCGGCAGGGCGACGTAGAGCACCGGGGTCGACGGGCAGGCGTCGAGGAGGGCCTTCAGCTGCTCCGGGTCGGAGGCGTCGGTGGCGACGAAGCGCGCGCGCGACGCGAGGGCCTCGACCGTGTGCGCGGCGACTCCGGCCGCCTCGAGGCTGCGGCGGACGAGGCCCTGCCACTCCTCGTCGGTCTGCGGGGTGCGCGCCGCCCCGATCAGCGTGAGCTCGAGGTCGCGCGCGAGCTCGGCCACCCGGCCCAGGCCCGGCAGCAGCAGCCGCTCGGTGAGGTCGCCGCCCGCTCCGAGGATCGCGATGCTCCGCTGCTCGCTCCCCAGCGCCGCGGCCTCGGGGATTCCGATCTGCTCCGTCATGGTGTCTCCCTCGTAGCCGTCGTGAGTCAGCGGCAACAGTACGCGCCGGGCCCTGGCGCGAGGCCGGGAGCCGGGAGGGGTTGAGGAAGCGGGCGCGGAGTGGCAGGGCGGCGCGGTCGGGAGCGAGAGAGCTGGACAACCTCCGCTGAGACGCGGCCCGCCGTGTCGGGGCAGGGACCCCCCTTCTCAGCCGACGTCGGGCCGCGACCCACGACGCCCGGCCCGCCGCAGCCGTCCCGCACAGCACGTCATCCCTCTCCGGTGCCGTCCGGCGGTACCCTGCCCGCATGCGCCTGCGCCAGGTCGTCCTCGACACGGAGGACGCTCGCGCCCTCTCCGCCTTCTACCTCGCCCTGCTCGGCGGCGAGTACCGCCCCGGCGACGAGCCGCCCGCGGACGGCTCGGACGACGAGGCGGAGTGGGTCGCGATCGTCACCGCCGACGGCGCGAAGCTCACGTTCCAGCGGGTGGCCGCCCTGCCGCGCGCGACCTGGCCGGAGGGGCCCGTCCCGCAGCAGCTGCACCTCGACTTCATGGTCGCGGACGCGGACGAGCTCGACCGGCAGAAGACCCGGGCGCTCGCCCTCGGCGCCGAGCTGATCGAGGACAGGAGCGACGACCCGGAGGAGGCGCTCCACGTCCTCGCCGATCCGGCCGGCCACCCGTTCTGCGTCTTCGTCGCGCCCGACTACCCGGCGGAGTAGGGGCGCGCGGCTTCAGCGAGCCGCACGCGTCGGATCACATGCCGGTGATCGTGACCGTCGTCGCCGCCGCGATCACCGCGGCTCCCGTGACGCTCGCGGCGGTTCCCGCGAGGACGGCGGCGGCCGCCGGCCCTGCCCAGTGCTGCGCCGCGAGCGACCGGATCGCCTGCCGGTCCGGGATGCCGGGCCTCGGCGAGAGCGCTCCGGCCGCGTCGAGCAGGCCGATGAGCGCCGAGTCCGACGGAAGAAGCGCCGTCCGAGCCGCGAGGACCTCGGCGACCCGGATCCGCAGCCGCTCGTCCTCCGCCGGCTCCACGGCGGCGACCCGCTCGAGGAGGGCGGCATGCAGCTCCCTCCGAGTGAGGCGGGCGATCCACCAGGAGGCGCTGCGCGGTGCTCGCTCCGCTTCGATCCACCCGAGGGCCCCGTCGAGCACGGCGTCCCCGAGCGCGGACCGCTCCGGCCCGAGGGCGACGACTCCGGCGTCCACCTCGACGCGCCGCTGGAGGGAGAGCTCCGCGAGGACGGAAGCGGCCAGGACGGTGTCGAGAGCGCCCGACGAAGCCGCGGGCCGCCCGTCGCTCCGCCGCAGCAGGAGGAGGAGAGCGACGGGGAGGGGCGGCTGCCCGGCTCCGGGGCGCGCAACGGCCGGCGGGGTGGTGGGAGAGGGCTGTTCCGTGGAGTTCCGTGTCGAGTCGTCCATCCCTCGAGCCTGGCGCCCGACCCGTCGAGACCGCATCCGCCGGGCGACGGGTCCTCCGTCGTCCGACCGATCGACCGGCCGGACCCGCCCGAGAGCCGAGGTCGCGCCCCGAAGCGGACCGCTCCTCCGCCACATCGGGCGTCAGACCACCCCCGCCGCCGTCCCCGACACGATCAGGTCGGCGCGGTCGCGAGTGGCCTCGATCAGCAGCGCGTTCCGCCCGTCGACCTCGGAGGCCCAGGCGGAGGCCGCCTCGGGGGCGCGGCCGAAGGAGACGTGGCGGTCGACCAGGCGCTCGAAGCGCTCGGTCTCGGGAGTCGCGCAGAACCAGGCCTCGTCGAACTCGGCGCGCAGCAGCGCCCACGGGCCCTCGTCGACGAGGAGGTAGTTGCCCTCCAGCACGACGAGCGAGGCGGAGGGGCGCACGGCCAGCGCGCCGGCCACTCCCTCGTCGACGGTGCGCTCGAAGGTGGGCGCGTAGACGACGTGGTCGGTCTCGGCGCGCAGCCTCCGTACCAGGGCGAGGAAGCCCCAGCCGTCGAACGTGTCGAGGGCGCCCTTGCGGTCGTGGCGGCCGAGCTCGTCGAGCGTGGCGTTGGCGAGGTGGAAGCCGTCCATCGGCACGAAGGCAGCGGTCCCCTCCCCCGCGAGCTCGTTCGCGCGGGCGACCACGGCCCGGGCGAGCGTGGTCTTGCCTGCCCCGGGGCTGCCGGCGATCGCGACGATCGCGCGGCGGCCCGGCGAGGTCAGCGCGAGCGCGCGCCCGGTCAGCTCGTCGAGGCCCGGCCGCGCCGCGTCGGGCGCGACCTCGGTCTCAGGCCTCGCCACGGCTGCTCTCCAGCGCGTTCACCAGGAAGCCGTGGGCGTGGCGGGCGAGCGCGGGGCCGTCGTTCCAGAGGTTCCGCCACACGGCCAGGTCGTTCGAGAGGGTCGGCGAGACGACGGCCGACGAGAACGACTCGAAGGTGATGGGTCCGCGGTAGTCGATCGCGGCGAGGGCGTGGAAGAACGTCGTGAAGTCGAGGTGGCCGCTGCCGAGGTAGCCGCGGTGGTTCTCGCCGATGTGGACATACCCGAGACGATCCCCGACCAGCAGCACCGGGCGGAAGAAGTCGTCCTCCTCGATGTTCATGTGGTACGTGTCCAGGTGGATCAGGACGTTGTCGGCGCCGATGTCGTCGGCGAGGCGCAGGGCGTCCGCGGCGGTGTTGATGACGTTGGTCTCGTAGCGGTTGCAGATCTCGAGGCCGAGGGTCATGCCCTTCGTCGCGGCCTCCGCGGCGAGGTCGGTCAGCACCGAGACGACGTTCGCGCGGCCCGCGGCCGAGAGGGGCGCGCTGTACTTCCCGAGCGCGCTGTAGAGGGCGCCGGTGAAGTGGGTGCCGCCGAGCGCGTGGGTGGTCTCGAGGGAGTCGGCGAGCAGCTTCGCGCCGCGGGCCACCACCTCCGGGTCGTCGCTGGAGACGTCGGCCGAGAAGGCGAGGCCGCGCGAGCAGACGATGCCGAGGTCGTTCGCCTCGAGTGCGGCGCGGGCGGAGGCGGTGTCGAGGTTCTGCACGTCGTGCAGCGAGAGCTCCAGCAGGTCGAATCCGGCCGCCTTGGTCTGCTCGATCGTCGCGGTCACTTCGTCGGGGGTGGTGCCGCCGGCGAAGACGAGGGCGTGCACTCCGAGAGGGTTCGTGGTCATGGTTGTGCTCCTTGGTTCGAGAGGTTCAGGGGCGGCGTCGGGCCGCGGGGTCGGTGTCGAGCAGGTCCGCGAGGAACGCGTGGCCGGAGGTCGCGAGGGCGACGGGGTCGTGCCAGAGCTCGCGCCAGAGGCCCATGCCCTCGGCCGAGGCCGGGGGCTGGACGGCGGGCGAGAAGCTCTCGAGGGTCAGCGGTCCGCGGTAGCCGGAGTCGGCGAGCGCCGCCGCGAGCCCGGTCCAGTCGGTGCTCCCGGTGCCCAGCTCTCCGCGGTGGTTCTCGGAGGCGTGGAGGTAGCCGAGCAGGTCGCCGGCGTCGCGGACGGCGCTCGCGAGGTCGACCTCCTCGAGGTGGGCGTGGAACGTGTCGAGATGCAGGAGCACGTTCGGCGCGTCGAGCTCGCGGAGGAACGCGGCGGTCTGGGCGGCCGTGTTCAGCAGGTTGCTCTCGTAGCGGTTCACTTACTCCGCTCCGACGACGACGCCGGCGGGAGCGGCGGCCGCGGCGACCCTCCGCAGCACGTCGAGCGAGCGCGAGCGGGCAGCCATGTCGGCCGCGTGCTCGTACTTGCGCATGGCCGAGTAGGTGACTCCGCCGACGTACCGCGCGCTGATCGCCTCGGCGAACCGCACGGCCGCCAGGAGCCGCTCCTCGCCGCGGCCGGCCGTGGCCTGGTCGGTGATGTCGGAGTCGGCGTCCAGCGCGAGCGAGACGACCGCGTCGATCCTGTGCTCGTCGAGCAGGTCGGCGGTCCACGCGGAGGCGTCGGGGTCGTCGGGCGCCGGGATCTCGATCAGGTCGAAGCCGATCGAGGCGGCGGCGCCGATCGCGCGGCGTCCCGACTCCGGCGTCCAGTCTCCGACGAGCAGGCCCGCGTGGACCCCGATCGGCGACGAGCGCTCCGTGCTCCCGCGGTGCAGGAACTCGGGGTGCATCAGGCGGCCTTCGCGCCCGTGATCAGCGAGACGAGCTCGTCGCCGCTGGTCTCGGCGGTGCGGCGGCCGGCGACGGCGAGGCCCGCGCGCATCACCCACACCTGGTCGCTCAGGCGCATCACCTGGTCGAAGTTGTGGCTGATCAGCAGCACGGCCACTCCGGCGTCGCGCAGCTTGAGGATGATCTTCTCGACGCGCGCCGTCTCCTGGACGCCGAGCGCCGCGGTCGGCTCGTCCATGATCACGATCTTGCTGCCCCAGCCCGCGGCCCGGGCGATCGCGACCGCCTGGCGCTGGCCGCCCGAGAGGCGTCGGACCTTGCTGGTGACCGGCGGGACGTTCACGGCGAGGTCGCCGAGCAGCTCCTGGGCCGTCTTCTTCATCTGCGTCCGGTCGAGGAACCGCACCCCGGGCACGCCCTTGGTGAGCTCGCGGCCGAGGAAGAAGTTCTGCCACACGGTCAGGTCCTCGACCAGGGCGAGGGTCTGGTGCACCGTCTCGATGCCGCCGTCCCGGGCGCCGAGCGGAGTGGTGAAGTGCACCACGTCGCCGTCGAGGGTGATGGTGCCGGAGTCGGCGGGGTGCACCCCGGAGAGGCAGCGGACGAGGGTGGACTTGCCCGCGCCGTTGTCGCCGATCAGGGCGGTGATCTCGCCGCGGCGCATCGACATCGACGCTCCCTTGAGAGCGTGGACGCCGCCGAAGGACTTCTTGATGTCCCGCGCTTCGAGCAGGATGTCGCTGGTCATGGCTGGGCTCACTTCTTCTGGTAGCGGGTGATGAGGGCGGCGAGCACGACCACCAGGCCGACGGCGAGGGGCTGGTAGAACTGCGAGACGCCGAGCAGGGTCAGGCCGTTGGTCAGCGCGGTCAGGAGGAACGCTCCGATGATCGGGCCGACGATCTTGGCCTTGCCGCCGGTGAGGCTCACTCCGCCGAGTACGACGGCCGCGATGGAGTTGAGCAGGTACTGCGTGTTGATGGCCGGCTCCGCGGCGCCGACGCGGGCGACGAGGAGGAGCGAGCCGACTCCGGCGAGGACGGCGGCGATGATGTACACCGCGATGCGCACGCGTCCGGCCTTGATGCCGTTGGCGACCGCGCTCTCCTCGTTGCCGCCGACCGCCTGCACGTGCAGGCCGAAGCGGGTGCGGAACATGACGACCCAGGCGACGACTCCGATGACCGCGGCCAGGATGATCGGGTAGCCGATGATCCCGATCGAGCCGGTGGTGAGGCGGAGCAGCTCGGGGCTGCCGACCGTGATCGGCTTGCCGTCGGAGACGATCAGCGCGAGGCCTGTCGCCACCGAGAGCGTGCCCAGTGTCGCGATGAAGTCGGTGACCTTGCCCTTCGCGATCAGGAAGCCGTTGATCACTCCGATCAGCCCCGCGAAGAGCAGGGCCGCGAGCGCCGAGAGCCAGAAGCCCCAGCCGGCGCTCCAGCCGATGCCGAAGCCGACCGCTCCGACGGTCATCGTCGCCGAGATCGAGAGGTCGATGCCGCCGGTGGTGATGACGAAGGACTGGCCGATCGAGAGGATGACCAGGATCGCGGCGGCGACGAGCATCGCCTTGATGTTGCCGAGGCTGAGGAACGTCGGCGTCGCGATCGAGAACACGATCACCAGGGCGACGAGCCCGATCGGTGCGGCGTTCTCAGCCCAGAAGCTGAGCTGACGGAGGTTCGCCAGCAGCGGGGAGGCGCTGGCCGGGGGTCGGGCGGTGACTGAGGTCATGGTCGCTTCCTGGGTTGCCATGGGCGGGAGGTCCTACTTGCCGGGGACGAGCGCGGCGAGCGGGTTGTCGAACTCCTCGAACGGCTGGGGGAAGGCGCCGAGGGCCTGCTCCGCGGTCTCGGAGGTCACGAGTGCGGTGGGCGACTCGATCTCGGCGGGGATCTCCTCGCCGGCGCCGACGGCCTCGCACGCCTGCACGCCGAGCTGGCCGATCGCGTAGGGGTACTGGGCGACGGTGGCGGTGAGGCCGCCGTCCTTCACCGACTGCAGCGCGTCCTCGTTGCCGTCGACGCTGACCACCTGGACGGAGCCGGTGAGGCCCGCGTTCTCGACGGCCTTGACGATGCCGAGGCCCATGTCGTCGTTCGCGGCGAAGAACGCCTTCACGTCGGGGTTCGCGGCGAGGATGTCGGTCGCCTTGGTCAGCGCGACCTCGCGCTTCCAGTCGGCCGCGGCCTCCTGGACGACGGTGAGGTCGGAGCCGATCGCGGCGGTGAAGCCGTCGACGCGGGCGGCGCTGGTGACGTCTCCCGAGACTCCGCCGATGACGGCGACCTCGGAGCCGGCGGGCAGCCGCTGCAGGAGGAAGTCGCCGGCCTTGCCGCCCGCGGCCTCGTTGTCGGTGCCGATGTAGGTGGTCACGTCGAGGTTCGCGGCCTCGACCGCGTCGGGGTCGAGCGGGCTGTCGATGATGACGATCGTCTTGCCGGTGGCGGAGGCGAGGGCCTGCACCAGGTTCGTGCCGCTGATCGGGTTGACGATCAGGCAGCCGAAGTCCTGGCCGGCGACGGTGGTGAGCTTGTCGGCCTGGCCGGTGGTGTCGCCGATGTCGGCGGCGGCCTGCACCGAGACGTCCACGGAGTCGTCCTGCGCGGTGTCCTCGATGCCGTTCTCCATCGCCTGGAAGAAGGGGTTGTCGAGGCCCTTGATGACCGCGGCGACCTTGGTCGATCCGGAGCCGCCGGCGGCCGTGTCGCCACCCGAGGCGCAGCCGGTGAGGAGGAGTGCGAGGGCGCCGACCGGTGCGAGAACCGGGAGGAGGCGGCGTGCTGTGCGGTTCATCGTCATCCTTGAGGATCAGTGGCACCACTGCGTGCCGATGTGTGAAAACTACCCGGGCTTTTGCGTTACCGCAATACGAAAGTCGGGAGACTTCAGGTTTCCCGTCGGCAGGCATGTACGCTGACCGTGACAAGAGGGGGAGCGATGACGGGGTACTCCACCGGCGAGGCCGGTTCGCACGTGGCCGACGTCCTCGCGCTGTTCCGCGAGCAGGGCGAGATCTCGCGCAACGCGGTGATGGAGCAGACGGGGCTCTCCCGCTCCACCGTCAACCAGCGCCTCGCGACCCTCGTGGAGCTCGGCCTGATCGCCCCCACCACCGGCGGCGAGTCGACCGGCGGGCGCCCCTCGAGCATGTTCGCGATGAACCTGGTCGGCACGGTGTTCCTCACCGCCGACATCGGGGCGAGCGGATTCGTCGCCGCCGCCTGCGACCTGCGCGGCACCCCCCTCCGGCACGAGAGCGGCGTCGTCGACGTCTGGGAGGGACCGGACGCCGTGCTCTCGCTGGTGCTCGCCGCGTTCGAGCGGCTGCAGCAGGGCGACGCGGTCGCCGGCATCGGCGTCGGAGTCCCGGGGCCGGTCGAGTTCGCCGCCGGGCGCGTGCGCAACCCGCCGATCATGACCGGCTGGGACGACTTCGACATCGCCGGCTACTTCGCCGAGCCGTACGAGGGCGTGCAGGTCGTCATCGAGAACGACGCGAACGCCCGCGCCCTCGCCGAGTCGCGCCACCACGGCTCCGACAACCTGATCAGCCTGAAGCTCGGCACCGGCATCGGCTCGGGCCTCGTCTTCAACGGAGCGACGATCCGCGGAGCCGTCGGCGCGGCCGGCGACATCGGCCACACCCGCGCGGTCACGGGCACGGTCGACGCGGATCCGCTGCCCTGCCGCTGCGGCAACGCCGGCTGCGTGGAGGCGTACGCGAGCGGCTGGGCCCTCGTCCGCGACCTCTCGGCCGACGACCCCTCGATCAAGCACGTCGCCGACGTCACGGCCCGCGTGCTCCGCGGCGACATGCGCGCCACCCAGGCGGTGCGCCAGGCCGGCCGCGTCCTCGGCGAGGCGGTCGCCGACCTCGTCAACATCCTCAACCCGCGGACCATCGTGATCTCGGGCCAGCTCGGCGACTGCGGCGAGGTGCTGATGTCGGGCCTGCGCGAGCGCGTCTACCTGCGCACCCACCCGCTCGCCACGCGGCACCTGACCATCCACACGTCGGACCTGGGCGAGCTGGCCGGCGTGATCGGCCTCGCCCTGACGACAGCCGACCAGGTCTTCAGCCGCGAGCGCTTCGACCGCGAGGCGGGCGCCGAGAGCCCCCGCGCGGCGGCCGCCGCGAGCTGAACGGGAGCGGGTTCAGTGACGCAGGGTCGCGGTGATCCGGCAGAGCACCTGGACGTGGGACGGGGCCTCGGGGTTCACCTTCTCGGCGACCGCCTCGACCTCCCATCCGGACGCCATGAGCGCGGCGACCTCACCGCACAGCCAGTCCGGCACCCATCCGATCCGCTCGCCGGACACCGAGGCCACCTCGTAGGCCTCCGGGTTGCGGAGGTTCGAGGCGTCGGGCACGAGGACCAGCCCGTCGCCCTGCTCGAGAGGCAGCACCGGAAGCGGGAGCTCGGCCCGATGGCGGACTCCCGACACGAAGAAACGACTGATGAGGGTCTGCGCGGTGCGGAGAGGCTTCTCCACGACATGGAAGGTGTCGGTCGCTCGCGCCGCGCCGGTCCGGACCATGATCTCGACGGGGAGGTCGGGGGACGCCGCCTCGAGACCGAGCCACCCCAGGTACTCCTCGTACGAGCCGCGCTCGGACGACATCACCCTGTTGGCGAAGAACGGCGGAAGGGACGAGCTCCGGTACTCCGCGTCCACACGGGGGAACTCCGCGAGCGGGAAGAAGTCCTCGTCGGCGACAGCCGCCGGCTCGTACCGGAAGAGGAAGCCGTCGACCCCGACGGACAGCACCGCCGCGCGGAGGAACCGGCGAGTACGAGGGTTCTGCCAGACGAGCAGCAGCTCGCGGACACCAGGGGTCGGACGCGGCGCCGGTCGATCAACGAGGAGAGTCATCGAGGATCCTCCTCCGTGTCGCTGCCAGCAGTCCTTCCGTGAAACTAGCGCACGTCTCCGACATCAGGGTCGGAGGAACCGCCGCGAGGACCTCGCGGACCGCAGAGGGATCGACCGCTCGGAGCCGAGCAGGCCAGAACGCCTGCGCCTCCGGAGAGGCCGCCGCGAGGGCCTCCGCTGCGAGGTCGACCAGCGGCGGTCTTCCGGCGAAATGGTGACTCCTTCCTCTCCGCACCCACCGGTCGAAGAGAGCCTCATCGGCGAGGCAGGCGGCGCGCTTCTCCTCGGTCTCCTGGAATCCGAGGGCGTTGCCGTGATCGAACGAGGGCGAGAGGGTCCGATGACCGCGTCCGGCGATGACGGCCCAGTTCTCGTCGTGTCGATCCCGTCCAGCTACCCAGGCATCGAACAGCAGGTAGCCCGCCCACACGTCGAAACCGCTCAGTCCGGCGACGGCGTCGAAGCCTGCAGGAGCGTCGACGCCGTCGAGAGCACGTCTCACCGCATCGACGGTGTAGCGGTCGTTGGGCCGCCTCCGAGCGTGGTCGTAGTGGCGATCGGAGTGGCGCAGCAGGCTGTTCCCGATCTCGAGGCTCTGGATCTGCTCGCGCTCGATGACGTTCCTCGACATGATTCCGCGCCGACCGCCCACCGTCGCAGGTCGGACCTCCGCGCACGGGACGTCGAGCATCCGCGCGAGATGGAACGACACCCACTCCGCCCAGTCCTCACCGCGGGTCTCGTCTCCTCGCTGGCGGGCGAACTTTTAGAGCCACAGATCGCCGTCGGCGACGAGCCAGAACTTCTCCTTCGTCCCCATCGGCTCGTCCGACCACCCCTCGTCGAAGGCGCGCTCGATGGTCGTCGACTCCCACTTCGGCTGCATCCGGTCACGGTAGCCCGCGTGCTGCCGGCCGCGGCGGTCCTGTCGCGTCTCGCGGCCGCGACCCCCTCCGCCCCGCGCACTGTTACGCCCGGCGACGAAGGGTTACGCCGGGCGACGCGGGCCGGGACGGGCGGGCCCGCGGTGCTCCATCATCGTGTCCGGGACGACGCGGAGAGGCCGCGGCCGCCCGACCCGTCCGAAGGAACGCGATGATCCGGCTCGAGCAGCTCAGCAAGTCGTACGGTCCGGCGACCGTGCTCGACCGCCTCGACTTCTCGGTCGCGACCGGCGAGATCTTCGCCGTCGTCGGCCCGAGCGGTGCGGGCAAGAGCACGCTCGCCGCCTGCGTGAACCTCCTGGAACGGCCCACCTCGGGCACGGTCGTCGTCAACGGGGAGGCGCTCTCGCAGCTCTCGGAGGAGCGGCTGCGCGTCGCCCGCCGCCGCATCGGCACCGTCTTCCAGTCCGACGGACTCTTCAGCCGCCGCACGGCCGAGCAGAACGTGGCCCTTCCGCTGGAGTACCTCGGCGTCACCGCCGCCGAGACGAAGCGCCGCGTCGCGGAGCTGCTCGAGCGCGTCGGCCTCTCGGACCGCGCCCGCTACTACCCGCACCAGCTCTCCGGCGGTCAGCGCCAGCGCGTCGGCATCGCCCGCGCGCTCGCCCTCCGCCCCTCGGTGCTGCTCTCGGACGAGGCCACCTCGGGCCTCGACCCCGCCTCGACCACCGCGATCACCACGCTCCTGAAGGAGCTGCGCGACGACCTGGGCCTCTCGATCCTCTTCATCACCCACGAGATGGAGACGGTGCGCCAGGTGGCCGACTCCGTCGCCCGCCTCGACCACGGCCGCATCGTGGAGTCGGGCCGTCTCGTCGACCTGCTGCGCGACCCCGCGTCCCCGCTCGGCCTCGCCCTCAACCCGGTGCGCCCCGCCGTCGCGCCGGGCCCGGGCCTGGGCGAATGGGTGGTGGGCTACTCCCGCTCCGGAGTGCCGACCGACTGGGTCACCCGGCTCGCGGAGGCGGTCGGCCCGGTCGCGCTGCTCGGCGCGGCGATCGAGACGGTGGACGGGCAGGCGGTCGGCCACGCGACGATCGGGCTCGGCCCAGTCGACGAGGCGCGGCTCACCCGTGCGGCGGCCGAGCTCGGCCTGTCGGTCCGGCCCGCCGGCGTGCGCGTCCTCGCCGAGGAGGTGGCGGCGTGATCCTCCACCTCGACAACAAGGTCCCGCTCGAGCAGATCCCCGCGCTGGTGCTGCCGGCGCTCGGCGAGACGCTGATCATGGTCGGCATCGTCATGGCGATCGTGGTGCTGGTCGGCGTGCCGCTGGGCGCTCTCGTGCACAACCTCGCTCCGGGCGGCCTGGCCGAGAACCGGGCCGCGCACCAGGTGCTCAGCGCCGTGATCAGCGTCGGCCGCTCGCTGCCGTTCCTCATCCTGATGGCGTCGATCATGCCGTTCACGCGCCTGATCACCGGCACCAACATCGGGATCGCGGCGGCCGTCGTGCCGATGTCGATCGCGGGGATCGCCTTCTTCACCCGCATCGTCGAGAACGCGCTGCGCAGCGTGCCGCTCTCGCTCACCCGCGTCGCCCGCGCCTCCGGAGCGTCGCGGCTGCAGGTGGTGCGGACCGCCCAGCTGAGCGAGGCGGTGCCGCAGATCATCGGCGGCCTGACGATCAACACGATCGCGATGATCGAGTACTCGGCGATCGCCGGCACGATCGGCGCCGGCGGCATCGGCTACGTCGCGGTGACCTACGGCTACCAGCGCTTCGACACCACCGTCATGCTCGCCACCATCGTGATCCTGGTCGCCACCGTCGCGACCGTGCAGCTCACCGGCGACGCCCTCGTCCGCGCGACCACGCCCGGCGCCTCCCGCTCGCGGCGAGCGCCGCGGGTCGCGGCCGCCGTCTAGAACCACCACTCCTCCTCCTGCGACCTCGGGCGCCCCTCCCGCGCGCCCGCGCACCCCCTCTTCGAAAGGCACCGCCATGTCCACTCCCGACGACCTCGGATTCGATCTCAAGAAGAAGCGCCGCTGGCCCTGGATCGCCGGAGCGGCCGTCGTCGTGGTCGGCGTCGCCTCCGCGATCGCCGTCCCGCTCCTCTCCCCCGCCGTCTCGGCCAACGAGCAGGAGGGAGCGACGCTCTACGTCGCGACCGCCGAGGGCAACGCCTCCGAGCAGGCCCTGGTCGACTTCGTCGCGAAGGAGGTGGCGCCGCGCTACGGCATCACCGTCGCCTTCAAGGGGCTCTCGGACAGCAACACCATCAACCGCGCGGTGAGCGAGGGCGAGGTCGCGGCCACGGTGTACCAGCACAAGCTCTGGCTGGGACAGGTGCTCGAGGCCAACCCCGACTTCGAGGAGGAGGCGGCCACCCCCGTCTTCCGCTGGGGCTTCGGGCTCTGGAGCGACAAGTACTCCGACGTCTCCCAGATCCCCGACGGCGGCACGGTCTCGCTCTACTCCGACCCCGCCAACGAGGCGCAGGGCCTCTGGCTGCTGCAGAACGCCGGCCTGATCACGCTGAAGCCGGGCACGGAGCCGGGCACCGCGACCCAGGACGACATCGCCGAGAACCCGAAGAACCTGCAGTTCACCCTGCTCGACTTCGCCGCCCAGTCGCGCGCGCTGCCGGACCTCGACGCGGCCGTCGGCTACACCGAGTACTACCTCGCCGCCGGCATCCCGATCGAGCAGCAGATCTTCGCCCCGCAGGCCCCCGACGACTTCGCCGGGCAGCTCACCATCGGCTCGAAGTACCGCGACACCGAGAACGTGAAGAAGCTCGTCCAGGCCTTCCAGGACCCGGCCGTGCAGGAGTTCCTCGCCACGGACGAGACGGTGAAGGGGATCCTGCTGCCGATCGACGGCTGAGCAGGGCCGGAGCGACGGGGTCGCCTGAGGAGTCGCGCGCGGCTTCTCGGGCGACTCGGCGTCTGCGGACGTAGCGTGGGCTCATGAACACGTTCACTCTCCACAACGGTGTCGAGATCCCCGCCCTCGGACTCGGCGTCTTCCAGACTCCGCCCGACGAGACCCGCGCCGCCGTCGCCGCCGCGCTCGACGCGGGGTACCGGCACATCGACACGGCGGCGGCCTACGGCAACGAGCGCGAGGTGGGCGAGGCGATCGCCGGCCGCGACGACGTCTTCCTCGAGACGAAGGTGTGGATCAGCGACTACGGCTACGACGAGACGCTGCACGCCTTCGACAAGAGCGCGGGCAAGCTCGGCGTCGAGCGGATCGACCTGCTGATCCTGCACCAGGCCCTGCCCGAGGCCTTCGACCGCACCCTCGACGCCTATCGGGCGCTCGAGCGGCTGCTCGCCGACGGGAGGGTGCGGGCGATCGGCGTGAGCAACTTCATGGTCGAGCACCTCACCCGCCTGCTCGCCGAGACCGACGTCGTCCCCGCGGTGAACCAGCTCGAGGTGCACCCGTACTTCCAGCAGCGGCGGGTCGAGCGCTTCGGCTGCGAGAACGACATCCTCACCCAGGCCTGGTCGCCGATCGGCGGCATCACCGCCTACCGCGACTCCCCGCGCCGCAGCTTCGACGACCCGGTGCTCCTCGAGCTCGGCGCCAAGTACGGGAAGACGGCCGCGCAGGTGATGCTCCGCTGGCACCTGCAGGAGGGCCGCCAGGTCATCCCGAAGTCGACCCGCCCCGAGCGCATCGCCGAGAACATCGACGTGTTCGACTTCGCGCTCTCCGGCTCGGAGCTCGCAAGGATCGACGCCCTCGAGGCCGGCGTGCGCGGCGGACCGGAGCCCGAGGCCGTGACGCTGGAGGCGTACGGCCGCGACATCCCCGAGGCGTGAGGAAGGCGCCCGCGACGGGAACACCGGAGCCGTCGCGGGCGTTGCCCTCACCATGAGCGTTCCCCTCTCCATCCTCGACCTCGCCCCCATCGCCCCCGGTGAGACCGCTCGCGACAGCTTCGCCGCCTCCGTCGCCCTGGCCCAGGAGGCCGAGCGGAACGGCTACCGCCGCGTCTGGTACGCCGAGCACCACAACATGGCGAGCATCGCCTCCAGCGCGACCTCGGTGCTCATCGCGCACGTCGCCTCGCAGACCTCCACGATCCGCCTCGGCTCCGGCGGCGTCATGCTGCCGAACCACTCCCCGCTCACCATCGCCGAGCAGTTCGGCACCCTCGAGACACTGCACCCGGGACGGATCGACCTCGGACTCGGCCGCGCCCCCGGCAGCGACCAGGCGACCTTCCGCGCGCTCCGCCGCGACCCCGACTCCTCCGAGCGCTTCCCGCAGGACGTGCTGGAGCTGCAGGCCTTCCTCGCCGGCGAGTCCCGCATCCCCGGAGTGAGCGCGACGCCCGGTGCCGGCACCCGCGTCCCCCTCTACATCCTCGGCTCCTCGCTCTTCGGCGCGCAGCTCGCGGCCGCGCTGGGCCTGCCGTACGCGTTCGCCTCGCACTTCGCTCCGGACGCGCTCCACCAGGCCGTCGCGGAGTACCGGCGCGGCTTCCGCCCCTCCGAGCAGCTCGACGCCCCCTACGTGATCGCCGGGATGAACGCCATCGCCGCCGACACCGAGGAGGACGCGCAGGAGCAGTTCGCGCAGATGAAGCGCGCCCGCCTGATGATGCTGCTGCGCCAGAGCGGGCAGATCCCCGTCGGCCAGACCTTCGACGACGAGGAGCTCGACGCCCTGCTCAGCGCGCCGATCGGCGCCCACGTCGCGAGCATGACCACCTACACCGGTGTCGGCACCGGCGACCAGGTGGCCGACTACGCCGCCGACTTCGCCCGCTCCGCCGACGCCGACGAGGTCATCGTCGCTCACGCGTCGCTGCAGACGGAGGCGCGCCTGCGCTCGGTCGCGCTCCTCGCGCAGTCGAACGCGCGCGTCGCCGCCTGACGGGCGGCCGAGTCCGTCGACGCCGCCGCACGGGCCCCGTGCGCGACCGGGGCCGCGCATCGGCGGGCGTGCGGCGCGCATCGGCGGACTCCTGTGAAAGTGAGCCTCTAACGGGGGCCACCTCACAGGGAGTAACCCCGGGAGGAGCGCGTCCGCGGTGCCAGGCTGAGCCCTGTGTCGACGATGACGGGCAAGCGGCGTGAGCCCGGGGACGGCCCTGCGCGGTCAGCGGCCCTGCTGCTGCGGGTCTGCGCGGGCGACCGGACCGCCTTCCGGCAGCTCTACTCGCTCACCGCGGGCCGGGTCGTCTCCGTCGCGGACGCCGTGCTCGACGACCGCGCCGCAGCCGAGGAGGTCGCGCAGGAGGTCTACCTCGAGCTCTGGCGCACCGCGCGCTCGCTCGACCCGGGCCGTCCCGTGCTCGCCTTCCTGGCCCAGGTCGCGCACCGCCGTGCCGTGGACCGCGCCCGGGCGGACCGGTCGGCGCGGCGCCGGGAGCTGCAGTACACGGTCCTCGACCGGCCCCGCGATCACGAGTGGGAGCGCTCGGACGTCCGGCTGGCCCTGGCGCCCGCGGCCGGCGCGATCCGGCAGCTCGCCGCCATCCACCACGACGTCCTCTACCTCGCCTACGTCCGCGGGTACAGCCACTCCGAGATCGCGGAGGAGCTGTCGATCCCGCTCGGCACCGTCAAGACCCGGCTGCGCGACACCCTCATCCGCCTGCACACCCACCTGCAGTCCGCCGGCCCGGCGGACCCGGACGGCGGACCGGGACGGCGCATCCGGCACTGACCGGTGGCGCGGACGCCTCTGCACCACCGGGGTCGCACGCTTCCGGACCGTGTCCGGCCCGCTCAGCCCGCCTGCGTCGCGCCCGAGACCGCGAGCCCGACGATCACCGTCAGCACCGTCGTCCACAGCGCGATCGCGACGCCCTGCCAGAGCAGGATCCGCCCGCGGCCGACTCCGGCGCCCGCCAGCATCACCGCGGTGAAGTGCGTCGGGAGCAGCAGCGGCCCCAGCAGGCTCACGCCCGGGACGCCGTAGCGGGTGAAGGCCCGCTGGAACTTCTCGCGCCGCGGAGTCGTCCGCTTCGCCTCCGAGCGGCCCGTGATCGCCGAGCGGACGCCGGTGCCCAGCAGCACGAGCAGCGCCACGCAGACGAAGTTGCCGATCGCCCCCGCAAGCCCGGCGACGACCGGGTGGATGCCGCCGATGATCCCGATGCTCGCCGCTCCCTCGCCCTCGATGAAGGGGACGGCCCCGGCCGCGGCGACGACGAGGGGCTGCACGAGCTCGGGAACGCGGCCGATCAGGTCCTGGAATCCGAGGATCGCGTCGCTGATGATCGTCATGGTCGTGCCTTCCGGTACGTGGCCCCGGCTCTCGGGACTCCTCCATCCGACCGTGTCCGCGCCCGCTGCGGCAGTGCCGCCGGGTCACCGCGTCCCGGGAGGATCGACGGCCCGAGGGGTGACAAGTGTCATGGTCGTAGCCTGGGCCGCATGGTGAACTCGACCGAGCCGGATCCGCCCGTGCGCGCGGGCCGCGGCGTCGCCGTGACCTGGTGGTACACGCTCGCGTCGGCCGCCTCCTTCGTGGTGATCGTCCTGGCCGTCTGGTCCGTGGCGGTGCTGAGCGCCGAGGCCGAGGAGTGGCGGAAGGGCGCCTACTTCCTGGGCGCGGCCGCCTGGGTCGCGGTGTTCTCGCCGACCGCGCTCGCGTACCGGCGCGCCGACCGCGAGGGCCCGGTGCGCCTCCGGGCTGCGCCGACCCTGGTCTTCTGCCTCGGAGTGGCGGCCGCCGCGCTCACCGGCACGGCCGCCGGGAGCCTCGCGCTCGGGCTCTCGCTCGCCGCGACCCTGGTCGCCGTGCTGCCCTGGCAGAGCGGGGTGCGGCTCCGGGTGATGGTGCTCTGCACGATCGTCCTCGCGGTCGCGGCGGTGCTCGAGCAGACGCGAGCGGCGCCGGACGCGTCGGCCGCGCTCTCGACCCTCCTGCTTTTCGCGACGCTGCTGCCCCTGACGGTCGTCAGCGCGCTGTGGTGGTGGGACATCGTCCGCGAGCTCGACCGGGCGCGCGCCGCCGAGGGCCGACTCGCCGCCGCCCAGGAGCGCCTGCTGCTCGCCGGCGACGTGCACGACCTCCAGGGCCACCACCTCCAGGTCATCGCGCTGCAGCTCGAGCTCGCGGAGCGCCTCCTCGGCAGCGACCCGGAGGCCGCTCTCGAGCAGCTGCGCGCCGCCCAGCGCTCGGTCGACGGCGCCCGCACCGGCACTCGCGAGCTCGCGACGCGCTTCCGCAGCGTCCCGCTCGTCGACGAGCTGGCCAACGCCGCCGACCTGCTCCGCTCGGCCGGGCTCCGCGTCGAGCTCGAGGTCGACCCGGCGGCGGCTCACGCGCCGGCCGAGACGCTCGGGCCGGTGGTCCGCGAGACGACGACGAACATCCTCAAGCACGGCGGCGGCTCCAGCGCGCGGCTGCGGCTCGCGCGGGAGCAGGACGAGTGGCGGTTCGAGGCGGTGAACGACCTGGCACCGGACGCGGAGGAGGCGGACGGGACCGGCTCGGGCGTCCTCGGCATGGCGGAGCGGGTCGAGCGCGCGGGCGGGACGCTGCGCGCCGGGGCGGTCCGCCGCTCCTTCGAGCTGGACGCGCGCCTGCCGGTGGGGAGCGACTCGTGATCCGGGTGCTGATCGCCGACGACGAGGACATGATCCGCACGGCGCTGGCCGCGCTCCTCCGCCTCGAGGAGGACCTCGAGATCGTGGGCGAGTGCCGCGACGGCGAGCAGGCGGTCGCGGAGGCGCTGCGCCTGCAGCCCGACGTGTGCCTCTTCGACGTCGAGATGCCCGGGCTCGACGGGATCGAGGCGGCGGAGCGGCTGCGCCGGGTCTCGGCGACGCGCGTCGTGGTCGTCACCCGGCACGCGCGGCCGGGGGTCCTGCGGCGAGCGCTCGGAGCGGGCGTCAGCGGTTTCCTGCCGAAGTCGCGCCGGGTCGAGGACGTCGCCGAGGTGATCCGCCAGGTCGCGAGCGGACGCCGCTACGTCGATCCGGAGATCGCCGCCGACGCCCTGGCGAGCACGCGCAGCCCGCTGACCGACCGCGAGCTCGACGTGCTCAGCGCCGGCTCCCGCGGCGAGACGATCGGCGAGATCGGCGCGGCGCTGCACCTCTCCTCCGGCACCGTCCGCAACCACGTCTCGTCGATCCTGCGCAAGCTCGACGTCGACACCCGCCAGCGCGCGGTCATCGAGGCCCGCGAGCGCGGCTGGATCTGAGCGCAGGCGCCGCAACGGCAGCCACTCCGCAGGAGTCGTCGCACTCACGCTCGAGTGCGACGACTTCTGCGTTCTCGCGAGCGGTGCCCGTCAGGCCGTCGGCGTCCAGATCCGCATCGTCGACGGTCCCCGGTTCGCCCAGCGGTGGTACGGCCGGAACTCCGCCTCGAAGCGGCGCCCCTCCTCCACCGGCACGGAACCGTAGGGCCAGCCGGGAGCCGCCTCCCGCGCCACGAGGGACACGCGCGCTCCCTCCGCCGTCACGACGGGCGGCACCGACGCGTCGACCGCGATGTGCTCGGTGTCCAGGCCCTCGGGCAGGTCGAGCGACTCGATCGCGAGCACGAACGGCCCGCGCTCGAGGGCGACCTGGCCGCGCACCGCGTCGATCCGGGGATGCGGAGCGACGAAGCGGGCCGTCATCGGCAGCGAGAGCCGCACGGTGTCGCCGGCGGAGAACGCCCGGCGGACGGTGACGGTCGGCGTCGAGACCGGCTCGCCGTCGAGGAGCGCCGAGCCCCGCGCGAACGGAGGGACCCGCAGCGTCAGCGCGAACTCCGCGTCCTCGAGGATCCGCACGACGATCTCGCCGTCGGCCGGGTACTCCGTCTCGACGCGCAGCGCGACGCCTCCGGTGCGCACCTCGTACGCGCCGTACTGGTGGAGCTGCACGCCCTCGTCGGTGGCGGTCGCGAAGCCGAGCTCGACGCTCGCCAGGGTACGGGCGGTGTTGGTCGGGCAGCACGAGACCCAGAACCACGGCGCGCGGAGGCTGGACTGCGCGCGGTCGGTCTCGCGCGACTCGTCCGGCGCCACTCCGTCGACGCGCTGCTGCAGCGTGTTCGTGTAGAAGAAGGCGCGGCCGTCGTCGCGGGTGGCGGGGAGCACCGCGTTCAGCAGCGTCCGCTCCATCAGGTCCGCGTAGCGGTGCTCGTTCGAGCCGAGCAGGAGCCGCCAGCTGAGCATCGTGGAGCCGATCGCCGCGCAGGTCTCGGCGTAGGCGCGGTCCGGCGGCAGCTCGTAGTCGGCGCCGAACGCCTCGTCCTGGTGGTGCGAGCCCATCCCGCCCGTGACGTAGGTGCGCCGCTCGACGGTCGCCTCCCACTGGCGGCGGACCGCCTCCTCCAGCTCGGCGTCGCCGGTCTCGACCGCGACATCGAGAGCCCCGGAGGCGAGGTAGAGGGCCCGCACCGCGTGGCCGCGCAGCACCTCCGCGTCGCGCACGGGCACGTCGTCCTGGAAGTACTCGGCGCCGAACGCGATCGGCTTCAGCGTCCCCGTCCCGCGCCGCTCCACGAAGAGGCGGGCCAGCTCGAGGTAGCGCTCCTCCCCCGTCGCCCGCGCCAGCTCGGCGAGCGCCGGCTCGATCTCGGGGTGGCCGCACACGGCGCCCCTCCCCTCGGGCCCGAACTCGCGGTGCACGTGGTCGGCGAGGCGCCGGGCGACCTGCGGCAGGAGGTCGTCGTGCCCGGTGCGGAGCCGCGCCACGGCGGCCTGGATCAGGTGCCCGAAGCTGTACAGCTCGTGGCCCCACTCCAGGTCGGAGTAGCGCGCACGCTGGCCGGGCCGGCCGAAGCTCGTGTGCAGGTACCCGTCCGGGTCCTGGGCGGAGGCGACCCGCGCGACGAGGTCGTCGTACCGCTCCTGCAGCCCGGCGTCGTCGCTCCGGCCGAGCTCCCAGGCCATGGCCTCGAGGAGCTTGTAGACCTCGGAGTCCACGAACTCGATGCCCGCGTGCGCGTCGCCGCTCTCGGCGGACGAGATCGAGCCGTCGGCCGCGCGGTCGAAGTTGCCGGCCCAGCCGACGCGCTCGATCCACGAGCGGCAGTGCTCGATGACGGCGGAGGAGTTGAGGTCCTGGTAGTGCTTCCAGAAGCCGCCGGTGAGGCGGATCTCGTCCTGGCGCAGCGGCCGGAGCACGCTCCGCGAGGGGGCGACCGGGCCGCCGAGGGCGGTGGCGGTGGGGGCGGTGAGGGTCACGGTGTCTCCTTGGAGGGACGGGTCAGTCCTTGACGGCGCCGGCGGTGACTCCCGCCGAGACGTACCGCTGGGCGACGACGAGGAGGACGGCGGCCGGGAGCGAGGCGACCACGGCGGTCGCCATGATCGAGTTCCACTCCTGGTTGTTGTTGCCGATGTACTTGTAGATGCCGAGGGTGATCGGCTGGAGCTTCCCGCCGCTGTCGAGCGTCGAGGCGAAGATGAAGTCCGACCAGGCCCAGAGGAACGCGAACAGCGAGACGGTGACGACGGAGTTGCGGCTGATCGGCATGATCACCGAGGTGAAGGTGCGCCAGGCGCTCGCTCCGTCCATCCGCGCCGCCTGGGTGAGCTCGTCGGGGATCCCCGACATGAAGGCCGTGAAGATCAGCACGCCGAACGGCACCGCGATGGTGGAGTCGGCCACGATCAGGCCCGGGATCGAGTTGAGCAGCCCCAGGTTGAGGTAGATGGCGTAGAAGCCCATCGCCATGATGATCGCCGGGATCATCTGCGCGATCAGCAGCACGAACGAGAGGGCCTGACCGCCGCGGGGCCGCAGCTTCGCCAGCGAGTAGGCGGCGGGAGCGGCGATCGCCACGGTCAGCAGCACCGTGCCCAGGCCGACGACGAGGCTGGTGCCCAGGTAGGGCAGCTGCTCGCTCAGCACCGCCTGGTAGCCGGTGAACGTGGGAGAGAACGGGAACCAGTCCGGCGGATCCTTCCGCATCGAGCCGGTCGGAGTGAGGGAGACGTTGATCATCCAGTAGACGGGGAACAGCATGACCGCCGTGAGGGCGATCCCGACCACCGTCAGGTACCAGGGGCGGCGGGCGGTCACGAGTCGGCCTGCTTCCGCTGGACCCGGATGTACACGAGGCCGAAGACGAGGGCCAGGATGATCAGCAGGTTGCCGACGGCCGCGGCCGGTCCGAAGTCGGGCAGCATCGAGCCGAAGCCGAGCTGGTACGTCCAGGTGGCGAGCGTGGTCGAGGAGTCGGCGGGGCCGCCCTTCGTCATGATCCAGATGATGTCGAACACCTTCAGCGTGTAGACGAGGCCGAGCAGGATCGTGATCGCCGACACCGGCCGCAGCAGCGGCAGCGTGATCCGCCAGAACTGCTGGGCGCCGGTCGCGCCGTCGAGCGAGGCCGCCTCGTAGAGGTCCTGCGAGATGTTCTGCAGGCCGGAGTAGAGGATCACCAGGTTGAACGGGATGCCGATCCAGATGTTCGCGATCAGGACCGCGATCAGCGAGGTGGTCGGCGAGGTGAGCCAGTTGATCTGGCCGATCCCGAACGACTCCAGGAACGCGTTCACGATGCCGGAGTCGCTGTTGAGCATCCACGACCAGGTCGACGCCGAGACGATCAGCGGCAGGAGCCACGGCACCAGGAACAGCGCCCGGAGCGTGCTCGCCAGCGGGAAGCGGCGGTAGAAGAACACGGCGAGCGCCAGCCCCAGCGTGAACTGGAAGAGGAGCGAGACGCCGGTGAAGACCGCCGTGTGCAGCAGCGCCGGGCCGAAGGTCGCGTCCTGGAACACCTGGACGTAGTTGTCGAACCAGACGAAGGGTGCGTTCCCCTGCACGAACGAGCGGACCGTGTAGTCCTTCAGGCTCAGCTCGAGGTTGCGGTACAGCGGGAACGCGTAGAAGACGAGCAGGTAGGCGACGAGCGGGGCGAGGAACGCCCACGCGACCAGACGGCCGCCCTCGGGGCGCCGGCGGCGCCGACGGCTCTCGGCGGCCGGGGCGGGCGGGGCCGGCGGCTCGGTGCCGCGCCGCAGGAGGCGGGCGGTCTCGGTGGCAGTGGTCATGGTCTCTCCCGTCCCCCCGGCCGGTGCGCGGAGCACCGGCCGGGGGGACCTCGTTCGGGGAGCGGGAGCCCCCGGTCGTCCTACTTCGTGGCGGATTCGGCGGCCGACTGGGCGGCCTTCAGGGCGTCCTCGGGAGACTGCGAGCCGCTGAGCACGGTCTGCACCGCGCCCCACAGCTGCTCCGAGATCTTCGGGTACTTCGTGCCGAGGTCGTCCGAGGTGCGGCCCTTCGCGGCCTGCACGGCGGTGACCCACGGCTCGAGGTCGGCGTTGCCGGCGACCTGCTCCTGCTGCGCCTCGGCCGTCGGCGCGATGTACGAGAGCGTGTTGTCGGTCGTGACCAGGCTCTCCGTCGAGGTCAGGCACTCGGCGATCTTCTTCGAGGTCTCGTAGCGCGCCGTGTCCGACTGCACCGGGAGGGTGAGGAACTCGCCTCCGGTCGGTGCGGGGGCCGCACCGCCGTCCTTCGACGGGATGGTCAGGACGCCGTAGTCGATGCCCGAGGCCTTCGCGTTGGCCAGCTGCCAGGTGCCGTTCTCGCCGAACGCGTACTCGCCGGTCTCGAACTCCTGCCAGCTCGTGGTCTGCGTGTTGCCGATCACGGAGTTGGGCGCGTAGCCCTTCTCCAGCCAGTCGCTCCAGAGCGAGACGGCGTCGACCGCGGCGGGCGAGTCGAGGTCGGTCAGCTCGGCGCCGGAGCCCCAGAACCACGGCAGGAACTGGAAGGTCCCCTCCTCCGTGCCGATGCCGGAGAACGTGATGCCCTTGCCACCGGAGGCGGTGACCTTCTCGAGCGCGTCGGTCAGCCCGGCCCAGTCGGTGATGGAGGCGGCGTCCACGCCAGCCTTCTCGAGCACGGCCTTGTTGTAGTACAGCGCGAGCGTGTTGGCGCCGATCGGCACGCCGAAGGTGTCGCTGCCGGTCTGGCCGGCCGCGAGGATGTTCGCGTCGATCCCGTCGGTGGAGAGCCCGGACTCGGCGGTCGTGGTCAGGATGCCCGACTCCGCGAGCGTCGAGACCACGGGGTTGTCGACGAGCAGGAGGTCGGGCGAGTTGCCCTGCTGGCCGGCGAGCAGCGCCTTGTTGGTCAGGTCGGTGGTGTCGTAGCCGGTGCGCTCGACGGTGACGCCGGCCTCGGTCCCGCAGGAGTCGATGAGCTTCGCCCAGTCGGACGACTCGTCGAACTGGGGGTACGGGTCCCAGAACGTGTAGCTGCCTCCCGCGGCGGAGCCGGAGTCTCCCCCGGAGCCGCTCGCGCAGCCGGTCAGTGCGGCGGCGGCCGTCCCCAGCAGGACGGCGGCGGCGAGGCCCCGAGCGTGCTTCCTCGTCTTCACGGATGATCCCTTCGTCGTTGATGGATTCCTCGGCAGTCGTCCCGATCGTCTACGCCGGGCCGAAACTACTTTCTGTCGGGTAAACCTAAGCAGGGGCTGTCAGCGCGTCAAGAGATGCGACCTTTTCGGTCTTTTCGGTTTTTCGCCGGAGTCGTGCGAGGATCGACGCGGCGGCCCGCCGGGCCCGGAACGGAGGCGCGGTGCCACCACGCAAGCCCACCGGCACCATCACGCTCACCGACGTGGCGGCCGCCGCCGGCGTCTCGATCGCCACAGCCTCCAAGGCGCTCAACGGCCGCGACCAGGTGCGCGCCGAGACCCGCCAGCGCGTGCTGGACGCCGCCGAGGCCCTCTCCTTCACCCCGAACCCGTTCGCGCAGGCCCTCAACTCCCGGCGCACGGGCACTATCGGGATGCTCACGAACGACCTCGACAACCGTTTCGTGCTCCCCGTGCTGCTCGGCGCCGAGGACGCGTTCGGCGCCGGATCGACGTCGGTGCTCCTCTGCGACGCCCGCGGCGACTCGATCCGCGAGCAGCACCACATCAAGAACCTGCTCGCCAAGCGCGTCGACGGGATCGTGGTGCTCGGCCGGACGACGAACCCGCGCCCTTCGATCACCCGCACCATCCCGGTGCCGGTCGTCTACGCCTATGCGCCCTCGGAGGATCCGCGCGACTCCTCCTTCACGCCCGACAACGTGCAGGCCGGCGTCCTCGCCGCCCGCCACCTGATCGAGCGCGGACGGACGAGGATCGCCCTCGTCAACGGCGAGCCGAGCTACACCGCCGCGCACGACCGCGCCCGGGGCGTCGAGCAGGCGCTGACGGAGGCGGGGCTCCCGCTGGTCGGCGGCGGCGTCCTCTTCGGGCAGTGGTCCGAGAGCTGGGGCCGCCAGTGCGCCGAGACGCTGCTGCGCGCGCATCCGGACCTCGACGCGATCATCTGCGCGAGCGACCAGATCGCCCGCGGCACCCTCGACCACCTGCGCGAGACCGGCCGGCGGGTGCCGCAGGACGTGGCCGTCGTCGGCTTCGACAACTGGGACCTCCTCGTCGAGGCCGCCCGCCCGCCGCTCTCGAGCATCGACATGATGCTCGACACGCTCGGCCGCGCCGCCGCGGAGGAGCTCTCGAACGCGATCCACGGACGTCCGACCGCGGGCGTGCAGGCCATGCCCGTCCGTCTCGTGCCGCGGGAGTCCTCCGGCTGACGCCCCCGCCCTCCGCGAGAACGCGGAGGACACCGCCTGCTCAGCGGTGTCCCGACGCTCGGAGCGGCGTCTCGACGCACGAGCGGGCCAGCGCGCATCGGCGAGGACACCGGAGGGACGGGCGGAGCGCAATCGAGGGCGCAGACGTGCGCCGGACCCCTCGGGAGTCCGGCGCACGGCCTGGCGGTGATCAGCTTCCGGTGATCAGCCGGGATCAGCTCCCGGTGCGCTCACCGCGGCGTCGGAGGGTGAGGAGCATCAGACCGCCGCCGAGCAGGGCGAGCAGGCCCAGCACTCCGGCGGTCGCCGTCGCTGCGGCGTCCACTCCGGTCGAGGCGAGAGCCGGACCGCGGGGACCGTTCGACCCGGACACGGGAACGACCGCGGCGTGGGAGGGCGCCGGTCGCGGCGCTGTGGTCGCGGTCGGAGTGGGCGAGGCCGTGGGCGTCGCGGTCGGCGTGGGGGTGGGGGTCGCCGTCGGAGCCACGGTCGGGGTCGCCGTCGGCGTGGTCGTCGGCGTGACCGTCGGAGCCACGGTGGGCGCGATCGTCGGAGTCACCGTCGGAGTGACGGTGGGCGCGATCGTCGGAGTCACCGTCGGCACGACGGTGGGAGTCACCGTCGGAGTCACCGTCGGCACGACGGTGGGAGTCACCGTCGGGGTGACGGTGGGAGTCACGGTCGGCGTGACAGTGGGTGTGACCGTCGGCGTCACGGTCGGCGTGACGGTGAGGGTCACGGTCGGCGTGACGGTGGGGGTCACCGTCGGGGTCACGGTCGGAGTGATGGTCGGGGTCACCGTCGGCGTGACCGTGGGCGTCACGGTCGGCGTGACCGTGGGGGTCACGGTCGGCGTGACTGTCGGCGTGACCGTCGGCGTCACGGTGGGCGTGACCGTCGGGGTCACGGTCGGCGTCACGGTCGGCGTGACCGTCGGGGTCACGGTCGGCGTTACGGTCGGCGTGACCGTCGGGGTCACGGTCGGCGTGACCGTCGGCGTCACGGTCGGCGTCACGGTCGGCGTGACCGTCGGCGTCACGGTCGGCGTGACCGTCGGCGTCACGGTCGGCGTCACGGTCGGCGTGATGGTCGGCGTAGCCGTCGGCGACGGTCCGCCGTCGGAGGGCTCGCAGCCCGGCTCGGTGAAGTCGTTGGAGTCGAGCGTGACCGCTCCCGTGCGGGCCAGTGCGCGGCCCTCGACGGAGACGCCCGTCGTCACCGTGATCGATGCCGAGGCGAGCACGGAGCCCACGAAGTCCGATTCGGTGCCGAGCGTCGCGGAGCTGCCGATCTGCCAGTAGACGTTGCAGGCCTGCGCTCCGTTGATCAGGGCCACCGTGCTCGACGAGGCCGTCGTCAGCGTCGACGCGGCGCGGATCACGAAGACCGCCTCGTTGACGCCCTCGGCGTCGAGCGTGAGCGTCCCCATCACTCCGACCGGTCCGGCCGCGGTGTAGACCCCGGGC
The DNA here is from genome assembly GCF_002932235.1 of Rathayibacter sp. AY1E3. Classification (NCBI taxonomy): domain Bacteria; kingdom Bacillati; phylum Actinomycetota; class Actinomycetes; order Micrococcales; family Microbacteriaceae; genus Rathayibacter; species Rathayibacter sp. AY1E3. Next base: position 128,517 of record NZ_PSVN01000001.1, read on the forward strand.
TTCAGCGTCCTGCCGCCGATCTCGGCGTCGATCTGCGCGGTCGTCGCCTGCGAGGCGAGCTGTCCGTAGGCGGTGCCCACGTCGGCCTGGGCCTGAGCCGCCTCCGCGTCTCCGCGTCTCCGCGGTGGATCACTCCGTCCGTACGTCCGGGCGGGAGCCCGGTGACGGCGGTCAGCGGGCTGACCCCGATGCTCTGGTCCAGGACGCTCGACCCCGTGTTCGTCACGGTCGACGCGGCCAGGACCGAGTAGTCCTCCGCCGTGCCGAGGTCGGGAGCAGTGGCCGCCTGCGCCGAGACGCCGGCGAAGAGCGCGGCGCCGACGACGGCGAGGACGACACCCGTCCCGATCGCCCCTCTTCTGCGGTTCTGCCGATGACGGCGGAGCGAGGTGCGAGAGGACACGTGCGGCACGAGGCCAGCGATCTGCCCACGTCAGCGTGAGCTCAATAACCCGAGGTGGGAGGCTCGAACCGTAGGTCGCGCTCCTCGCCCGCGTCTATGCCGCGACCCTGACGGGGGGCAGGATCCGCCGACGACGTCCCCCGACCCGGGACATCCTCGCCACCGGAGTCCTCGCGCCGGTGACGGCGGACCCGGCCGGCGGAGCGGATCAGCGGTGACGCCCGCGGCACCCGAACCGGTCGGAGTGCCGCGCGGCTGCCCGGGAGCCCTCAGCCGAGAGCCGCCACCCGCTCGATCACGCCCTCGCCCAGCCGGGCCACGTACCCCTCCGGATCCGCCCCGGCCGGGGCCAGCTGCACGTGGTCGATCCCCAGCGCCGCGTACTCCTCCATCGCGCGGACGAAGCCGTCGGGGTCGCCGATCGGATCGCCGCCCCCGGTGATCGTCTTCGTGATCGTCGCGTAGTCGCGCCCGAGGTCGTCGCAGTGCCGCTTCAGCACGTCGAGCTTGTGCGCCACGTCGTCCGCGCCGGTGCCGAACAGGTTGCAGGCGTCGCCGTACTGCGCGACCAGCCGCAGCGTCTTCCTCTCGCCGCCGCCGCCGATGAGGATGGGCGGGCCGGGCTGCTGGATCGGCGCCGGGTGGTTCAGCGTCTCGGCGAGCCGGTAGTGCGTCCCCTCGAACGGCCCGTCGTCGTCGCTCCACATCTGACGGCAGATCCGCAGCGTCTCCTCCAGCCGCTCGAACCGCTCCTTCAGCGGCGGGTACGGCACGCCGAGCCCGAGGTGCTCGCGCTCGTACCAGGCGGCCCCGATGCCGAGCATCGCGCGTCCGGCGGAGAGCACGTCGAGGGTGGTGACGATCTTCGCGAGCAGTCCCGGATGGCGGTACGTCACGCCGGTGACGAGGAGACCCAGCCGCATCCGCTCCGTCCGGCCGGCGACGAAGCCGAGCGAGGTGTAGCCCTCGAGCATCGGATCCTCGCTCGTCGCGAAGTGCTCCATCTGGAAGTAGTGGTCCATCAGCGTGAACCAGGCGCAGCCGACGTCCTCGGCCGTCCGCGCGGTCGCTCCGAGGATCGGCGCGATCTGCGCGCTCCCCCCGGGCAGAGTGAAGTTCATGAAGTGAATGCCGAGCTGCACGCGCGTCTCCTGTCGTCCCGGGATGTCCAGGAGCCAGTGTGCGCCGAGCCACCGCTCAACACGCCGACGCGCCCGCCTCTGAGCGGCGTCTCATCCGTTCCGCGGCGTCTCGGCCGATCGCACCCGTCGAGGCGCGGCCGCGCTCACTCGCAGACGCGGAAGCGGTTCCGGTCGAACCCGACGACGTCGCCGACGGCGAGCTGGCGCCCGCGGCGCAGATCGACTTCGCCATTGACGGTCACCATCCCCTCGGCGACCGCCTCCTTGGCCTCGCCGCCCGAGAGGATCCCCGCGAACTTGAGGAACTGGCCCAGGCGGATCGACCTGCCGCCCAGCGGGACGTCGACGGGCTCGGGGACGGCAGCAGCGCCCTTCACGTCTGTGAACGCGCCCGCGAAATGTCGCCGCAGGCCCCCTGGATCAGCGGGTTTCCCACGTAAGTGTCGCCGCAGTTTCCAGCACAACGTGTCGCTCCGAACATGCCCGCGTGATTCCGCGGATCTGAGGCCTCGATGGGGTCATTCGGTGGCCCCTCGCCGCGCAGGAAGTGCCCGGCGGCCATACGAGGTCGGGTTGGCACAGACTTCGGGTTCAGTCTCCACGAAGCCTTCCTCGGCGTCGCGGTCGGCGTCGGAGCTGCCGCCCTGCGCGGCCTGCTCGAACGGGCTGGCTGCCGGAAAAGCCGCAACAAGCGAGGCGTCAGGGCGATGTCGGTGCGGCTGTTTCGCATGCATGCCTGCGGGCGAAGCACTAGAGGGCGTTCTTCGTGGTCGCCAGGTACTCCGGCGTGGCGAGCGCTTGCATGGAGAACCAATGTGTCGCCTCGAGGCTCGCCTCCAGGTGTCGCCAACCGTTCGAGACGAACGAGCTCGTCTGCGCGCCGGTGAACATATAGACGACGGCTCGAGCGGCAGTCGGGATATCGACCTCGGCGCGAAGATTGCCTTCAGCTCGTGCCTGTTCGAGAAACAACGCTATCGCGTCGAGCCAGACTGGATCCGGCAACTTCGCAACGCCGGGGAATTCAGATGAGGCTTGTGCGACGAGACGCAGGCCTGCTTGCGCCGTTGGATCGTGCTGCACTGCTCTCGCGAGGGACCGGGACAGCGTGAGCAGTGAAGCGAGGCCGTCGTCGCCCGACTCCAGAATCGAATCCCGGAGGAGGATGAAGCCCTGGTCCTGGCGGCGGATGATCTCCTCCGCCACCTCGATCTTGCCCCTGCGGAAATGAAAGTAGAAACCACCCTGCGTGACGGATGCTGCTTCTAGGATATCGGCGACGCGAGCGGTCGAGTAGTGCAGGCGCGCAAACACCTTCGCCCCACCGAGAACAATCGCCTCTCGTGTGGCGATCCCGCGTTCCTGTTGTGCCACGCGCACCTCCGACTGATCCCAAAGCCACTCTATCGGCCCATGGTTCAGCGTCTCTGCCGTCTGGTCCCCGTTCGGGAGGGTTCACGCTGAGTAGCCGAACGCCGCGCTGGCGCTCGCACCGTGCTCGGATGTCGAGACCAACCTCACGTCGCGGAGGGTTCGGCCGCCGATGACGACCTCGGCGTTCCTGCGCACGGACGTGCGAGCGGAGAATCGAGCCTGGCCGCCGGACGGAGCGGGCGTCCGAGAGACGGAGGCGCGCCTGAGCCAGAGGTTCGGTACAGCGGAGCGGCTGGTGTCATTGACGGCGTCGATGAGGACTTGCGCCAACTGACCGAACATGACGAGTTCATCGACGGCGTCAAGGCGGGGCGGGGCGGCTGAGTACCCTGCCTGGGATGATGTGACGGAATGGGACGTCTCGAGGTGTCCATCGACGAGGTCCACGCGATCGACGTGGGACGACATCTGGATCGAGTCGCCTGCTGCCGCATGGGTGAGGCCGGGTGCCGCCTCGGCTGCGCCCGGTCGGGCTCGGCTCGGGGCGCACTCCAAGTCGACGTTCAGTCCGCCGATACGAGCCCGCAATGACTTGGTGCTGACGAGCGGTCCGCCGTGATCGGTCGTGATGCCGATGGGGACAGAGCCCACATCAGTCGTCGCCACACGTCCGGCGACGACTGAGAACCCTGTGACATCGAACGGCCCTTCCCACCAAGCGCCGCGATTCGTGTTCTCACACAGGCTGATGGTCTTCAGCGCCAGGCTGATCGCATCGATAGAACTGAGATGCACCTCGCGGGGATCTCCTGCCGCGTCCAGCGACCAGCGGGGCGGATAGATCGCCTGCTTAACCGCCGAAAGTCGGATCCTGTCACCGTCGACGTGTTCGGCCACCCGGCTGACGGTATGCCTGATGTGTCGATGACCCGAACCGAAGTATCGGCCGGACTCCTTGCCGAGTATCTCCTTTAAAGGCCGCCCATCAAAGTGGTGCATCTCGTCCCTTCGGATCTTCTGATCGGTCTGGTGGTATGTGCACGCCTGGAAGGTGTCTCGCCGGATTCGATCCCAGGATCTCGAGCGGCGTCATGCACCCGGACCGTGCCTCGGCTGCGAGGGCTGCCGGTACTTCCAGGCAGATCGCAGCCGCAAAGGCTGTTCCAGACCCAGCAGTCAGAACGAACGATGCACGATCGCCGGCGCTGCCTTCCACGGTGACTCGGAGACGAGGCTTGATGATGGTGCTCGCGGTCGACGTGAGCATCCGAGGCCGCGTTCGCCGATGTGATGGAAGCCTGAGAGGGCGAACTCGGTGCAGCGAAGACAGCACTCGCAGGAGCGGGAGGAGCAGGAGGAGCTGGCCGCGAGGCAACCCGAGCTCGGCGAACACCTGGATGTCGGTCGCCGCCGTCGTCCTCCGCAGAGCGAACAGGTCGCCGGTGTGCAGTGTCAGGTGAGAGCTCGTCTCAGAGGTCTCAACTGCTCTTCCACCTCTCAGCCTGACCAGCGTCCCGGACCGGAAGCGCCAGCTTCCTGAAGCGAGAACTGCCTGCGACGAAGCTGTGACGCCTGGTGACTTCGAAGTCCTGCCACTCGCGAGGCCCGTCAGGCTGACCTTCTGCGGCTGGTCTATCGTTCGGAGCGCATGCTCGGCGAGCACTTCGGCCAGATACGTGCCGAACCCCGCGCCGGGTACCACGGCGATGCCGCATTCTCGCCAGTGGGCATCCCGTTTCCACGCGTACTCGTGTGTGCGGCCCTCATTCGACAGGTCAGCGTAGGAGACGCAACCTTCCGCGCTGGCCTCCATGAGCGGCTGCGCGGTGGAGGACTATGGTCCGGCTGCGTTGATCACCCCGCTGACGCCGTCGAGGTGTTGCGTCAGGGAGCTCGCACGCTGCCGGAGGTCGAGCTGCATCCTCGCGACGCCGTACCGGTCAGCCAGCATGTCGAGACTCGCGCCGTCGCGCCCGGCGAGGAGGAACGGCATGCCCCGGCGCCTTGCCTGCATCGCGAGTTCCGCTGCAACCGAGCCCGTGCCGTAGATCAGCCAAGGTGTCACCGGATCGACAGGGATGGTGCTCTCCCGGAGTGCATCGTGCTGGACGCTAGGGGAGGGGCGCTGCTCGCCGGTCGTCGTCGACGCCCGGCGGGGGGACCTGGCGTGCCGCGCGCACGGCGATCGCGCTTCCGAGCAGCACGAAGATCAGAAACGCCGACAGGCCTGCGAGCACGAACGCGTTCGAGTGCGTGGGGTCGACCACGAGGCTGAGCGAGCCCCCCGTGACTGCCAAGAATGCGCCGATCCACACGCAGGGTCGGGCTGCCTGATGGCCCCGCTGCCAGGCTTCATCGGAAGCCATGACCGAGGCTGCTCTGATCCCGACCAGGTTGTTCGGGCCGAGTCGCCCTCGGGCGGCGCATTCGACGGCTGCGACGACGGCAGCAGCAGCGAACACGAGGACGAGCACTCCGAAGACCATGAACCAAACATACATGCACGGTTGTATATCGTCGTTCGCGCCGTCGGTCGTCGCGCCAATTTTCGCGCCTAGAAACAAAGCACCGTACATGTTTGGTTTGCATGTCGCAGATCCTCCGGTCACCCGAGATCGCGTCTTCTTCGCCGTTTGTAGAACGCGGGTTGGTGACACTCTCGGAGAAGATCGGAAGCTCGCCGGGCGTCGTGGCGGTCACGCTGGTTGCCGTGGGGAGCGACGGTGCCGTTTATTCCGTGGTTGCCCTGGGCGTATCCGAACAACCCGGTGACCCACTGGAGCTCTATCGATCAAAGTTCATCGATGTTGCCAGGAGCACCCTTGACCTATTGATCGAGTGACGCGACATCTCGGATTCTCGACAACCGGTTCGGATCCGTTCAGAGCACGGCGCGGCTGGCGTTCACCTGCTGTTCCGGTGAGGCGGCGTGTCCGATGATGGCATTCCCGCTGAGGAGCGCCAACAATTTCGATGCAAGGAGAGCGCTTCGGCAATTGGCTCACCGGCAAGTGTGGGGAGTGGCCGAGATCGATCCGACGCCGATTGTATTCGGACGCGATCGGAAGCAGTCTGCCGTCATCGATGCTATTGCACGGAACGCTGAACAGTACGGTTCCAGCCGCAGTTCGGTCTTGCCTCGGTGCCCTTACATGCACCTCGCACTGAGTAGGTCAAATTGGGAAGATCATGACCGGGATTCGCCCCTGTCGGTAGCACACGTCAGACCGCCGGGATGTCGGCGAAGCGCGAGAAGTGGCCGTGGAAGCCCACGGTCACCGTGCGGGTCGGGCCGTTGCGGTGCTTGGCGACGATGAGGTCGGCCTCGCCCGCGCGCGGGTTGTCCTTCTCGTAGGCGCTCTCGCGGTGCAGGAGGATCACCATGTCGGCGTCCTGCTCGATCGAGCCGGACTCGCGGAGGTCCGAGATGGCGGGGAGCTTGTCGGCGCGCTGCTCGGGGCCTCGGTTCAGCTGCGAGAGCGCGATGACCGGCACCTGCAGCTCCTTCGCGAGGAGCTTGAGGGCACGCGAGAACTCCGAGACCTCCTGCTGGCGGCTCTCGACCTTCTTGCCGGAGGTCATCAGCTGCAGGTAGTCGATGACGACCATCTTGAGCCCGACCCGCTGCTTGAGCCGGCGGCACTTCGCCCGGATCTCGACGAGGGTCATGTTGGGCGAGTCGTCGATGTAGAGCGGCGCGTCGTTGATCCGGCCACGGGTGGAGGCGATGGTCGTCCAGTCGCGCTGGTCGACCGTGCCCTTGCGCATGTGCTGCAGCGGCACGGACGCCTCGGCCGAGAGGAGGCGCATCGCGATCTCGCTGCGCCCCATCTCGAGGGAGAAGAAGATCGTGGCCATGTTGTGCTTGATCGCGGCGGCGCGGGCGAAATCGAGCGCCAGCGTCGACTTTCCGAGCGCGGGGCGCGCGGCGACGATGATCATCTGCCCGGCGTGGAAGCCGTTGGTCAGGTCGTCGAGGTCGGCGAAGCCGGTGGGGACGCCGGTGAAGCTGCCGTCCTTGTGAGCGGCCGCCTCGATCTCGTCGATCGCGACGGTCACCGCGTCGGTCAGCGGGACGTAGTCCTCCGCCGTCTCGGAGCCGGTGACGTTGTAGATCTCGGCCTGCGCCGTGTTGACCAGGTCGAGCACCTCGCCCTCGCCCTGGTAGCCCATCTGCGCGATGCGGGTGCCCGCCTCGACGAGGCGGCGCAGCAGAGCGCGCTCGGCGACGATGGAGGCGTAGTAGCCGGCGTTGGCCGCGGTGGGGACCATCGAGGTGAGCGTGTGCAGGTAGTCGGCGCCGCCGGCCCGCTGCAGCTCGCCCTGCTTCGTGAGCTCGTCGGTGACCGCGATGACGTCGGTCGGCTCGCCGTGCGAGTAGAGAGCGAGGATCGCGTCGAAGACGATCTCGTGCTTGGGGATGTAGAAGTCGGTGCCCTTGACGCTCTCGACGACATCGGCGACCGCGTCCTTCGAGAGCAGCATGCCGCCCAGCGCCGACTGCTCGGCGAGGAGGTCGTGCGGAGGGGTCCGCTCGTTCCCGCGCGACTCGCCGCGGTCTCCGCGACCGTCCCGTCCGTCCGAGCCGGGTACCGCCAGGTGCGCGATCGTCATGCCTTCGCCTCCTCCTGTCGGGTGCTGCGCGTCCGGTCGAGCCGGTGCCGGGATCCGGTCTACCAGCGACCTCCGACAGCGGCGCACGGGCGCCTGCCCGCACCCCTCGCGGGGCGCTGCGCCACCCTACGGACCGCCGCCCGCGGCACGCAAACAGCCCTGTGGAGAGAGCTGTGCAGAACCGAGGGGAAACGCCGGGCCCACTGTGGGCAACGTGTGGACAACCCTGTGGGATCAGCGGCCCTCAGCAAGTTTTTTTCGGCTCTTGACCAGGCATTTCCTGCTTTCCACAGGTGTGTGGGGAAAAGAGTCTCAAGACCACAGTGAAGGTTGGTCCCGCCGGAGGGTGTATGTGGATGGAGCTGTGGAGAACGGGAACGACGAAGGGCGGTGCGAGGGGACTCGGAAGTCCCGTCGCACCGCCCTCCGCGGCGTTCTCGCGGCCTTACTTGGCCGCGACCACCTGCAGCTTCACAGTGGCCTGGATGTCGTCGCGCAGACGCACCACGGCCTCGTGCTCGCCGACGTGCTTGATCGCGTTCGAGATGACGATCTTGCGCTTGTCGAGCTCGCCGAATCCGGCCGCCGCCACCGCGTTCGCGATGTCGGAGGTCTTCACCGAGCCGAACAGGCGGCCGTCCTTGCCGGCCTTGACCGTCAGCTTCACGCGGTTCGCCTCGAGGACCTGCTTGGTGTGCTGGGCCTCTTCGATGGTCTTGTGCTCACGAGCGGCTCGCGCCGACTTGATCTGCTCGACCTGCTTCTCGCCACCGCGGGTCCACGCGACACCGAAGCCCTGCGGGATGAGGTAGTTGCGGGCGAACCCGTTCTTCACGTCGACGACGTCGCCGGCCGAGCCGAGTCCGTCGACCTCGTGGGTCAGGATGACCTTGGACATACCGTTACCTACCTTCCGCTGCCGGCGTAGGGCAGGAGCGCCATCTCGCGGGCGTTCTTGACGGCACGGGCGATGAGGCGCTGCTCCTGAACGGAGACGCCGGTGATACGACGGGCGCGGATCTTCCCGCGCTCCGAGATGAACTTGCGGAGGGTCGCGACGTCCTTGTAGTCGATGACACCCACGCGGACCGACTTCGCGGGGGCCGCGTTCTTCGCGCCCTTGCCGCGGATCGGCTTGCGGCGGTCGCCGCTGCTCTTTCCAGCCATAGTGGTTTCCTTAGATTCTGGTTCGCCCCTGCCCCGCCGCGAGCGATTGCGGTGCGGGGGAGGCGTGATTCAGGTGAGGAGAGCGTCCGAGCCGAGGCTCAGAACGGCGTCTCGTCGTTGTAGCTGCCCGGCGTGCTCCACACGTCGCCACCGGCGGGAGCGCTCGGCGCCCACGGCTCCTCGGCCTGACCGCCACGGTTGCCGCCGGCGTTGCCGGAGCCCCCCTGACCGCCGCCGCCGAAGCCGCCCTGGCCGCCGCCGATCTGACCGCCGTTGCCCTGGCCGCCACCGGCCTGGCCGCGTCCGCCTCCACCGGAGGCGCGCGTGACCTGCGCGGTCGCGTAGCGCAGCGAGGGCCCGATCTCGTCGATCTCGAGCTCGATGCTGGTGCGCTTCTCGCCTTCCTTCGTCTCGTAGGAGCGCTGCTTCAGGCGGCCGGTCGCGATGACGCGGCTGCCCTTGGTCAGCGTTCCTGCGACGTTCTCGGCGAACTCGCGCCAGACGGAGGCGCGGAGGAACAGCGCTTCGCCGTCCTTCCAGTCGTTCGCCTGACGGTCGAAGGTGCGCGGCGTGGAGGCGATGGTGAAGTTCGCGACCGCGAGCCCGCCCTGCGTGTAGCGCAGCTCGGGGTCGGCGGTGAGGTTCCCCACCACGGTGATGATCGTCTCGCCGGCCATGAGCGCTACGCCTTGGGAGCGGCCGAGGCCTTGGCGGCCTTGCGGGCGGCCTTCTCGTCGGCGAGCTTCGCGGCGGCCGCGACCTGGGCGATGCCCTCTTCGGCCCGCAGCACCTTGGTGCGCATGACGGCCTCGGACAGCTTCAGCTGACGGTCGAGCTCGTTCGCTGCGGCGGAGGTCGACGTGAAGTCGACGACGGCGTAGATGCCCTCGGACTTCTTGTTGATCTCGTACGCCAGACGACGGCGGCCCCAGACGTCGACCTTGTCGATGGATCCACCATCGGTGCGGATGACGTTGAGGAACTTGTCGAGACTCGGAGCGACGGTGCGCTCATCGATCTCGGGGTCCAGGATGACCATGATCTCGTACTGATGCGTCACTAACCCACCTCCTTCGGACTGAACGGCCACGGTATTTCCGTGACAGGAGGGTATGTAGCATCTGCCCACTCCCGCGGACGCGAGTGCGTCTGGTCGTGGACAACCTGTACAGACTACAACAGGACCGCCGCGACGCGCCGGACGGATCCGCTCGAGGCGCACCATCCCGGGCGCAGGGCGGGGCGAGCACGGGGCCCGGCTCAGCGCCTCAGCGCGACGCCCACCATTCGCGGAGCCGCTGCGTCGCGACCTCCTCGCCGAGCGGACCCTCCTCGAGCCGCAGCTCCAGCAGGAACCGGTACGCCTGCCCGACCTCGGGGCCCGGGGCGAGGCCGAGGATCTCCATGATCCGCGTGCCGTCGAGGTCGGGGCGCTTGGAGGCGAGCTCCTCCTTCTCGGCGAGCTCCGCGATGCGCGCCTCGAGGTCGTCGTAGGCGTGCGCGAGCCGGTCGGCTTTGCGACGGTTGCGCGTGGTCACGTCGGCCCGGGTGAGGATGTGCAGCCGCTCGAGCAGGGGCCCGGCGTCGGTCACGTAGCGGCGCACCGCGGAGTCGGTCCACGCGCCGTCCGTGTACCCGAAGAAGCGCAGGTGCAGCTCGATGAGGCGGGCCACGTCCTTCGTCGTCTGGTTGTCGAACTTCAGGGCGCGCATCCGCTTGATCGCGAGCTTGGAGCCGACCAGGTCGTGGTGGTGGAAGCTCACCGCTCCGGCCGGCTCGAGCCGCCGCGTGGCCGGCTTGCCGATGTCGTGCAGGAGGGCGGCGAGCCGCAGCACGACGTCGGGCGCGGCTCCGGGGTGCCGCGACTCCTCCAGCGCGATCGCCTGCTCCAGCACGGTGAGGCTGTGGGTGTAGACGTCCTTGTGGTGGTGGTGCTCGTCCTGCTCCAGGCGCAGCGCGGGCAGCTCCGGGAGGAAGCGACCGGCCAGACCGGTGTCGACGAGCAGCTCCAGGCCGGCTCGGGGCGAGGCGGTCGCGAGGAGCTTCCGCAGCTCCTCCTGCACGCGCTCCGCCGAGACGTCGTCGATCCGGCCGGCGAGCTCGGCCATCGCCCACTCGACCTCGTCGGTGGTGCGGAAGCCGAGCTGCGAGGTGAAGCGCGCGCCGCGGAGCATCCGGAGCGGATCGTCGCCGAAGGAGAGGTCGGCGGGGGAGGGGGTGCGCAGCCGGCCGGCGAGCAGGTCCTCCACTCCTCCCGAGGGATCGACGAGGACGACCTCCGGGAGCCGCAGCGCCATCGCGTTGACCGTGAAGTCGCGCCGCACCAGGTCGCCCTCGAGCGAGTCGCCGAACTCGACCTCGGGCTTGCGGCTCACCCCGTCGTAGCTGTCGCTGCGGTAGGTCGTGATCTCGACCGTCTCGCCGGCCACGCGAGCGCCGATCGTGCCGAAGGCCCGGCCGATGTCCCAGTGCGCCTCGGCGATCGGAGCGACGATCCGCACGATGTCGTCGGGGCGTGCGGAGGTGGTGAAGTCGAGGTCGTGCACGCCGTGGCCGAGGAAGGCGTCGCGGACCGGGCCGCCGACCAGCGCGAGCTCGTGGCCCTGGGCTGCGAACGCCTCCGCCAGCCGCGCCACCGTGGGCGTCCCCGCGAGCGCGCGGAGGGTCTCGAGAGCGGTCTGGACGCTGTGCATTCGCACGATCCTAGTGGCGGGGGGTGTCCCGGCAGCGGGTGACCGTGCCAGGGGGTTACGCGGGGGAACCGCCTGCACAGCGGACGCACCGCCTGCCCCGAGGAGGGCTGCCCGTAGAATCACCCGCATGGAGGCCGAGTGAGTCCGATGCATCGGCGCGACCCCTCCCTCCGCTCCCGCCGCTCGCGGGCGGCCCTCCTCCTGCTCCGCTCGGCAGGTGCTGCCGCCCTCGCGCTCGGCCTGACCGGCGTGGCCTCCCCCGCCCTCGCGGCCCCGGTCACCGCCGCGACGGCGACCTCGACGCCCGCTCCCGGCACCGTCACCACGACCGCCGGGGCCGGCAGTGACGGCGTCCTGCGGCCCGGCCAGGACCTCGAGCTCTCGATCGCCGTGCGCAACGGCACCACCGAGGCGATCGACAGCGCCGACGTGACGGTCGCCCTCTCCTACGCCACCCTCGACACCCGCGCGGAGCTGCACGACTGGCTCGACGCCGAGGCCGACAACGACACCGACCCGGTCCGTGCGACCGCCCAGCTGCGCCTGCTGCCCTCCAGCACCGCCGAGGCCGGCCTCACCGTGCCGGTCGACCAGATCCCCTTCTCCAACGACCGGACCGCGCTCGGCACCCACGCCGTCCTCGTCACGGTCACCGGTCCGGGTGGTGTCGTCTCGACCGCCCGCACGGCCGTCGAGCTGACCGACGACGCGGCGGTCCCGAAGCGAGAGACCGGGGTCAGCGTCCTCGTTCCGCTCACCGTCCCGGACACGGCCGACGGCCTGCTCTCGGCCGAGGCCCTCGCCGACTACACCGACGGCACGGGGACCCTCACCCGGCAGCTCGACGCGGTCGCGGGGAAGGGCGTCACGATCGGGGTCGACCCGCGCATCCTCGCCTCGATCCGGATCCTCGGCAGCGCCGCTCCGGAGTCGGCCCTCGACTGGCTCGACCGGCTGCAGTCCGTGCCGAACGAGCGCTTCGCCCTGCCGTACGCCGACGCCGACGTCTCGGCCCAGGCGCAGGCCGGGCTCTCCGCGCTCCTCTCTCCCACCTCCTTCGAGTACGCGATCGACGACACCCGCTTCGCCGCGGTCCCCGGCACCGCCAGCCCGGCGCCCACGGTCGCCGTCGACTCCGACCAGCCGGCCGAGGACCTGCCGGCGCGTCCGAGCACCGAGTCGCTGCTCGCCTCCGACTGGAGCACCTCCCTCGGCAGCGTCGCCTGGCCCGACGAGGGCACCCTCCGCGGGTCGGACCTCGACGTCTACGCGGCCAGCGGCGTGAACCGCACGGTCGTCCCCTCCTCCGGTCTCCTGCTGCCGGAGGAGGTGACCACGACCTCGCGCGCCACCGTCGGCGACTCGGACCTGGTCGTGGCCGACTCGCGCCTCACCGAGGCGTTCGACGCGGCCGCCACCGCCACCGACGACACCGAGTGGCGCGCCCGCATGTCCGAGATCGCCACCGATCTCGCCGAGGTGCAGGAGGAGGGGACCGCGCCGGACGTCGTGCTCACCCTCGGCCGCGGCTCGGCGATCGGCGCCGCGCGCCTCTCCGAGACCCTCGACGCGATCGAGTCGCTGCCCTGGGCCCGCGGAGTCGCCCTCTCCACCGCCCTCGCCGTCCCCTCGACCGAGGGCGCGAGCGTCGTCGACTCGCCGGAGTCGGAGTCGCGGCTCGACCGGGTGCGCGACCTGCTCGACGCCGGCTCCGAGGTCGAGGCGTTCTCCTCCGTGCTGCAGGAGCCGGAGCTGCTGTCGGGCAAGAGCCGCAACGACGTGCTGGCGCTGCTCTCGGTGACCTGGCGCGGAGACGGCAGCGGCTGGGGCGACGCCGTCGGCGCGGCCATGACCGAGGCCGACCGGACGCTCTCGCTGGTGTCGATCGACGCGACCGGCAGCATCCTGCAGGTCTCCCGCGACTCGAGCATCCCCGTGTACGTCCGCAACGAGCTCCCCTGGCCGATCGCCGTCCGCATCCAGGCCTCGACCTCGAACGCCGTCCTCGACATCGACGAGGAGGCGATCGAGACCACCGAGATCGACGCCCGCTCGCAGGGCCGCGTCCTCATCCCCGTGAAGGCCCGGGTCGGCAACGGCGAGACGAGCCTCGGCCTGCAGCTGACCTCGGCGCAGGGCGTCCCCATCGGCACCCCCACGGGCATGACGACCAGCGTCCGCGCCGACTGGGAGACCGTCGGCACCCTGGTCATCGGGATCGCGCTCGTCGTCGTCTTCGGAGCCGGCATCCTCCGCAACATCCGCCGTCGCCGTCGAGGCGACACCCCTGAGGACGAGGAGGACCCGAACGCCGTGCTCGAGGTCCAGCCCGATCTCGACGACCAGCGATCGGACCCGCGTGGCTAGCTTCTCCCTCGGACGCGCGAGCGCCGTCCTCGCCTCCGGCACGATGGTCTCGCGGATCCTCGGCTTCATCATGTCGATCGTCATGGCGAACACGATCGGAGCCGCGGTCGCGCCGGGCGCGGACGCCTTCACGACGGCGAACCTGCTGCCCAACACGATCTACTCGATCATCGCGGGCGGCGCTCTGAACGCCGTCCTCGTCCCGCAGATCGTGCGGGCGGGCCTCGACGCCGACGGCGGCCGCGGCTACATCAACCGCCTGCTGACCCTGGCGCTCGGCCTGCTCCTGGTGACCACGATCGCCGCCACGGTCCTCGCTCCCCTGCTCGTGCGCCTCTACGCGCCCGGCTACGGACCGGAGCAGTACCAGCTGGCCGTCGCCTTCGCGTTCTGGTGCCTGCCGCAGGTCTTCTTCTACGGCCTGTTCACGATCCTCGGCGAGGTGCTCAACGCCCGCGGCTCGTTCGGCCCCTTCACCTGGGCGCCCGTGCTGAACAACGTCGTGGTGATCGCCGGGCTCGTCGCCTTCATGGTGCTGTTCGGCGCCGATCCGGAGGGGAACCGGCCGGTCGACTCGTGGTCCCCGGCGATGGTCACCCTCCTCGGCGGGAGCGCGACGCTGGGCATCGTCGTCCAGTCGCTGTTCCTGATGCTCTTCTGGCGGAGGGTCGGCCTCAGCTACCGCCCCGACTTCCGCTTCCGGGGCGTCGGCCTCGGCACGGCCGGGCGGATGTCGCTGTGGTCGTTCGCCACGGTGCTGCTGACCATCGTCGCCGGCATCGTCGAGAGCCAGGTCTCCTCCACCGCGTCCGGCGAGGGGCCCTCGGCCGCGGCGCTGCAGAAGGCGTGGCTGATCTTCATGCTGCCCCACTCGGTCATCGCGATCTCGATCGCCATGGCGTACTTCACCAAGATGAGCGGCCACACCGCACGGGGGGAGATGAAGGAGTTCCGCTCGGACGTCTCCGCCTCGCTCCGCCTGGTGCTGATGATGCTCGTCTTCGCCGCCGCCGCGATCGTCGTGGTCGCGGTGCCGTTCGGCTCCGTCTTCACCGACTCGTTCGCGGACGCGCAGGCCATCGGAGCGATCGCCGTGGCGTACGTGATCGCCCTGCCGCTGTTCTCCTCGATCGCCATCATGCAGCGCGCGTTCTACGCCCTGAGCGACGGAGCGCGGCCGTTCCTGTTCACCCTGGTGCAGGTCGTCGTGGCGGTCGCCGGGTACCTGATCGTGCTCCGGCTCCCGGCTGACCGCACCGCTGTCGGCATCGCCGCTGCGACCTCGCTCGGCATCTGCGTGCAGGCCCTCGTGGCGGCCCTCCTCCTGCGCCGCCGGCTCGGCGGCCGCGGAGGCAGGCGGATCCTCGTCAGGCTCGCGCAGTTCGTCCTCGCCGCGGTGCCCTCCGCCGCCGCCGGCTACGGCGTCCTGGTCGCCCTCGGCGGCACGCGCGCGGGCGGTTTCGCCGTCTCGAACTACGTGGAGCCGCTGCTCTCGATGGCCGCGATCGGCACCGTGATGGCGCTCGTCTACTTCGCGGTCCTCTGGTTCCTCCGGGTACCGGAGCTGCGCGCCGTCCTCGCTCCGGTGATCCGCCGACTCGGCCGCTGATGCTGCTCCGGTAAAAGCCAGGTCAGATCGCATTTCCTGGGCTGCTGCATCGAGCGGCGCGTGGCGCGACCGGCACTCCCGGGCTCGCGGAATAGTGCCCGCCTAGGATGTGTTGTAGCCCACGGAGCCGCGGAACGATTCGAGCGACCGGCTCCGGGTGCTCGGCTCCCGCCCCACCCGTCACCGCTCGTACAGACCCCGAGGAGTTGCCGTGCGCGACATCGTCATCATCGGATCCGGCCCCGCCGGCTGGACCGCCGCCATCTACGCGGCGCGCGCCGAACTGCACCCGGTGGTCGTGGCCTCGTCGGTCGAGATCGGCGGCGACCTGATGAACACGACGGACGTCGAGAACTTCCCCGGCTTCCCCAACGGCGTCCTCGGCCCCGAGCTGATGACCTCGATGCAGGCGCAGGCCGAGAAGTTCGGCGCCGAGACCTTCTACGACGACGTCACCTCCCTCGATCTCGAGGGCGAGGTCAAGACCGTCCACCTCGGCTCCGGCGAGAGCATCGAGGCGAAGACCGTCGTCGTCGCGACCGGATCCGCTTACCGCAAGCTGGGCCTCCACGATGAGGACCGCCTGTCGGGACATGGTGTCTCGTGGTGCGCCACCTGCGACGGCTTCTTCTTCAAGGGCAAGACCATCGCCGTCGTCGGCGGGGGCGACTCCGCCATGGAGGAGGCGACCTTCCTCACGAAGCACGCCGCGAAGGTCTATGTGATCCACCGCAAGGACTCGCTCCGCGCCTCGAAGGTCATGCAGAAGCGCGCCTTCGACAACGACAGGATCGAGTTCATCTGGAACGCCGAGGTCACCGGCATCACCGGCGAGAACCACGTCGACGGCGTGAAGCTGCGCGACACGGTCGACGGCACCGAGTCCCACCTCGACCTCGACGGCCTGTTCATCGCGATCGGCAACGACCCGCGCACGCACGTCGTGCACGGCAAGCTCGACCTCACCACCGAGGGCACCATCTCGGTGGTCGGCCGCTCCTCCCAGACCTCCGTTCCCGGCGTCTTCGCCGCCGGCGACGTGATCGACCCGACCTACCGTCAGGCCGTCACCGCCGCGGCATCCGGAACGGTCGCCGCCCTCGACGCGGAGCACTACCTCGCTTCGCTCGCCGATGGCACCGCCCACACCGAAGGCTCACCCCGGGCCGAGCTCATCACCCGCTGACCGTCCGGTCATCGCACATCGGAGCCGGCAGCCCGCCGACTCGTGAAGGAGAGAACACCATGTCCACCGCGAAGAGCGTCACCGACGCATCGTTCCAGTCCGACGTCCTCGACTCCGAGAAGACCGTCCTGGTCGACTTCTGGGCCGAGTGGTGCGGCCCCTGCCGCATGGTCGCGCCGATCCTCGACCAGATCTCGGCCGAGCACGGCGACAAGATCGAGATCGTCAAGCTGAACGTCGACGAGAACCCGCAGACCGCCGCGAAGTACCAGATCACGTCGATCCCGGCGATGAAGGTGTACCAGAAGGGTGAGGTCGTGAAGACCGTCATCGGCGCCAAGCCGAAGCCGGCCCTCGAGGCCGACCTGGCCGCGTTCCTCTGAGTTCGCACTCCTGACCGCCCTGCGGTCTCCGAGAGCCCCTGTCACGTCGTGACGGGGGCTCTCCTCGTGCAGGGCTGTTTCACGTGAAACAGCCCTGCTTTGGCGCAGGCCACGATCCCTGCAGTGGCGCCCGACCGCCCCGCCGCAGCACAGGACCGGCCGGTACTGTGGATCCACCCGGCTCCGGCCGGAGAGACCCTGTCCACCGAGCGAAGCGGAACCATCGTGACCAACCGCGGCACCAACCTCGACCCCTGGTACAACTCCTACGCGGAGCGCACGGCCGGTCTGGCCGCCAGCGAGGTCCGAGCCCTGTTCGCCGTCGCGTCACGCCCCGAAGTGGTCTCGCTCGCCGGCGGCATGCCGTTCGTGTCCGCGCTCCCCCAGGACCTGGTGACCGGCGCCATCGACACCGTGATGCGGGAGCAGGGACCCGTCGCGCTGCAGTACGGGTCGGGGCAGGGCGTCCCCGTCCTGCGCGAGCAGATCCTCGACGTCATGGCTCTTGAGGGCATCTCCGCCAGCGCGGACGACATCGTGGTCACCACGGGCTCTCAGCACGCCCTGGAGCTCGTTTCGAAGCTGTTCCTGGACCCGGGGGACGTCGTCCTCTCCGAGGGCCCCAGCTACGTCACGGCGATGGTCATCTTCCGGTCGTACCAGGCCGAGGTCGAGCACGTCCCGATGGACGAGCACGGGCTCATCCCCGCCGCCCTCCGCGAGCACATCGCCCGCGTGCGCGCCGCCGGCAAGACGATCAAGTTCCTGTACACGATCCCCACCTTCCACAACCCCGCGGGCGTGACCCTCAGCTGGGAGCGCCGCGTCGAGATCCTCGAGATCTGCAAGTCCGAGGGAATCCTCGTGCTCGAGGACAACCCGTACGGCCTCCTCTACTTCGAGGACGTCCCGCCGAAGGCGATGCGCTCGCTGGAGGAGGACGGGGTGATCTACCTCGGCACGTTCTCGAAGACGCTCGCTCCCGGCTTCCGAGTGGGCTGGGCTCTCGCTCCGCATGCGATCCGCGAGCGGCTGATCCTCGCCAACGAGGCGGCCGTCCTCAGTCCGTCGTCCTTCAGCCAGCTGGTCATCTCGAAGTACCTCGAGACGGCCGACTGGCGCGGACAGATCGACACCTTCCGGGGCGTCTACCGCGAGCGGAAAGAGGCGATGCTGAAGGGCCTGCAGACCCATCTGCCCGGCCTCAGCTGGACGAACCCGAACGGCGGCTTCTACGTCTGGGTCACGCTGCCCGAGGAGCTCGACTCCAAGGCGATGCTGCCGCGCGCAGTGAAGGAGCTCGTCGCGTACACGCCGGGTACCGCGTTCTACGGCAACGGAGACGGACGTCAGAACATCCGCCTCTCGTTCTGCTACCCGACGCCGGAGCGCATCGGTGACGGCATCCGCCGCCTCGCCACGGTCATCAACGGAGAGCTCGATCTGCTGTCGACCTTCGCGGGCACGGGCCGACTGAGCAACGCCGACGCGAGCAAGCGTGACGCCGTCCTGCCGCCGAACGTCTCCTGACACCGCTCCTTCGATAAGAAAGCCCTGGTCATGACCGATTTCTCTGTGCTCGACCGTACACTCGACATCGTCGTCATCAGCGGTGGCATCAGCCACGAGCGCGACGTCTCCCTGCGGTCGGGCCGTCGCGTGGCGGACCGTCTGTCCGCCATGGGCCACCGCGTCTCCCTGCACGAACCGGACGCCGGCCTCCTCTCGACGCTCCTGCAGAAGCGTCCCGACGTCGTCTGGCCCGCGGTGCACGGGGCGAGCGGTGAGGACGGTGCGCTCCTCGGGCTCCTCGAGGCGGCGGGCTTCGCCTACGTCGGCTCGCGGACGGACGCGGCGCGCCTGGCCTGGTTCAAGCCGACCGCGAAGACGCTCGTCGCTCGCGCGGGCTTCTCGACCCCGCGCTCCGTCACCCTCCCCCGCGAGACCTTCCGCGAGCTCGGAGCCACCGGGATCCTGGAGCAGGTCGAAGCGCACCTGCCCGGCTCCCTCGTGGTGAAGCCCGCTCAGGGCGGTTCGGCCCAGGGCGTCAGCGTCGTGACGGAGTCGTCGCAGCTCCCGCGAGCGATGGTCGAGGCGTACACCTACGGCGACGTCGTGCTCATCGAACAGCAGATAAAGGGGACCGAGGTCTCCGTCGGCGTTCTCGATCTCGGTGACGGTCCCTTCGCCCTGCCGCCTGTCGAGATCGCACCCGTCGCGGGCCAGTACACCTTCGAGGCTCGCTACAACGCGGGGGAGACGCACTTCTACACGCCGGCACGGATCTCGCCGGAGATCACGGAGGAGGTGTCCCGCGTGGCCGTTGCGATCCACGAACTGCTGGGACTCCGCCACCTGTCGCGGCTCGACTTCATCATCGACGACGCCGGACTCCCCTGGTTCTTCGACGCGAACGTCCTTCCCGGAATGACCGAGACCTCACTCGTTCCCCAGGCCATCGAGGCATCCGGCCGCTACCTCGGCGACGTCTACTCCACCCTCGCGAAGCTCGCCGCCTCCTGACTCCATGCCGTTTCACGTGAAACGGTCCGCTGCGCGTACGCTCCTGATCACATGGCTGCTGAGTTCTGAACGAGTGCTCGAATCCATGCCAGACGAGTAGTTGCGTCGCGGCCGATTAGGACCCTCTATCGCCGCCTTCTCCCTACAATGCGGGTCGAGTAGCCGCTCAATAACGGGTCCACGTCTTCATCAGCAGACCAGTAGTGCCAACTCGGGGAAGAACCCGAGGCCGCGTATCGACTCCCACCAACGTTAGACATCTGTCGCCGCGCCGGCCGATTATCCGCATATCAGCGTGGTACATCCCGCCCCCGCCGCCACCTTTTCACCAGGCCCACGGGCATCCATCGCCACCTGGTTCTCGTCGTCATGCTGGTCGAGTAGACGCATTGCCGCGTATCGAGACCCGGCCACCCCCAGTGGGTACCTGGCGGGCGTTGCCTGGAGCAATGTATCCACGCCCACTGTCTGGCCATATCCGCAGACATACCGGTGAAGAGCAGTAGTGCGTCGAATCGAGGCTCACCACGATCGCCACCCGCGCCATCTCTGGGGAGACACAACATGGTCGATCTTCGCTGATCGACACCAGGCACCCGTCGCCATGCTGGTCGAGTAGCCACTACGCGACGTACCGAGACCCACGGCCCGAAGGGACCCCTTTAGCTTGATTCTCCGACCTCAACTTCGCCTCGGGGACGTGGTGTCTCTATTCCGCTGGTCAGGCGAGCAATCTCTTTCGAGCATTGCGGTCGAAGTCGGTCCCACGATGATCCGCATGGGCGTCCAATGTTCTCGGCAGGGGCGTTTCACGTGAAACGCTTCCGCAGCCGTTGAGCAACTTCGATTCGAAATGTTGCGCCCGTCGGAGCGAGTCGAGCCGACGAGGGCCTCCTCTCCTACATGACAAGCTCGTAGCTCTTCAATGACTAGGCCGCCCTAGAGCGGACCGTTTCACGTGAAACGGCCTTTCCATCGTCTCTTTCAGTGCTCTCTGGGGGCGACCGCCGACGGGGTCCTCCGTCAAACCTCCGCGAACCCACTCATCACATCTGCATCGATCCGCGAAAACGAAGCGATACTGCATTTCGTCTAAGCTTGCCCCCCGCCGGCCAATTTCTGGAGGTCCAAGAAGCACTCCTCGCCGGCGACTTGGGATGCGCGGACAGCCGAGGTGATCCTCATCTCAGCGGCCAACGTAGGAATGTTTCACGTGAAACATTGCGCACGCGACTATCGGCGACCATGACGTCGCCCTGGGCAGCGGAGAGCGCCACCGAGTACGTCCCGCCCAGGCACCCGTCCTGCGCCCGCCAGCGAGTCACCGAAAGCGACATGAACTCCGGAGGTCCACGAGGTCTGAACTCAGCCAACCCTAGATCCGGCGCTCCACGCCTACTCAACCGCCATATAGGCGCATCGTGAGCTGCTCTATCCAGAGATCAATGCCCCAGATACCCGGCGATCGTCACCGTTCGGCAATACCAGCCATATTCTCGACCAGGACCGGAGTAAACAGGGCCCCGCAGAACCCGGAACCACTTCATCGGACTGTACCGGTCAGAAGGGCCTATCAATCAGAGAGAGGACGACAACCGAGAATCCTCAGCTCACAAGGCATCTCGAAGATCGCCCCAAGCGTGCTGATCTGCGATCGCGGTGCCGACGGGGGGAGCGGATACCGCCACATCGGCGATTGCGGCCAAGAACGCAGCGCGAGGCCGCGCACGCCAGCCGCACGGCGAATCAGTGGCGGCCACTAGGCCGACCCTCTACGGAGCGAGCGACACCTCGGTCGGCTCCCCGATCTCGGCGAGGATGCGGTTCAAGTCCTGGATGGTGGCGAAGTCGATGACCATCTGGCCCTTACGTGCGCCCAGGGTGACCTTGACGCGCGTGTTCAACCGGTCGCCGAGGTGATCCGCGATCGACAAGAGGTGTCCGGAGTGCCCGCCCTGCTCCTCCACCACGGGACGCGTGGTCGTCCGCGGCGCCTTCATCTGCGCGGCGGCAGCCTCGGCGGCGCGGACGGACAGGTCCTCGTTGACGATCTTGTCGGCCAGGCGGCGCATCATCTCGACGTCGTCGAGCGACAGAACCGCACGCGCGTGTCCCGCGGTCAGGACGCCGGCAGCGACACGGGCCTGCACGTCAGCCGGGAGGCGCAGAAGACGGAGTGTGTTCGAGATCTGCGGCCGCGACCGTCCGAGCCGCGTGGCCAGGGCCTCCTGGGTGATCCCGAAGTCGCTGAGGAGCTGCTGGTAGGCGGACGCCTCCTCGAGCGGGTTGAGGTCGGCGCGGTGCAGATTCTCGAGCAGCGCGTCGCGGAGCATGTTCTCATCGGCCGTGTCCTTGACGACCGCGGGGATGGTGGTCAGTCCCGCGGCCTTCGAGGCGCGGAACCGGCGCTCACCCATGACGAGCTCGTACTTCGCTCCGCCCCGAGCTGTCACGGGCCGGACGACGATCGGCTGCAGCACTCCGAACTCGCGGATGCTGTGGACGAGTTCCGCGAGGTCGTCCTCGTCGAACACCGACCGCGGCTGCGCCGTGTTCGGGGCGATGTCGGCGAGGGGGAGTCGCGCCAAGCGCGCTCCGGGGACCTCGAGGAGCTCCTCGGCACGGGCCGAATCGCCGACCTGATCAGGGAAGAAGACGTCGACGGGCCGGGAGCGCGACTCGTCGCTGGTCGGGATGAGCGAGCCGATCCCCCGGCCGAGTCCCGTGCGCTTGGTCGCCATCAGCGTGCCTCTCCTTCGTGTGCCGTCTCGGGTGTCTTCCGGGCTCCGCGTCGTGCGATCTCGGCGGCCGCCTCCAGATACGCCAGCGAACCGGACGACTGCGGGTCGTAGCTGATCACGCTCTGTCCGTAGCTCGGCGCCTCCGAGATCCTCACGTTGCGCGGGATCACCGCGCGCAGCACCTCCTTCGGGAAGTGCTCTCGGACATCCGCTGCCACCTGCTGGGAGAGGTTGGTGCGGCCGTCGTACATCGTCAGGAGGATCGTCGAGACACCGAGGTTCGGATTGAGGTGCCGCTCGATCAGGTCGATGTTCTTGAGCAGCTGGCTGAGCCCCTCGAGCGCGTAGTACTCGCACTGGATCGGGATGAGCACCTCGCGAGCGGCGACGAACGCGTTGATGGTCAGCAGACCGAGCGACGGCGGGCAGTCGATGAAGACGTAGTCGAACGGCTCGTCCATGGTGTCGAGCATGCGGTCGAGCGCACGGCGGAGACGCTGCTCGCGTGCGACGAGCGAGACCAGCTCGATCTCGGCGCCGGCCAGGTGGATGGTCGCCGGCACACCGTAGAGCGAGGCGAACTCCGGGCTCTTCTGCACGACGTCCGCGAGGGGAGTGTCGTTGACGATCACGTCGTACACGCTGGCCGTCTCGGCGCGGTGCTCGATGCCCAGGGCCGTCGACGCGTTGCCCTGCGGATCGAGGTCGATGACGAGCACCTTCGCCTCACCGCGGGCGAGCCCGGCGGCGAGGTTGACGGTCGTCGTCGTCTTGCCGACGCCGCCCTTCTGGTTCGAGATCGTGATGACGCGCGTCGACTCGGGCTTGGGCAGCGGCTGGGCGTTCAGCAGTGCGCGCCGGCGGGTCATGTCCGCGATCTCCCGGGCCAGGGGAGTCGAGGAATCGAAGCCTCCGGTCAGACCGGCGGAATCGGTTTGTTTCACGTGAAACCTTCGCTCAGCGAGTGGGACGGACAGCAGCACCGAGGAGTCGACGGACGAGGAGTCGGGGGCTCACTGCGGCGTCGTGGCGATCAACCCACTGTAGCCCGGACGACCCTCGTCACCTCGGAGAGCACGCCGTCGCCGAGCACGACGACCTCGGGTGGGGAGAGCCGGAAACGACGGATCTGCCTGGCCGCCGCCTCGATCTCCTTCTCGGCGTTGATGCCCTTCAGCAGGACCACCTCGCCTCCAGGCCGCAGCAGCGGCGCGGTCAGCGGGATCAGCTTCGAGAGGGCGCTGACCGCCCGAGCGGTCACCTGGTCGAGAGGCTCCGGGAGCTCCGCCTCTTCAGCACGGGCACGAAGAACTGAGACATTCTCGAGTCCGAGTCCGTCCACCTGCTCCTGAAGCCAGACGACGCGACGCTCCATCGGCTCGATGAGCACGAAGCGGACATCCGGCCGCACGATGGCCAGGACGAGCCCGGGAAGGCCCGCGCCACTGCCGACATCACCCACTAGTCCCGGACGCAGGAGAGGGGCCACCAGGGCGCTGTTGAGCACGTGCCGCGTCCAGAGCCGGGGGAGCTCCAAGGGACCGATCAGGCCGCGCTCCTCACCCTGGTCGGCGAGAGCCTCCGTGAAGCGCCGCAGAAGGGGCAGGCGGTCGCCGGCGATCGCCGCAGCGGCTGAGGGCTCGGCCTCGAGGGTCGACTCCACGCCGCTCAGCCGCGGGTGATGACGGTGTGGCGCTCGCGCGCCTCGCCGCGCGACTCCGACACGAAGCCGCGCTCGCCCACCATGTCGTGGACCAGCTTGCGCTCGTACGACGACATGGGCGGGAGCGAGGCCGACGTCGCGCCGTCCTCGATCCGCTCGATCGCGCGGTCGACCAGCTGGGCCAGCTCCGCCTCGCGGGCGTCGCGGGAGCCGCCGATGTCGAGGATGAGGCGGGAGAACGCGCCGGTCTTCGTCTGGACCGCGAGTCGCGTCAGCTCCTGCAGTGCCTGGACGGCGTCGGGGCGGGAGAGCACCCGGAGGTTCGTGTCGCCGGAGGCGGTGACCGAGAGGTAGGCGCGGCCGTTGCGGACCTCGATGTCGATGTCGCCGTCGAGGTCGCAGATGTCGAGGAACTCCTCGATGTAGTCGGCGGCGACGTCCCCCTCGTCCTCGAGCTGAGAGAGCGTGGACTCGGGCGCCTCGTCGACGGCGGACGCGTCCACGTCCACGGGTGCGGACGCGTCGTCGGTGATGGTCTGCATCGGATCGGTCATGGCGGCTCTACTTCTTTCCGGCTTGCTTCTTGGAGCGGTTCTTGCTCACGGGCTGCGTGCGCTGCACGGCCTTCTTCTCGACGAGGGTGACGTCGCCGGCGGCCGTGGTCTCCTCGACCAGCTTGCCCTTGCGGCGCAGGCGCTCCTCGCGGGCCTTGGCGGCCTCGCTGCCCGGGGTCGGCATGTTCCGGATGACGATGAACTGCTGGATCATCGTCCAGATGTTCGAGGTCAGCCAGTAGAACATGACGCCGAGGGGGAAGGCGAAGCCCGAGAAGGCGAAGACCAGGGGGAGGATGTAGAGCAGGATCCGCTGCTGCTTGAACGTCGGCGAGGCCTTCGCCTCGGGCGACATGTTCTTCGAGACGATCTGCAGCTGCGTGATGAACTGCGACGCGGTCATCAGGACGACCATGATCACCGCGATGATGATGACCGGCTCCTGGCCGCCCTCGGCGAGTGCGCCCTGGATCGACTGGTGCAGCGGTGCGACGCCGAAGAGGTTCGCCTCGCCGAACTGGCGGGCGAGCGTCTCGTCGAGCGGGCCCACGCCCTTCTGGCTGTGCTGCGCCGCGTTCAGCACCGAGAACAGGCTGAAGAAGATCGGCATCTGGATCAGCAGGGGCAGGCAGGAGGCGAGCGGGTTGGTGCCCGTCTTCTTGTAGAGCTCCATGGTCTCGCGGGACATCGCCTCGCGGGACAGCTGGTCGCGCTTGCCCTTGTACTTGTCCTGGATCTTCTTGAGCTGGGGTGCGACCTCGAGCATCCGGCGCTGGCTCTTGATCTGCTTGACGAAGATCGGGATGAGCGCGGCGCGGATGACGATGACCAGGCCGACGATCGAGAGGACCCAGGTGATTCCCGCGGCCGCCTCCATGCCGGTGAAGGTCAGCAGCTGGTGGAAGGCGACGAGGAGCAGCTCGACCACCCACTTGAGGGGCCAGAGGATCGTGCCGAGGAGGTCCATGGAGTGGGGTCAGTCCTTTCGAGGGCCCACGACGAACCCGGCTCGCGTCACGGCGAAGCGGGTCCGGCCGGAAGCCGGTCGGTGCAGGGGGATCGAGGTCGGGACGTCGTCGATGCCGCCGGCCGCCCACGGGTGGCAGCGGAGCAGACGGCGGGCCGCGAGGACGGAGCCGAGGACGAGCCCGTGGAGCTGGACCGCCTGGAGCGCGTACGCGGAGCACGAGGGGTAGTAACGGCAGACGTCCCCGTAGAGAGGGGACACGACCGCCCGGTAGACGATCAGGAGCAGGACGCCGATGTTCCGCGGCAGCAGGAGGATCGCCCACCCGAGCCGGGCGAGCGGCGCCTCGCGGCGGGGGAGCACGGCGGTCACGAGGACGCCCCGCTCTTCCGCGCGGCTCGCGCCATCGCGGACCACACCTCGGAGCGCAGCTCCGACCAGGGGGCGTCGGCGCTGCCGGGCAGCGCGCGGACGACGACCTGGGTGCCGGGGTCGATCTCGGGGACGAGCTCGAACGCCACGGCCTTGAGCCGGCGGCGGACGGTGTTGCGCGTCACCGCGGTGCCGACCGTCTTGGCGACGATGAACCCGAACCGCGCCGGATCGCCCGCGGAGGACCGGCGGACATACGTGACGGTGTGCGGTCCGGTGGACCGCACACCGCGACGGACGACTGTCCGGTACTCGCCTCCGTGGACGATGCGATTGGCTCTGGCCAGCACCGCTGGTCGGTACCGCTCGCTGCTAGGCGGAGAGCTCGGTGCGCCCCTTGGCGCGGCGCGCGCTGAGGATGCCGCGGCCGGCACGGGTGCGCATGCGCAGACGGAAGCCGTGCACCTTGGCGCGACGACGGTTGTTCGGCTGGAAGGTTCGCTTGCTCATAATCAGATCTCCACGTACGTGTTCCGCGGCGCGAACCGGCACCACCCGCTCGGGCGGAGACTCGGATCCTCCGGGAAGAAGGGGTGCCCGGCTGCGGAATCCGCTCGGCCTGCGAGGGCCGCACGGACGACACCGGGCAGGCGTCAACTGATTTAAACTACGGCCTGTTCCGCCACCGGTCAAATGTGGACGGCGCGAAACCTCGATCATGCACACGCGACACGGGGTTCCGCGCATTGACACGCGGGTGTCGCTGTGGTGGATTTGTCTCCCGTCGGCTCCGTTCGTTACGGTGTTGAGCCGCAGTTATCCACAGGTGGGATCCGCGTCCTCCCGCGCCCGCACAGGCATCGCTCGAGGCCGGTGGACAACCCTGTGGAGAAAGCGGCACCCGAGACCCGGCTCCGCGCCCGGTCCGCGACGCCCCTGCAGCGGGCGGTGACGGGTCCGGCGGAGACGGCGATCCCGCAGCGACTTCACAGCGACAGCACCCAGGACCGGAGACAGATGGCAGACGACACGTCGATGGTCGACGCGTGGAACGTGATCCTCGGCGCACTGTCCCAGGACGAGCGGATCACCGCTCCCCTCTACGGGTTCGTCTCGCTCGTGGAGCCCAAGGGCATCATGGCGGGCACCTTCTACCTGGAGGTCCCGAACGAGTTCACCCGCGGGATGCTCGAGCAGCGCGTGCGCGTGCCCCTGCTCAGCGCGATCGGGACACTCGACGACTCCTTCGGCGTCACGACGTTCGCCTTCGTGGTGAACCCCGACATCGAGCACGAGCCCCTCAGCTCCCCGTCGTCGCAGGAGTCGATGAACCCGTTCGAGCCGATCACCGCCTCCTCGGCGACGGTCGCGCCGACCCGCGGGGTCGAGGAGCTGCGGACCGTGCCGGCGACCGACACCCGGCTGAACCCGAAGTACAGCTTCGACAACTTCGTCATCGGAGGCTCCAACCGGTTCGCGCACGCCGCGGCCGTCGCCGTCGCCGAGGCTCCCGCCAAGGCCTACAACCCGCTCTTCGTCTACGGCGACTCCGGGCTCGGCAAGACGCACCTCCTCCACGCCATCGGCCACTACGCGATGAGCCTCTACCCGGGGATCCGCGTGCGGTACGTCTCGAGCGAGGAGTTCACGAACGACTTCATCAACTCGATCGCGAACAACCGGGGCAACGCCTTCCACGGCCGCTACCGCAACGTCGACATCCTCCTGATCGACGACATCCAGTTCCTGCAGGGGAAGGCGGAGACGCAGGAGGCGTTCTTCCACACCTTCAACCAGCTGCACGACCACAACAAGCAGGTCGTGATCACGTCCGATCTGCCGCCGAAGGCCCTGACGGGCTTCGAGGACCGGATGCGCTCGCGCTTCGAGTGGGGCCTCATCACCGATGTGCAGGCTCCCGACCTCGAGACCCGCATCGCGATCCTCCGCAAGAAGGCGGTCAGCGAGAAGCTGCTCGTGCCCGACGACATCCTCGAGTTCATGGCGTCGAAGGTGTCGAGCAACATCCGCGAGCTCGAGGGGACGCTCATCCGCGTCACCGCGTTCGCGAGCCTGAACCGCACGCCGGTCGACATGTCGCTCGTGCAGACGGTGCTGAAGGACCTGATCACGCTCGACGAGGACAACGTCATCTCGCCGGTCGACATCATCAACCACACCGCGGACTACTTCAAGCTCACGGTCGACGACCTCTACGGCTCGTCCCGCTCGCAGGCCGTCGCCACGGCGCGCCAGATCGCCATGTACCTGTGCCGCGAGCTGACGAACCTCTCGCTGCCCAAGATCGGCCAGCTGTTCGGCAACCGCGACCACACCACGGTCATGTACGCGAACAAGAAGATCTCGGAGCTCATGAAGGAGCGCCGCAGCATCTACAACCAGGTCACCGAGCTGACCACCCGCATCAAGACGAACCGCTAGCCGGCAGTCGTGCGGTCCCCGGGACCGCCTGTCGCGAGTGGCGTGCCCCGGGGTCCATCGGCGTACGTGCCCGGTGGTCGGGTAGTCGCTCTCCTTCCTCGCGTGAGGGGAGGCGGAGGCGACGGGGGTCGCGGCGCGAGCAGCAGGACGTCGGTGTCGGCGCGCGTCGAGATCGGGCGAAGGAGCCGGCGGGGGTCTCGATACGCGGCGCTGCGGCTACTCGACCAGCATGAACCGCACGTGCTCAAGGGGTCCGGGTGAGCGGCTGAGCGGCCGGCGTGCGATCGGACGGTGTCGATCCGCCGTGCGGCGGCCCGGAGGGCAACGCGGGGGAGAGGGAGCGCGCACTGTCTTCCGGGCCGCTCGGACGGCGGCAGCTGCCCTCGACGGTCTCCGTCGTGACCGGAGAAGTCGTCGACGGACTCCTCGGACCTTCCGCGCGCGCCTCGGACACGCCGCCTCGCGCATCCCGGAGGGCCGATTTCCACAGTGTGAGGAACCTGTGGATAACTGTGGACAACCGCCTCGGGACTGTGCGCCGGGAGAGCCCGCCTGTGGAGGGCGACCGGTCGGCTCGGATCCCTCCACAGGGCGTCCACGGGCCCGCTCACACTCCCTCCACAGGGGCGGGTCCCTCCGATCCCACCCAGGAGTAGGGGTCCGAAGCGTTTTCCACAGTTTCCACACGTGTTAACACTGTTAACGCAGTTCTCTCTTTAATGAAGCCTCGACCGGCAACCTCTCCACAGCGGCTCGGGAGTGCTCGGCGGTCCACCCCCTTCCGAGCTCGTCGAGCCCGGCGGGTACGATGGGCGACGGTCTTCGTCCGCGACTCGTCAGGGGTGTACTCGTGAGGTTCCAAGCCAACCGCGATGTCTTCAGCGAGGCGGTGTCCTTCGCGGTCAAGCTGCTTCCGCAGCGCACGACCCTGCCGATCCTCTCCGGAGTCCTCATCGAGGCGACCTCCGAGGGTCTGACGCTGTCCTCCTTCGACTACGAGGTGTCCGCGCAGACGCAGATCGCGGCCGACGTGGAGGAGGCGGGGACCGTGCTCGTCTCGGGCCGTCTGCTCGCCGACATCGCGAACCGCCTCCCCAACGCTCCCGTGCGCATCGCCACGGAGGAGTCGCGCGTCTCGGTCTCGGCCGGCTCGGCGCACTTCACGCTCCTGCAGATGCCCGTGGAGGAGTACCCGAGCATCCCCGAGATCGATGCCTCCACCGGCCTCGTCCCGGCCGACGCCTTCGCGGCCGCCGTCTCGCAGGTGGCGGTCGCCGCCTCCCGCGACGACGTGACCCCCGTCATCACCGGCGTGCAGCTCGAGATCACCGAGAACACGATCGGCCTCGTCGCGACGGACCGCTACCGCGTCGCCGTCCGCGAGATCGACTGGGACAACGGGGACAACCCCGCGCCCACCCAGCCGCTCACCGCCCTCGTGCCCGCGCGCACGCTGCAGGAGGTCGGCAAGACCTTCGGCCACTCCGGCACCGTCTCCGTCGCGATCACCAACCGCGACGAGCGCGAGCTGATCGCCTTCACCGCGGACCGCAAGACCGTCACGTCGCTGCTGATCAAGGGCAACTTCCCGCCCGTGAAGCGCCTCTTCCCCGCCTCCGTCGAGAACTACGCGGTCATGTCGACCAGCGACCTCATCGAGGCCACCCGCCGCGTCTCGCTCGTGCTCGAGCGAGAGGCGGCCCTCCGCTTCAGCTTCAGCAGCGACGGCCTCACCCTCGAGGCCATCGGCTCCGAGCAGGCGCAGGCGTCCGAGAGCATCGACGCGATCGTGACCGGCGACGACGTGGTCGTCTCGCTCAAGCCGCAGTTCCTGCTCGACGGCCTCGCCGCCGTCCACTCGGAGTTCGTGCGCATCGCGTTCACGAAGACCGAGAACCCCAACAAGCCCGGCCCCGTCCTGATCACCGCGCAGACCTCGCGGGAGCAGCCCGGCAGCGACAGCTACCGCTACCTGCTCCAGCCCAACCTGCTGCTGCGCTGACCACTCGCCGGATCGCAGAGCCGCGACCGCCCCGCTCCCGACGAGCGCCCGCCCGCCGGACAACGAATCCAGGAAGGTTCACCATGCACATCGGACTCGTCGGCCTCGGCAAGATGGGCGACAACATGCGCTCCCGCCTCCGCTCCAAGGGGCTCGAGGTCACCGGCTACGACCGCAATCCCGACGTCTCGGACGCGGCCTCTCTCGACGAGATGATCGCCGCACTCCCCTCGCCCCGCATCGTCTGGGTGATGGTGCCGGCCGGCGAGATCACCGACGCGGTCGTCAAGGACCTGTCGGAGAAGCTCAGCGAGGGCGACCTCGTCATCGACGGCGGCAACTCCCGCTTCACCGAGGACTTCAAGCACGACGCGCTGCTGAAGCCCAAGGGCATCCACTACATCGACGCGGGAGTCTCCGGCGGCGTCTGGGGACTCCAGAACGGCTACGGCCTGATGGTCGGCGGCCCGAAGGAGCTCGTCGAGTACGCCATGCCCGTCTTCGACGCGCTGCGCCCGGAGGGCCCCCGCGAGGAGGGCTTCGTCCACGTCGGCGAGGTCGGCGCCGGCCACTACGCGAAGATGGTCCACAACGGCATCGAGTACGCCCTGATGCAGGCGTTCGCCGAGGGCTACGAGCTGCTCGAGACCCGCAGCGACATCATCAAGGACGTCACCGGCACCTTCAAGGCGTGGCAGCGCGGCACGGTCGTGCGCTCCTGGCTGCTCGAGCTCCTCGTCCGCGCCCTCGAGCAGGACCCGGACTTCAAGAACATCGAGGGCTACGTGCAGGACTCGGGCGAGGGCCGCTGGACCATCGAGGAGGCCATCAACAACGCCGTCCCGGTGCCCACGATCAGCGCCTCGATCTTCGCCCGCTTCGTCTCCCGCCAGGAGGACTCCCCCGCGATGAAGGCCGTCGCAGCGCTCCGCAACCAGTTCGGCGGGCACTCCGTCAAAGCCGTCGACTGAGTCGGCTGGTGAGGACTGCCTCCGGCAGTCCTCACGGCGGTCCGCTTCCGGAGGGGGGCGCGTTCCGCAGGGCCGGTGACGGACGGCGGACTGCGGCCCGCCGCCCCCGTGAGGCAGGGATGCTCTCACGGGGGCGGCGGGCCTCCGGCCGCCTCCACCTCGCTACCGACGTCGGGCGGCGAGCCTTCGGCCGCCTTCACGGGCGGGGACGGGGCTCGGCCGATCATGGTGAGCGAGTAGTGGCCCCGGACGGGCGTATCGGGATCCGCGTCCCGGACGGTTCCGCCGCCGTGCTGGTCGAGTAGCCCGCAGGGGTGTGTCGAGACCGGGGGCGAAGGCCTGGCCGACCGTGGGACAGCGGGCCGCAGGCGCCGGAGCGGGTGGATCGGCCGAGCGAGACGGGCCAGGAGCCCGCAGGGGTGCAGTGAAGGCCCGCGACGACGGGTGGAGGAGAGGAGCGCGACGTGCAGGTGACGCAGCTGGCGCTCAGCGACTTCCGGAACTACGAGTCGGTCGATGTCGAGCTCGTGCCCGGACCGAACCTCTTCGTCGGCCGCAACGGCCAGGGCAAGACGAACCTCGTCGAATCTCTCGGCTACCTCTCCACCCTGGGCTCGCACCGCGTGTCGAGCGACCAGGCGCTCATCCGCGCCGGCCGGGACAGCGCCGTGGTGCGCGCCCGCCTCCGCAACGGCGAGCGCGACCTGCTGGCCGAGGTGCAGATCAACCGCTCCTCCCCCAACCGCGCGCAGATCAACCGCGGCGGGATCAAACCGCGCGAGCTCCCCCGCTTCTTCTCCAGCGTCCTCTTCGCGCCGGAGGACCTCCTCCTCATCCGCGGCGACCCGTCGGCCCGCCGCCGCTTCCTCGACCAGCTGGTGATCCTCCGCTCCCCGCGGATGAGCGCCGTCCAGGCCGACTACGAGCGGGTGCTGCGCCAGCGCAACTCGCTGCTCAAGTCCGCACGGGCGAGCGGCGTCCGCGACCCCTCGAAGCTCGGGACCCTCGACATCTGGGACGAGCGCCTGATCGCGCTCGGGACCGAGATCATGCAGTCGCGCCTCACCCTGGTGGAGGAGCTGAGCGGACCGGTGCGCGCCGCCTACGAGGCGGTCGCCGGTGCCGACCAGCGTCCGGTGCTCCGCTCCCGCCTGAGCATCGAGGGCGCGGTCGACGACGACGGCGAGCCCGTGGAGCAGCCGGGCGCCGCGTCACCGGCGGCGGGCGAGGGACTGGCGGAGGCGTTCGCGTCCGCGCTGGCCGGGGTGCGCCGCCGCGAGCTCGACCGGGGCGTCTCCCTCGTCGGCCCGCACCGCGATGACGTGCAGTTCGAGCTGAACGCGCTGCCGGCCAAGGGCTACGCCAGCCACGGCGAGAGCTGGTCGTTCGCCCTGGCGCTGAAGCTGGGCGCCGCGGAGCTGCTCCGGCGCGACTCCCCCATGGGCGATCCGGTGCTGATGCTCGACGACGTCTTCGCCGAGCTGGACGCGCGCCGGCGCGAGCGCCTCGCCTCGGTGGTCGCCGACTACGAGCAGGTCCTGATCACCGCGGCCGTCTTCGACGACGTCCCGGAGGCGCTGGCCGCGCACACCGTGCGGATCGAGGCCGGCCGGATCGTCGGCACGGGCGCCGCCGCCGCGCCGATCGCCGTGCCGGAGCCGACCGCACCCGACTCCGCCTCGTCCGACCCGGTGTCCTCCGACTCCGCTCCTCCCGATCCGGTCTCGGCCGATTCCCCTTCTCCTGGTGCCGTCTCCTCCGCCGCGGCCTCCTCCTCGGAGCCCGCGTCCCCAGCGCCGGCGTCCACAGATCCCGCGTCCCCGGAGCCGCCCGCCCCGTCGGAGCCGGCCGATGGCTGACTCCCCCCGCCGCGGAGCCCCCGCACCCGACTCCGAGGCCGCCCGCGTCTACCGCCACCTCAAGGAGGTGTTCGGCGCCGACGGCCCGCGCCGCATCCGGAAGACCGTCGAGCGCGCCGAGCCCAAGGGCGACGCGATCCCGTTCGGCAAGGGCCGCGACCCGCACGACCTCGGCGACGTCCTCGACTCCCTCACCGTGAAGCTCGGCTGGACGGCGCCGCTGGCGCAGGGCGACCTGATGTCGTCGTGGACGGCGATCGCCGGCGAGGAGACCGCGAAGCACTCGACTCCGGTGGGCGTCGTCGACGGCGTGCTGACGGTCGCGTGCGAGTCCACGGCGTGGTCGACGCAGCTCCGGCTGATGCGGATCGAGATCATGAACCACATCGCCGTGAACTTCCCCGACGCGGGCATCGCGTCGATCCGTTTCCAGGGCCCGGACGTCCCGAACTGGAAAAAGGGTCCCAGGTCGATTCCAGGGCGTGGTCCGCGCGACACCTACGGCTGAGGACGCATTTTCGGTCGACCGCCGATCTTTCGCGCCTCAGATCGCCGTCCAGCGCTTCGGATCGACCCGGCACGCGGTAGAATGGAGGGCCGCCGAACCGCAGTGACGCCGCCGCGCGGGCGATCTCCAGATCACCGTGCGCGTCGCGACGGACCGTCAGAGGAGAACTCCACAGCTATGACTCACGAGCCGAACGACTCCACGTCACCCGCAGCGAACGACCTGGACGCGAACGGCTCAGCAGCCCCCTCCGCTCCGCACGAGAGCATGTCGACCAAGTCGTCCGGTGACTACGGCGCGAACCAGATCCAGGTCCTCGAGGGCCTCGAGGCGGTCCGCAAGCGCCCCGGCATGTACATCGGATCCACGGGTCCGCGCGGTCTGCATCACCTGGTCTACGAGATCGTCGACAACGCCGTCGACGAGGCGCTCGCGGGCTACTGCGACAACATCGAGATCCTGATGCGAGCCGACGGAGGCGTCACCGTCTCCGACAACGGCCGCGGCATCCCGGTCGACATGCACCCGACCGAGGGCATCTCCACGGTCGAGCTGGTCCTCACCGTGCTGCACGCCGGCGGCAAGTTCGGCGGCGGCGGCTACGCGGTCTCCGGCGGCCTGCACGGCGTCGGCTCCTCCGTGGTCAACGCGCTGTCGACGCGACTCGACGTCGAGGTCAAGCGCCAGGGCGCCGTGTACCGGATGAGCTTCACCGACGGAGTGCCGGACGCCCCGCTCGAGAAGGGCGAGGCCAGCGACGAGACCGGCACGACGATCACCTTCTGGCCCAACGCCGGCATCTTCGAGACGGTCGAGTTCGACTACGAGACCCTGCGCGCGCGCTTCCAGCAGATGGCGTTCCTCAACAAGGGCCTGCGCATCGCGCTGACCGACCAGAACGAGGTCGAGTTCGAGGGGGAGGGCGAGAACGAGACCGAGGGCGACCGGACCGACGTCTTCCACTACGAGAAGGGCCTCGTCGACTACGTCGAGTACATCAACTCGCTGAAGAAGTCGGACCTCGTGCACTCCGAGATCATCGACTTCGAGTCCGAGGACACCGAGCGCCGCATCTCGCTCGAGGTCGCCATGCAGTGGACCACGGCCTACACCGAGAGCGTCCACACCTACGCGAACACCATCAACACCCACGAGGGCGGCACCCACGAGGAGGGCTTCCGCGCCGCGCTGACCACTCTGGTCAACCGCTACGCGCGCGCGAACAACCTGCTCAAGGAGAAGGACGAGAACCTCTCGGGCGACGACATCCGCGAGGGCCTCACCGCCGTCGTGTCGATCAAGCTCGGCGAGCCGCAGTTCGAGGGCCAGACCAAGACGAAGCTCGGCAACACCGAGGCGAAGGCATTCGTGCAGCGCGTGGCCGGCGAGCAGCTGGCCGACTGGTTCGACCGCAACCCGAGCCAGGCCAAGGACATCATCCGCAAGGCGATCCAGGCGGCCTCCGCCCGCATGGCGGCGCGCAAGGCGCGCGAGACCGCCCGCCGCAAGGGCCTGCTCGAGGGCGGCGGCATGCCGGGCAAGCTCAAGGACTGCCAGTCCAAGGACCCGTCGATCTCCGAGATCTTCATCGTCGAGGGCGACTCGGCGGGAGGATCCGCGGTGCAGGGCCGCAATCCCGAGACGCAGGCGATCCTCCCCCTCCGCGGCAAGATCCTCAACGTCGAGAAGGCGCGGCTCGACCGCGCTCTCGGCAACAACGAGGTCCAGGCGATGATCACGGCGTTCGGCGCCGGCATCGGCGAGGACTTCAACCCCGACAAGGCGCGGTACCACAAGATCATCCTGATGGCCGACGCCGACGTCGACGGCCAGCACATCACGACGCTGCTGCTGACGCTCCTCTTCCGCTACATGCGCCCGCTGATCGACCTCGGCTACGTGTACCTCGCGCAGCCGCCGCTGTACCGCCTCAAGTGGTCGAACTCCCCGCACGAGTACGTCTACAGCGACCGCGAGCGCGACGCCCTGATCGCGCACGGCTCGGCGACCAACAAGCGCATGCCCAAGGAGAACGGCATCCAGCGCTACAAGGGCCTCGGCGAGATGGACTACAAGGAGCTGTGGGAGACCACGATGGACCCCGCCACGCGGACCCTCCTCCAGGTCACGCTCGACGACGCGGCCGCGGCCGACGAGATCTTCTCCACTCTCATGGGCGAGGACGTCGAGTCCCGCCGTTCCTTCATCCAGAAGAATGCGAAGGACGTGCGCTTCCTCGACATCTAGTGGTCGAGGAAGCGGACGTCCTTCGAAAGACGGCGGCCGGGCGGTCCAGTGGACCGTCCTCGCGACCACCTCGAACAC
This sequence comes from Rathayibacter sp. AY1E3, assembly GCF_002932235.1. Lineage (NCBI taxonomy): Bacteria > Bacillati > Actinomycetota > Actinomycetes > Micrococcales > Microbacteriaceae > Rathayibacter > Rathayibacter sp. AY1E3. The sequence continues at coordinate 164,382 of NZ_PSVN01000001.1, forward strand.
GTGACGGCGGCCCTCGATGGGCCGCATCCTCGACCAGAACACGACAGAGGCCCTCACCGGCCCGCCCACCGACGACACACCTGACACCCAGCGCGACCGCCGCCCCCGCTTCTCCGGGGCACGGACCCACCTGAGAGACCAGAGATCATGGCAGAAGAACCCACCACCCCCACCGGCCCGGACGAGAGCGACGACATCGTCACCGAGACCGGTGTGGTGATCCACGGTCACGACAAGATCGAGCCGGTCGACCTGCAGCTCGAGATGCAGCGCTCCTACCTCGACTACGCGATGAGCGTCATCGTCGGGCGAGCCCTGCCGGAGGTGCGCGACGGCCTGAAGCCCGTGCACCGCCGCGTGATCTACGCCATGTACGACGGCGGCTACCGCCCCGACAAGGCGTTCTCGAAGTGCTCGCGCGTCGTCGGCGACGTGATGGGCCAGTTCCACCCGCACGGCGACTCCGCGATCTACGACGCGCTGGTCCGCCTGGTGCAGCCGTGGAGCCTCCGCTACCCGCTCGCGCTCGGGCAGGGCAACTTCGGCTCCCCCGGCAACGACGGCGCGGCCGCCCCCCGGTACACCGAGACCAAGATGGCGCCGCTCGCGCTCGAGATGGTCCGCGACATCGACAAGAACACCGTCGACTTCCAGGACAACTACGACGGCCGCACCCGAGAGCCGGCGATCCTGCCGGCGCGGTTCCCGAACCTGCTCGTCAACGGCTCCGTCGGCATCGCGGTCGGCATGGCGACCAACATCCCGCCGCACAACCTGCGCGAGGTCGCCGCCGGCGCCAAGTGGGCGCTCGAGAACCCCGACGCGACGCGCGAGGAGCTCCTCGAGGCGCTGCTGCAGCGGATCAAGGGACCCGACTTCCCCACCGGTGCGCAGATCCTCGGCGTCCGCGGCATCCAGGACGCGTACCGCACCGGCCGCGGCTCGATCACGATGCGCGCCGTCGTCTCCATCGAGGAGATCCAGGGCCGCACCTGCCTCGTGGTCACCGAGCTGCCGTACCAGGTGAACCCGGACAACCTGGCGATCAAGATCGCCGAGCTGGTCAAGGACGGGCGCGTCTCGGGCATCGCCGACATCCGCGACGAGACCTCCGGTCGCACCGGCCAGCGCCTCGTCGTCGTCCTCAAGCGCGACGCCGTGGCGAAGGTGGTGCTGAACAACCTCTACAAGCACACCCCGCTGCAGGAGAACTTCGGCGCGAACATGCTCGCGATCGTCGACGGCATCCCGCGCACGCTCTCGCTCGACGGCTTCATCCGCGCGTGGGTCGACCACCAGGTCGAGGTCATCGTGCGCCGAACCCAGTACCTCCTCGACGAGGCGGAGGCGCGGATCCACATCCTGCGCGGCTACCTCAAGGCGCTCGACGCGCTCGACGAGGTCATCGCCCTCATCCGCCGCTCCCCCACCGTGGAGGAGGCGCGCGACGGCCTGATGGAACTGCTCGACATCGACGAGGTGCAGTCCCGCGCCATCCTCGACATGCAGCTGCGCCGCCTCGCGGCCCTCGAGCGCCAGAAGATCATCGACGAGCACGACCGGATCCAGGCCGAGATCGAGGACTACAAGTCGATCCTCGCGAGCCCCGAGCGCCAGCGCACGATCATCTCGGACGAGCTCGACGAGATCGTCGACCGCTTCGGCGACGACCGCCGCACCGAGATCCTCTTCGGGTTCGATGGCGACATGAGCGTCGAGGACCTGATCCCCGAGGAGGAGATGGTCGTCACCGTCACCCGAGGCGGCTACCTCAAGCGCACCCGGAGCGACTCCTACCGGGCCCAGCACCGCGGCGGCCGCGGCGTGCGCGGCGCGCAGCTGAAGGCCGACGACATCGTCGAGCACTTCTTCGTCACCACCACGCACCACTGGCTGCTGTTCTTCACGAACACCGGCCGCGTGTACCGCGCCAAGACCTACGAGCTGCAGGAGGCCGGCCGCGACGCCAAGGGCCAGCACATCGCGAACCTGCTCGCGCTCGAGCCGGGGGAGCAGATCGCGCAGATCCTCGACATCCGCGACTACGAGGCGGCCCGCTACCTGGTGCTCGCCACGCGCGACGGCCTCGTGAAGAAGACGGCCCTCTCGGAGTACGACACGAACCGCTCCGGCGGCATCATCGCGATCAAGCTGCGCGACGGCGACGAGCTCGTCTCGGCGCTCCTGGTCGAGGAGGACAGCGACGTGCTGCTGGTCTCCCGCAAGGGCATGTCGATCCGCTTCACCGCGTCCGACGAGGCGCTGCGCCCGATGGGCCGCTCGACCTCCGGAGTCCGCGGCATGTCGTTCCGCGGGGAGGACCGCCTCCTCGACGCCAACGTCGTCAGCGACGAGGGCTTCGTGTTCGTGGTCACCGAGGGCGGCTACGCCAAGCGCACCGCGGTCGACCAGTACCGCCTCCAGGGACGAGGCGGGCTGGGCATCAAGGTGGCCAAGCTGGAGGAGAAGCGCGGCGACCTCGTGGGCGCCATCATCACCGGAGAGGACGACGAGGTGCTCGTCGTGCTCGCCAGCGGCAAGGTGGTACGCTCTGCGGTGGCCGAGGTACCGGCCAAGGGTCGCGACACCATGGGAGTCGTCTTCGCACGATTCGCTGAGGACGACCGCATCATCGCACTCGCCAAGAACACCGAACGCAATCTCGACGCCCAGGACGAGGATCCCGACGCCGCGGCGCCGGCCGAGTCCGCTCCGGTGTCGGAGGAGGATGGGTCCGTAGATGAGTAGCACCGTCGCCGAGAAGCTCGCCAGGAAGTCCGCGAAGAGCCCGGCGGCGAAGCAGGTCCGCCTGAAGCTCGTCTACGTCGACTTCTGGTCGGCCGTGAAGCTCTCGTTCCTGCTGGGCCTGACGCTCGCGATCATCACGATCGTCGTCGTCTACCTGGTCTACACGGTCCTGGCCCAGACGGGCGTGTTCGACGAGGTCAACGGCCTCGTGCAGGACATCGCCGGCGCGGAGGCGTTCGACCTCAACACGATCATCTCACTGCCGCAGGTCATGGGCTTCGCGATCGTCGTCGCGGTGCTGAACACCATCGTCACCACCGCGCTCGGCGCGATCGTGGCGCTGCTGTACAACCTCAGCGTCAAGATCACCGGCGGCCTCCTGGTGGGCTTCACCAACCAGTAGGGCGCACGGTCCGGCCGATTGGGATTCCTGCTCGATGTCGGGTAGAGTCTCCTCTGGCCATTCCGGGGGTATAGCTCAGGCGGTTAGAGCGCTTCACTGATAATGAAGAGGTCCCAGGTTCAAGTCCTGGTACCCCCACCCGGTCCGAACGGCCCGTCACCTCGCGGTGGCGGGCCGTTCGACTCTCGGAGACGGATCGCCCCGTCTCCGGCCCGGGGCCTTAGCTCAGTTGGTAGAGCGCCTGCTTTGCAAGCAGGATGTCAGGAGTTCGAATCTCCTAGGCTCCACACTTCCTCCCCGCTCGCGGGTGCTCCCCTCACAGGCCCTTCTGGTCTCCCGGCCCACGGCACTCCGGGTCCTCCGCCGTCGCGGGGTCACCGTGTCGAGGTCTTCGGCGGCCTCTCCTGTCGCCGACCGTGCGGTCGCGCGATCGAGGCCGCCGCTCGGACGGCCGCCCGCTCAGCGGTCCACGCAGGCGAGGCCGAGGAACTGCTGGACCGAGAGGGTCTCGGACGTGCCGTCGCGGATGTCGCCGACGATGATCTCGCCGACGGAGAGCGTGTCGAACTGCTCGGCCGTGAAGACGACCGGGCGGGCGAGCACGGAGCGGTCGGTCGCGTAGGCGCCCAGCGCGAGGTCGACGCCGAGCGGGAACCGCTCGATCACCGTGTCGGCCGGCCAGACCGTGGATCCGGAGAGGTCGGTCGCGCCCAGCTGCGTGACCGGTGACGGGGAGACCCAGCGGGTGACCCTCCGCAGCCCGTCGCCGATGGTCAGGGGGGCGGAGTCGGAGGCGGCGAGGTCGAGGCCGTCGACGGACCCCGAGCACACGACGACGACCCCGAGGACCTCTCCTCGCTCGCCGCCCCGTCCGAGCCCGACCGCGGCCGTGGTCACCGGCTCCTCGGAGGCGCACCCCGAGAGCGCGAGGGCGCCGAGCAGAACGACGGTGCTCGCGAGCGCAGCGCGACGGTGCATGGGTCCTCCCGCGGCCACCCTACGCGGGCAGGGCGAGGGCCAGAGCGGCGAGAGCCTGCGGAAGGGAGGGAGCGCCCTCCGCCCGGAAGACCACCTCTCCGGCCGTATCCCGCACGACGACGGTGGGGGTCGAGCGGACACCGGCGGCCTCGGCCTCGACGGGGTGGAAGGCCACGTCGCGCTCGCGGATCTCGGCGGCGGGGACGAGCTCCGCGGCCCGCTCCAGCACCGAGCGCGCGGCATGGCAGGCGCCGCAGAAGGCGGAGGTGTAGAGCTCGACGATCACGACGAAGGGAACGCCGGGGCGCGGCCGGGGATTCCCGGGCACCGTCAGCGGAGGAGCCAGGCCTCGTTCATGGTCAGGGCCGCGTCGACGAGCTCGACGCGCTCCAGCTCCTCGACGTCGCTCAGGGGGAACCAGGCGGCGGCGTCCGTGGAGCCGTCCACCTCGTGCGTGAGCTCGCCGCCCACGATGCGGGCGCGGTAGACGACGCGGATGGCGTGCAGGGGGCCGGCCTCGGGATCGCTGCGCCGGTGCGCGGGGATCACGTGCGAGTCCACGCCGATGAGGGCCTCGAGCTCGGCACGGTAGCCCGTCTCCTCGAAGATCTCGCGGACCGCGGCGTCGGCGGGCGACTCGCCCTCGTCGATCCCGCCGCCCGGAAGCGTCCAGGCCGACCAGGGGCCCTGGTTCCAGTGCGCGAGCAGCATCCGCTCGCCGTCGATGATCACGCCGTACGCGGCGACCCGGATGTCCACCGCAGAAGCCTAACCCGGGCATGCGAAGGAGCCGGACCCCCTGAGGGGCCCGGCTCCAGCGACGAGAACGTCAGGAAGCGGTCGAGGCCGCGTTCTGCGCGGCGCTCTGCGGCTCGTCCTCGGCGACCCACAGCTCGTCGTCGGCGCGGAACGTCTGCCAGACGGCGTAGCCGATGCCGCCGACGGCGACCAGCGCGGCGCCGATCGCGAAGACCGTGCCGACCTTGTTCTTCTTCTTCGGGGGAGTGGTGAGCTCCTCCCAGCGCGCCTTCGAGATCTCGGCGAGCTTCGCGCGGTTCTTCGAGTCCTTGGCGGCCTCGAAGGCGGCGGCGGCCGTACCGCCCACAGCGGCGAAGGTCGGGACGACCTTGTGCTTGTAGGCGTTGCGGGCCGAGGAGTACGTGCCCTCGACGGCCGAGACGCCGTTGTCGTAGACCGGCTTGACGCGCGAGTCGTACGTGTCCTTGACGAAGGGGACGAGCTCCTTCTTGGCGTACTTCGACGCGTGGCGGCGGCTCTTCTCGAGCACGGAGGCCGCGTGCGCCAGCACCTCCTGCTGCTCGCCCCAGACCGCCTCGGCGTTCTTGCGAAGACGCTTGAGGTCCTTCTTGTGCTTACGTGACAGACCCATGTTGGTCCTCCATCGGCTACGAGCAGCGAACGCCTCAATACTGCCACTCATCGATCGGCGTCCGCATCGCGCACCCAGCGCATTGACACCGGGCGTTGCAGGGGCCTACAGACGCGCTGTGCGAGAATCCGAGCATGCCTTTGCACACCGCAGTCGCGACGTTCCACACCAACAAGGGCGACATCGTCGTCAACCTCTACGGGAACCACGCTCCCAAGACGGTCCGCAACTTCGTCGGTCTCGCGACCGGCGACATCGAGTGGACCCACCCCGCCACGGGTGCGAAGACGAAGGAGCCGCTCTACAACGGCACCGTCTTCCACCGCATCATCCCCGACTTCATGCTCCAGGGCGGCGACCCGCTCGGTCAGGGCATCGGCGGCCCGGGGTACCAGTTCGACGACGAGATCAACTCGGAGCTCGACTTCACCCAGCCCTACATCCTCGCGATGGCGAACGCCGGCAAGCAGGCGGGCCGCGGCACCAACGGCTCGCAGTTCTTCATCACCGTGGCGCCGACGACCTGGCTCCAGGGTAAGCACACCATCTTCGGCGCCGTCGCCGACGAGGAGTCGAAGAAGCTCGTGCAGTCGCTCTCGGCGGTCCCCACCGACGGCCGTGACAAGCCGCTCGAGGACGTCGTGATCGAGAGCGTCGAGATCACCGAGGTCTGATCGCCTCATCCACCACTCATTCGAGGGCCGGGTCCGTCAGGGCCCGGCCCTCGTTCTCCCCGGAGGCACGTCCGTGACCCAGGTCCCGCCGAGCAGCACCTACTCCTGCTACCGACACCCCGACCGGCAGAGCTTCGTGCGCTGCCAGCGGTGCGGCCGCACCATCTGCGGCGAGTGCCAGACTCCCGCTCCGGTCGGAGTGATCTGCCCGGACGACATGGCGCAGCAGCGCGCCACCGCGCCGCGCACCCGCGGTCCCCTCCTCTCCCGCGTGCGGGCCATGACCCGCGCCGACCAGCCGACGGTGACCTACGCGATCATCGCGCTCTGCATCGTGCTGTGGATCGTCGAGATCCTCCCCTTCGTCGGCGGGCCGGCGGTCAACGCGCTCCTGTACGCCCCCGCCTACACGCTCCCCGGCTTCGGCGCCGGCTTCGAGCCGTGGCGGATGCTCACCTCGGTGTTCCTCCACAGCACGTCGCTCTTCATCGTCATCCCGTTCCACCTGGTGCTGAACATGTACACGCTGTGGGTGTTCGGCATGGTGCTCGAGCGGATGCTGGGCCGCGGGCGCTACCTCACCCTCTTCCTCCTGAGCGGTTTCGCCGGATCGGTGGGCGTCCTGCTCCTCGCGGACCCGCTGACCCCGGTGATCGGCGCCTCCGGTGCGATCTTCGGGCTGATGGGCGCGTACCTGGTGATCCTCCGGCACCTGGGCGGTCAGGCGTCGCAGCTGCTGGTGCTGGTCGGACTGAACCTCGTCATCGGCTTCCTGCCCGGGATGAACGTGGCGTGGCAGGCGCACGTCGGCGGTCTGGTGGCGGGCGCGCTCATCGGGCTGGTCTTCACGAAGACGCGGCAGCGCGCCCAGCGGCGCACGCAGAACCTCCTCGTCGGGCTCATCGGAGTCGGACTGGTGGCGATCACCGCGGGCGCCTACGTCCTCGGCTGATCCCCCTCCCGCAGCGGCGGGTCCGGCAGTGCCTCGCGCACTCCCGGGCCCGCCGCTTCGTCGTTCCCGCGGCGACCGTCTCCACCGCTGTCCACAGGTGCTCTCAACAGGTGGGGAGGAAGTTATCCACAGAGTTGTTAACACTGGGGAGAACGTCCCGGGTGTCCTCCTCGGGAGGACGATCCGGGGACGGCGGCGCGTCCGAGGACCGGCGGACTGGTGCGGATCCGGGCCCTGCTCGCCTCGAGCAGGCCAGAGCGGCGGGGACCGCGGAGTTCTCCACAGGAGATTCCACAGCTGGGGATAATTACAGCGGTGTAGTTCTCCGGCGGACGGCCACCAGGGCCGTCGCCTCACGGTCGTCGTCGCGGTGCAGCGAGGTGGCGAACCCGGCCGCCTGGAACGCGGAGGCACTCGCCGCGGCCTGATCCGCGCCGACCTCGATCACGACGACGCCGTGGGGTGCGAGCCACGCTCCCGCCTCCTGAGCGATGCGGCGGTGGAGGGCGAGCCCGTCCGACCCGCCGTCGAGCGTGAGCATCGGCTCGTGCACCCGGGCCTCCGGCGGCATGAGCGCGATCGCCGCGGTGGGGACGTAGGGGGCGTTGACGACGACGACGTCGATCCGCCCGCGCTCACCCCCGGGGAGCGCGTCGAAGAGGTCGCCCTCGTGGACGTCGGCGCGGCCTGCGAGCGTGCGGCGCGCGCAGGCGACGGCGGCGGGGGAGAGGTCGGCCGCGAGCAGGCGGACGTCCGGCCGCTCCTCCGCGATCGACCGGGCGAGGGCGCCGGATCCGCAGCAGAGGTCGAGCACCACGGCGCCGCCCGGGAGGACCTCCAGGGCGCAGTCGACCAGCCACTCGGTGCGCACGCGGGGCACGAAGACGCCGGGTGCGACGGGGACGCGCAGGCCGCGGAAGGCGACCCAGCCGAGGATCTGCTCGAGGGGCTCGCCCGTCTCGCGGCGGCGGAGCAGCAGCTCGAGGTCGGAGGAGGAGTCGGCGGCCTCCTCGAGCAGGCCCGCCTCCTCCTCGGCGAAGACGCAGCCGGCGGTGCGCAGACGCTCCACCGACGACGAACGCCCCGTCGGCGGACCGGACGGGGCGTCGTTCACGACTGGGGGAGGCTCAGCGCCAGCGCGTCGTCATCAGGAAGCCGATGAACGCGATGCCGAAGCCGATCAGGATGTTGAGGTTGCCGAGATCGGGGATCGGCAGGGTGCCCTGGCTCACGTAGAAGACGATGATCCAGGCGAGTCCGAGCAGCATGAAGCCGAACATCACCGGCTTGAACCAGACCGGATTCGGTGCGTTCTCGCCGGTCCGGGCCTCGTCGCGCTCGGGCTTCGGGCTCTTCGTCGCTCGTGCCATGCCGACCACTGTACCTGGCGGAGGCTCCGGGCCGGGAGCACCGGGGCTGCGCGGGTGCTGTGCGGACTCGCGGAGCGGCCGGTGCAGGCGCTCGAGTGGTCCCATCGGCCCTCCTCAGGCGGCGACTCGGGAGGGCTCTCCACAGGTCCGGATCATGCGCCACAGCCGGTCACGGCTCGCGCCTAGACTCGTCGCATGACCGCCCAGAACCCCGACGGGGCGGCTCTGCGGCCGCGAGCAAAGCGACGGAGGGCCCGCCCGGTCCGACGACTCTCGTTCTTCGGAGTCGTCGGCGAGCTCCTGATGACCGCCGGCGTCCTGGTCCTGCTCTTCCTGGCCTGGCAGCTCTGGTGGAACGACGCGGTGATCGCGGGCCGGCAGACGACGCAGGCGGCGGAGCTCCGCGAGACCTGGGGCGACTCCTCTCCGGCCCCGCAGCCGACCGAGGCCGCCCCGGCGGAGCCGGTCGTCGCGTCGGTCGCCGCCCTCGACACCTCCTTCGGCAACCTCTACATCCCCCGCTACGGCGAGGGGTGGGTGCGCACGATCGCCGAGGGCATCGACGCCGAGAACGTGCTCGACGAGGGGAGCATCGGCCACTACCCCGGGACGCAGATGCCCGGCCAGGCCGGCAACTTCGCGCTCGCCGCGCACCGCAGCGCGTACGGCGGAGGCATGCACCTGATCGACGAGCTCCAGCTCGGCGACCCGATCTACATCGAGACGGCGGACGGCTGGTACACCTACCGCTTCCGCAATCTCGAGTACGTCCAGCCCTCCGACGTCCAGGTGATCGACCCAGTTCCGTGGACTCCGGACGCGGCTCCGACCGATCGCCTGATCACGCTGACGAGCTGCAACCCGCTCTACTCGACGGCCGAGCGGATCATCGCGTACGGCGTCTTCGACTCGTTCCAGCCGCGGTCCGCGGGCGCCCCCGCCGAGATCGCCGCCTCGCTGGCTCAGGAGGGCTGACCGTGTACGCAGCGCTGTGGCGGCTCCTGCCCGGGCCGTGGTGGGTCCGGCTCCTGATCGTCCTCGTCCTCGTCGCGGCGGTCCTGGTGGCGCTCGACGAGTGGGTGTTCCCCTGGGTGCAGCCGCTCGTGCTCGACCGGAACGTGACCGTCGGCTCGTGACCGCCGGCGCGGCCCCGCGGATCCTGGTCGTCGACCACCACGACAGCTTCGTCTTCACGCTCGTCTCGTATCTCCGCGAGCTCGGTGCCGAGGTCGACGTGGTCGAGGGCGACGACCTCGGGACCACGGCGCTCCTGGCTCGCGCGGAGGAGGCGGACGGGGTCCTGGTCTCTCCCGGGCCGGGCCGTCCTGAGGACGTCCCCGCGTCGACGGCGCTCGTGCAACGGGCGGAGGCGACCGGGCGGCCGCTGCTCGGAGTCTGCCTCGGCCACCAGGTGCTCGCCCATGCTCTCGGCGCCCGCGTCACGGAGGCGCCGGAGCTGCTGCACGGCCGGACGTCCGCGGTCCTTCACGACGGAGATCCGCTCTTCGACGGCCTGCCCTCCGGATTCGCCGCGATGCGGTACCACTCGCTCGCGGTCGACGGCGAAAGCCTTCCCGAGGAGCTGCGGGTGACGGCGCGGACACCGGAGGGAGTGGTCATGGCCGTCCGGCACCGGAGTGCTCCGCTCGTGGGCGTGCAGTTCCATCCGGAGTCGGTCCTCACCGAGGGCGGGCGGCGCCTTCTCGAGAACTGGCTGCGCGAGGTGAGGCCGGGCGGAGCGTCCGTATCGGCCGACGACACGCCCGGACTCTCGATCCCGGCTCGATGAGGCGGAATTCGCCGGGCTTATCGGGCTCGTTATCGAGTCGAGAGCATTGAGAATGATCAGCGACCACCGTCCCCCGAACGGGGATGCCGCCCTGAGTGCGTTCTCACGTAGAAATCCGCCATCTGACGGCTAAATAACGGCGGGCGGAGGAGAACGCCGCGACAGGGTATGAGCGTGACCTTGTCCACCCCCTTGCGCACCCCCCGATCAGGTGGCGGGTTTTGACGGGCTCCCGGCGGAGGATGCGGCCCCTTTTCCCTGCATAATCAGAGGGCGTCGACAGGGGGTCGGCGCCACAAGAGAAGTCCGGGGGGACCAGATGGTCGCATCGATCTCCTGGGCTTTCTCGGGAATCCGAGAACTCGAGAATCTCGGTCCGCGCATCGTCGTCAAACCCGGCACCGTTCCGAGCATCACCGGTTCGGGATTCGGCACCGCCGATCTGAGCGTCGTGCTGATGACGGTCTCGCCGCTGCGCGTCCTCCGCGGGACGTGGCCGGCCGACGACACCTCCTTCCTCACCTTCAGCTTCCTCATCGACGGCTTCGTGCGCATGGTCGCCCCGGACCGAACGGTGCTGCTGCGTCCGGGCTCGATCTCGTACCAGCAGGGGACGACGACGTTCACGACCGAGTCGACGACTCCGGCCACGATCCTCCACCTCTCGCTGCGCGCCGACGAGATGCGCCGCTACGGCTTCGACACGTCGGCCCCGGTCTACGCGCTCGACCCCGACGCCCGGTCCACCCGCGCCGCATACGCCTTCACGACCGCCTTCGCCCTCGCGGCGGAGTCCGGGACGGGGCTGCCCGGCGAGGGCGAGGTCACCGGCTTCGCCCACGTGGTCAAGCAGCTCCTCACCAGCGCGTTCCTCGCGGCGGCGAGCTCGCAGCCCGGCACCACGAGCGTCCGGGCCGCCACGCTCGGGCGCGCGCGCACGGTCATCGACCGGACGCACCGCACGCCGCGCTGCACCCCGGAGGCGGTGGCCGACGCGGTCAACGTGTCCACCCGCTCCCTCCAGCGGCTCTTCGAGGACGCGGGCACCACGGTCGCGAGCGAGATCGAGCGCTCCCGGGTCGCCAGCGCCGTGGAGCTCCTGCGCCGCCGCCCGCGGGAGGTCCCGCTCGAGGCGATCGCCGCCGCGTCCGGATTCTCCTCGGCGGACCACCTCCGCCGTGCGCTCAAGCGCCGCGAGGGGCTCACCCCGAGCGACATCCGCGGCAGGATCGCACGCCCCGCGGACGGATCGGCAGCGGGCGAGGTCGTGCGGCTCCAGCCCCCGCTCGCCGACGCACGCCGGGCGTAGCGGTTCACCTCGGGGCAGTCGGCCCCGTGGAGCATCGAACCCGACGAGCAACGTCCGGACGAGCCCTTCTCGGCGCGCAGAGCAGCGGCCCGGCCTCCACCGGGCACCGTCGGCCGACGCCGCAGCCGCAGCGGGCCGCAGGCCGGGTCAGCCCGCGCAGTAGCCGAGCTGGACGGTCGATCCCTGCGGGACGTCGCCCGGAGCCAGGGACTGGGTCGTGATGGGCGGGTTCGCCCGGGTCGCGTCGCAGGTCTCGTCCGGGACCTCGACCCCCACGAGCTGCAGCTTCTCGGAGGCGAGGGTGGCCAGCGCGCTGCTGAGGGACGTCCCGACGAGGTCGGGGAGCGTGACCTGGCCGGAGGAGACGGTGAGGTCGACCGGCGTGCCCGGGGCGACCTGCTGGCCCGCTCCGGGGGAGGCGGAGAGCACGACGTCGCCCGGGACGGTCGGCGAGTTCTCACGGGTCTGGGAGCCCTCGACGAAGCCGACGGCGGTGAGCGCGTCGATGGCCTCGGCGAGGCTCTGCCCGACGGTGTCCGGCACGGCGACGGGCTGCGGACCCTGGGACACGACGATGCGGATGACCGTCTCGGGCGCGACGATCGTGCCCGAGCCCGGATCCGTGCGGATCACCTCGCCCTCGGGGACGGTCGAGCTGTACTCCGCGACCTGGCTCGGCACGAGATCGAGCTCGGTCAGGGTCGACTGCGCGCTGTCGTAGGTGGTCTCGGTGAGGGTGGGGACCTCGCGCGACTGCGACGGCAGCGTCGACGCGGGCTGGAGCGTCAGCACCCAGATCACGAGTGCGGCGACGATCACGGCCAGCACGACGATCGAGGACCAGATCCAGAGGACCGGCGGGCGGCGCTGGGTGCGGACGATCGAGTTGTCCTCGGCCAGCTGGCGGAGGGCGAGCTCGGAGTCGTTGACTCCACCCTGGCTGCGGGCCGCGAAGAGCGAGGTGGTCAGCTCGTCGATCGGGCGGTGGTCGGGGAGGCGTCCGGCGGCGGCGTCGCGCAGGTCGTCGCGGAACTCCGCAGCTCCCTGGAAGCGCTCGTAGCGGTCCTTCGAGAGTGCTCGGGCGACGACCGCGTCGAGTGCGGGGGTGACGGCCGGGTTGATGGAGCTCGGCGCCGGCGGCGTCTCGCTGACGTGCTGGTAGGCGACGGCCACCGGGGTGTCGCCGCGGAAGGGCGCACGCCCGGTGAGGAGCTCGAAGAGCACGATGCCGGCGGAGTAGAGGTCGCTGCGGGCGTCGACCTGCTCGCCCTTCGCCTGCTCGGGGGAGAAGTAGGCCGCGGTGCCGAGGATCGCCGTGGTCTGAGCGACCGTGGCGGCGGAGTCGGAGACGGCGCGGGCGATCCCGAAGTCCATCACCTTCACCTGGCCCGACGGGGTCAGCATGATGTTGCCGGGCTTGATGTCGCGGTGGACGACGCCTGCGCGGTGCGAGTACTCGAGGGCGGTGAGGATGCCCTCCGTGATGCGGACGGCCTCGTCCACGTCGAGGGGGCCCTCGGCGATCAGGTCCTTGAGGAGGCGGCCCTCGATGTGCTCCATGACGATGAAGGGCCGGCGCGACTCGGCGCCGTTGTCGTCGAGCGAGACCTCCTCGCCCGCGTCGAAGACCCGGACGATCGTGGGGTGCGACATGCGCGACGCGGACTGCGCCTCCTGCCGGAACCGCAGGCGGAAGGCGGAGTCGGAGGAGAGGGAGAGCTTCAGCTCCTTGATGGCGACGGTGCGGCCGAGCCGGGTGTCGGTGCCGAGGTACACCTCGGACATCCCGCCGCGGCCGAGCCGGGGCCCGACCTGGTACCGTCCCGCGATCAGGCGACCCTCATCCGTCACGCGCACGCTCCCGCCCTGTACTTCCGTGTGGTGCGGCCCCGAGGAGCCACGGCAAGTGTACCTATGGGCCCCTGGTGTTCCGGGCGGGGGCGCGACGCGACGGCCGCGAGGCGCCGGGCCGGAGCGGTGCCCCGACCGGCGCGCCGCCGCTACTCGGAGGGGGTGGGCGTCGAGGTGGCCTTCGAGGTGGGGGTCGGCGCCGGGGTCGGAGCCGGCTCCTCGACGGTGACGGAGAGGGTGGGCGAGGCCGCCGACTCCGACTCGCCGCAGAGCACGGTGTACGTGACGTCGATCGTGCCCGCCGTGGTGCCGGCCTGGATCGTCGCGGTCGTCGAGTTCGACGGGTTGGTGCTCGTCACGCTCGCGCCCTCGCCGGTCGCGGTCACCCGGTAACCGCTCACGGAGGTTCCGCTCGGGCACTGGTTGTAGTTGCTCCAGGTGACGTTGAACGTCGCGCCCGCCTCGACGCTGGAGGCGGCGGGGGTGACGGTCGGCACGGCGGTCGGTGCGTCCGGGGTCGCGACCTCGGTGAAGACGGAGACCTCGATGGTCGTGCCCTTCACCACGTTCGCGGTGGGGTTCACGTCCTCGACGAGTCCGACCTGCTCGGCGGTGGGGGCGCTCGGGCCGTCCGCGCGGCGGACGCCCATGCCCAGGGCCTCGAGCTCGGTCTCGACGTCGTCGAAGGAGCGCCCGACGTAGTCGGCCTTGTCGATGACCACCGTGTTCGAGGTCGGTGTCGGCGTGGGGCTCGGAGTCTCGGACGGCGTCGGCGACGGGGCCGTGCTGGTCGGCGCGGTGGGGGAGGCAGCCGGGTCGCTGCTCCCGCCGGTCGTCAGGGCGAAGATCGTGCCCGCGATGACGACGGCGAGGATCACGATGAGGGCGATCAGCGGCCAGGTCCAGGGGCTGCGCCTGCGCGGCTCCTCGACCGGCTCGAGCGGCTCCTCGATCGGCACGAACGGAGCGGCGGCCGCGGCCGCGGGCGCGCCGGAGGGCAGCACCGTGGTCGCCTGCGTCGCGCCCTGGTTGGAGGGGAGGACCGTGGTCGCCTGCGTCGCGGGAAGGTCGCTGAGGACCGCGGGGACGGCCAGCGCCGCTCCGCGCACGTCGCCCGAGCGCAGCGCCTGGGCCGCCCGCGCGAGGTGCGCGGCGGTGGCGGGGCGGTCGGCCGGCTTCTTGGCGATGCAGGAGTAGACGAGGTTGCGCACCGGCTCCGCGACCGTGACCGGCAGCTCCGGCGGGGTGTCGTTGATCTGCGCCATCGCGATGGCGACCTGCGACTCGCCCGTGAAGGGGCGGCGCCCGGCCAGGCACTCGTACGCGACGATGCCCAGCGAGTAGATGTCGGTGGCGGGGGAGGCGGGCTGGCCGCTCGCCTGCTCCGGGGACAGGTACTGGACCGTGCCCATGACCTGCCCGGTCGCCGTCAGCGGGACCTGGTCGGCGATGCGCGCGATGCCGAAGTCGGTGATCTTGACGCGGCCGTCCGGCGTGATGAGCAGGTTGCCCGGCTTCACATCGCGGTGCACGAGGCCCGCGGCGTGCGCGGCGTGCAGGGCGAGCGCGGTCTGCGCGACGATGTCGAGGACCTTGTCGGTCGAGAGGACGCGCTCGCGCTCGAGGACGGTCGAGAGCGCCTCGCCGGGGACGAGCTCCATGACCAGGTAGGCCGAGCCGTCCTCCTCGCCGTAGTCGTAGACGTTGGCGATGCCCTCGTGGTTGACCAGCGCCGCGTGGCGGGCCTCGGCGCGGAAGCGCTCGAGGAAGCCGGGGTCGCCGAGGTACTCGTCCTTCAGGATCTTGATCGCGATGGTGCGGCCGATGACCAGATCGGTCGCCTGCCACACCTCTCCCATGCCGCCGATGGCGATCCGGGACTGCAGCTCGTAGCGTCCTCCGAAGGTGAGGCCTGTCGTGGGTCTCATTTGTTCAGCACCGCCTCTAGTACCTGTTGTCCGATGGGTGCGGCGATCAGGTTGCCGTACCCGGTCTGGCCGAGCCCTCCACCGTTCTCCACGAGCACGGTGATGGCGTACTGCGGGTCGTCCGCAGGCGCGAAGCCGGTGAACCAGAGGGTGTACGGGTCGTCCCCGCCGTTCTCGGCGGTGCCGGTCTTACCGGCCACAGTGACGCCCCCTATTGTTGCATTCGTCGCCGCGCCGCCCTGGACGCTGGCGACCATCATCGCCTTGACGGCGTCCGCGGTCTGCGTGCTCACCGCCCGGCCGAGCGACTTCTCCTGGAACTGCTGCAGCACGCTGAGGTCCTGCGAGCGGATCGAGTCGACCAGGTTCGGCTGCATCACCTCGCCGCCGTTCGCGATCGCCGCGGAGACCATGGCGATCTGCAGCGGCGTCGCGCGCACCTCCCACTGCCCGAAGGCGGTGAGGGCCGTCTGGGCGTCGTCCGTCTTCGTCGGGTAGATGCTCGCCTCGACCGACATCGGGATCTCGAGCTCGGTGTCGAAGCCGAACTTCTCGGCCTGCGAGCGGATCGCGTCCGCTCCCAGCTGCACGCCCATCTCGGCCATCGGGACGTTGCAGGAGAGCGAGACGGCGGTGGCCAGCGTGACCGTCTCTCCGGAGCCGCAGAGACCGCCTCCGGAGTTGATCACCTGCGACGAGGAGCCGGGCAGCGTGTACGACTCGACGTTGGGGAAGCTCGAGTCGGCGGTGAAGCGGCCGGACTCGAGGGCGGCCGAGGCCACGACGAGCTTGAAGACGGAGCCGGGCGGGTTGAGCGAGCCGCCGATGGCGCGGTTCACGAGGGGCTCGGAGGAGTCGTCGTTCAGCGCCCGGTAGGCGGCGAGGACGTCGTCGGTGTCGTGGGAGGCCAGCGCGGTGGGGTCGAAGGTGGGCTTCGAGACCATCGCGAGGATGCGGCCGGTGGCCGGCTCGGTCACGACGACGGCCCCCGTGTAGTCGCCGAGCGCGTCGAAGGCGGCCTGCTGGGCGACCGGGTCGATCGAGAGCTCGACCGACGCGCCCTTCGGGTCCTGGCCCGTGACGAGGTTGTTGATCTCGTCGAAGAACTGCGAGTTCGAGGTGCCCGAGAGGTAGTCGTTGAGCGTGCGCTCGATGCCGGTGGTGCCCTGGTTCAGGGTGAAGTAGCCGGTCACGGCGGAGTAGAGCGGGCCGTTCGCGTACTGCCGCTGGAACTTGTAGAGGTCGTCCGACGGCGTCGAGGAGGCGATCGGCTGACCGCCGGCGAGGATCGCACCGCGCTCGGTCGAGAAGCTCTCGTAGAGGGTCCGCGTGTTGCGGCCGTCCTCGTCGAGGGAGTCGGCCTGGATCACCTGGATGGTGGTGGTGGAGAGGAAGAGGGCCACGAACATCGTCAGCACGACGAGGCTCACCCGTTTGAGTTCTCGGTTCATCGACGGATCACACCACCAGACGAGGCTGACTGCGGACTGTGTCGGACAGGCGCAGCAGCACCGCCACGATCATCCAGTTCGCCACGAGGGAGGAGCCGCCGGCGGCGAGGAACGGCGTGGTCAGGCCGGTCAGCGGGATGACGCGGGTGACGCCTCCGATGACGATGAAGCACTGCAGGGCGATCACGAACGAGAGGCCGACTCCCAGGAGGCGCCCGAAGTCGTCCTGCCCGGCGAAGCCGATGCGGAACCCGCGCGAGACCAGCAGGAGGTAGAGGCCGAAGATCGCGAAGAGCCCGGCGAGGCCCAGCTCCTCGCCGAGGCTGGCGATGATGTAGTCGGACTGCGGGACCGGCGTGAGATCCGGCATCCCCTGGCCGAGGCCCGTGCCGAGCAGCCCGCCGTGCGCGAGGCCGAAGAGGCCCTGCACGAGCTGGTAGCTGCCGCCCGGATCCGCCCCGTAGCGCTCGGCGCTGAAGGGCTCGAGCCAGTTGGCGAAGCGGTTGCCCACGTAGTCGAGCGTCTGGCTCGCCAGCAGCGCGCCGCCGAGGAACAGGCCGACGCCGATGAGGACCCAGCTGGTGCGGCCGGTCGCGACGTAGAGCATGACCAGGAACAGGCCGAAGTAGAGCAGCGCCGTCCCCAGGTCGCGCTGGAAGACGATGACGCCCATCGTGACCGCCCAGACCACCAGGATCGGGCCGAGGTCGCGCAGGCGCGGGAAGCGCATCCCGAGGACGGTGCGGCCCACCATCGAGAGGGAGTCGCGGTTGCGCACGAGGTAGCCGGCGAAGAAGACCGCGAGGGCGATCTTGGCGATCTCGCCGGGCTGGAAGCTCGCCACGTCGCCGATCCCGATCCACACACGCGCGCCGCTGACCTCGCGGCCGATGAAGGGCAGGAGCGGCAGCAGGAGCAGCACGATCGCCGCGAACCCGGCGACGTAGGTGTAGCGGAACAGCACGCGGTGGTTGCGGATGACCAGCAGCACCACGATCGCCGCCACGACGGCCAGGGCGCTCCAGAAGATCTGCCGCACCGCCACCGACTCCCAGCCGGTCGCGCCGTCGGCGATGTCGATCCGGTAGATCTCGGCGACGCCCAGGCCGTTCAGCACGGTGGCGATCGGGAGGAGGAAGGGGTCGGCCGCCGGGGCCGCGAAGCGCAGCACGACGTGCACGGCGAGCACGAGCGCCGAGAGGCCGGCGCCCAGCGAGACCAGCGTGGTGTCGATCGAGCCGAGGGCGCCGAGCTGCACGAGCACGATCGCGCCGGCATCGATGAGGCACGCGCCGATCAGGAGCAGGAGCTCGAGATTGCGCAGCTTCTGGCGGAAGAAGCCCTGCCGCTCGGGGTCGGGGCGGGCGGTGGCCGTGGCGGCGTCCGTCATGGTGCTCCGTTCGCGTCCGTGAGGCGCTCGACGATGTCGACCGCGCCGGCGTAGGAGTCGGCGCTGATCGTCTGCTCCAGCTGCTCGACGTCGTAGGCGCGGAGGGAGTCGAGCGGGATTCCCGTGTCCTCCTTCACCTCCGAGAGCGAGAGCGGGCCGACCGACTGCTGGATGCCCTGGTAGATGATCACGGTGTCCCCGTCGGTGCCGACGTAGAAGCGCGACTGCGTCCAGTCGTAGGCGAAGAGGATCCCGAGGAATCCGATGATGAGCACGAGGGACAGGCCGACGAGCCAGGTGATGCGGCGGCGCAGGTGCCGGCGGCGGTCCTCCTCGATCAGCTCGTCGAGGTAGTCCTCGGACGCGGGCTCGAAGTGGGTGGGGCCCTGCGCGGCGGGAGCCCGGGTGTGCAGGCGGAGGCCGGGGATTCGGACGCGGTTCTGCGAGTCGTCGGTGCTGAAGGGCGTGGGCGCGGCGGCCGATCCGACGACCACCGGCTCCTCCACGGGGGCGAGGATGCGCGCGGTGTCGCCCGCGCCGGGGATGTCGAGGACGACGACGGTGACGTTGTCCGGGGCGCCGTGCGAGAGGCTGTCGCGGATCAGGCGGTCGGCCACCTGCTGGGCGGTCTCGTCGCGGCTGAGCTCCTTGAGGATCTCGTCGTGCGGGACGACGCCGGAGAGGCCGTCGGAGCAGATCAGCCAGCGGTCGTGCGGCTCGGTCTCGAGCGTGAGCGTGTCGATCTCGGGGTTGGTGTGCACGTCGCCGAGGACCCGCATCAGGACGGAGCGGCGCGGGTGCGTCATCGCCTCCTCCTCCGTGATGCGGCCGGAGTCCACGAGGCGCTGCACGAAGGTGTGGTCCGTCGTGACCTGCTCGAGCCGGCCGTCGCGGAGGACGTAGATGCGGGAGTCGCCGATGTGCGCGATCGCCACCGACTCGCCGACGCGGGCGATCGCGCTGACGGTGGTGCCCATGCCGGTGAGCTCGGGGTGGTCGACGACGGCGTCGGCCAGCAGGGTGTTGGCCGCCAGCAGGGTGCGCTTGAGCTCGTCCTCGGCCTCGTAGGTGGAGGCGTAGACGCGGTCCGCCTCCGCGATGCGCTTGATCGCGATGGAGGAGGCGACGTCGCCGCCCGCGTGGCCGCCCATGCCGTCGGCGACGACGAAGAGCTGCCGGCCCGCGTAGCCGGAGTCCTGGTTGTTCGAGCGGATCCTGCCGACGTGCGAGACGGCGGCGCTCTCGCGCACCGCGCCGTGGCCGGAGCCGCTCTCCGGAGTGGGGGCCACGCGCTACGACCGCCGCAGTTCGAAGGTGGTGGTGCCGACCTTCACGGGCGTGTCCAGCGGCACCTTGGTGGGCGCGCCGACACGGCGGCCGTCGAGGAAGGTGCCGTTGGTGGAGTCGAGGTCCTGGATCATCCACTCGTCGTTCCAGAGGAGAAGGCGCGCGTGGTGGGTCGAGGTGTAGTCGTCGCGGATGACCAGCGTCGACTCCGCGGAGCGGCCGATCGTCAGCGGGTCGCCGGTCAGCTCGAGCTCGGTGCCCCGCTTGGGGCCCGAGGTGATCACGAGGCGCTGCGCCGTGTGGACGGTGGCGGCGCCTCCCTGCTCGGCGCGCTCGGCGGCGGCCTCGCGGCTCCTCCGGGCCGAGGGGGCCGACGGGGAGGCGGGCTGCGCGGGCGCGGGAGCCGGGGCGGCCGCGGCGACCACGGGCTGGGCCGCCGTCACGAACGGGGCCTCGGGGGACGCGGCCTGCGCGCCGGGCGGCAGCTTGCGCACGCGCTGCCCGAACAGGTCGGAGCGCAGCGCGTAGACGATGCCGAACACGAAGAACCACAGCAGCGCGAGGAACGCGATGCGCAGGAGGAAGAGAGTGAGCTCGCTCATAGCCGGTCGTCCCAGAATCCCTCGGAGCCGCGTCCGGCTGCCCTGCCGGACGACGGGCGGTCGGTGCGTGCGGGCGCGGAGCCCTGCACGACGCGGTAGACGATCGAGGTGCGCCCGATCGTGATGGTCTGCTCGGGGGCCAGGGGCGCCTGCGTGACGGGCCGGCCGTCGAGCTTGGAGCCGTTCGTGGACCCGAGGTCGTGCACCTGGGCGCGAGAGCCGTCCCAGAGGATCTCGACGTGCTTGCGGGACGTGCCCGAGTCGTCGACGGTGATGTCGGCGTCGCTGCCGCGGCCGATGACGGTGCGCGCCTTCGTGATCGGGTGGCGCCGGCCGTCGATGTCGAGGACGGGCGTGTAGGCGACGGTGCCCTTCACGCTGCGGGAGTCGACCTCGACCATGCCGTCGCTGAGCGCCGGATCGACGGCGAGGGAGATGTCGATCGGGCCGGGGAAGCGGAAGCCCTGCTTGGTGGCGTGCTCGGTGGCGACCGTGGTGAGCTCGTCGATCAGGGTGGCGCCGAGGCGCTGCATCCGGTCGAGATCGGTCGCGGACATCCGCAGGACGAGGCTGTTGGGGACGAGGATGCGGTCGCGGCTGACCACGGCGGCGGAGGTGTCGAGCTCCCGGCGGAGGGCGGAGGCGAGCTCGACCGGCTGCAGACCCGACTTGAAGGTCCGCGCGAACGCGCCGTTGACGACGCGCTCGAGTCCCTTCTCGAAGTTGTCCAGTATGCCCACAGTCTTCCGATCTTCCGGTTCTTCGCCTTCTCGGCGGTCGCGCACGGATCGAGATGTCTGCGCGCCCGTCGCCGCTTCCTCTTCTTGGTCTGCGCCGCGCACGGCTACGGGCATGTTACTGGGATGGTCTGGATGCGCGATCCTCCGCAGTGGTTTCGCGGCCGGACTGCCGTGTGCGCGCTCTCACCGGGGCGGCTCGGCGGCGGCTCCCGGGGGAGCGGCGGCCCGGGACGGTGAGCGCCGGTTCGGCTCGGGGGCCGGGGGATGCTACGATTTCTCGTCGGCGCTTCGGTGCCGCTGGTGAGCGCGAGTGGCGGAATAGGCAGACGCGCACGGTTCAGGTCCGTGTGCCCGAAAGGGCGTGGGGGTTCAACTCCCCCCTCGCGCACCAGAGTTCATGAGAACCAGAGAGAAGCCCCCGATCGGATGTCCGGTCGGGGGCTTCTTCCGTTCCCGGTGCGGTGCGCCGCGGGGCGGGCTCCTGTCGTGTCGTTCTCGCGGACGGTGTCCCGCGGAGGGGCGGTGTTCACCGGGAGGTCGGCGCGAGGTCGTCCGGCGCGGGCACGCTCGCGGGGTGATCGCCCTCCGTGCCGACGTGTCCGCCCTCGATCCGCAGGCGCTGCCCGAGCTGCTCCGACGCCTCCGCCGGCACCGGAGCGTGCAGGTGGGGGAGTGCCAGTGGATCGCGGTGCTGCCCGGATCGGGCCCGGTGCTGCTGACGTCCGGCGACCGGCTCGTGCTCGACCTGCTGATCGAGCGGCGCGCGCTGCTCCCCGTGGTGATCGACGCGCTCGAGGCCGAGCTGCGCAGCGGCGGCTTCCGCGAGCGGATCGCGCTGAGCTGGAGCACGCCGGACACGGTGCCCGTGCTGCTGCGCTGACGGCTCGCGGTCAGCGGCGGGTGAGCTCCACGACCGGGATGATACGGGTGGTGCGCTTCTCGTAGTCGAGGAAGCCGGCGGAGGCGGTGGTGAAGCGGGCCCAGCCGGCGTCGCGCTCCTCCCCGGCGAGGACACGCGCCCGGACGTCGACGGTGCCGTCGTCGGGGGTCTCGATCGCCAGGTCCGGGTGGGCGATCATGTTGTGGAACCAGGCGGGGTGCTTCGGCGCACCGGCGGCGGACGCGGCGAGCAGCCAGACGTCGTCGGAGGGGTGCAGCGCCATCAGCGGAGTCACGCGTTCCTCACCGGAGCGGGCGCCGCGGTGGTGCACCAGCACGAGGCTCCTCCCGAAGCCGCCCGTGGTCACGGTCCCGCCGTTCGCGCGGAACTCCTCGATGATCGTGTCGTTCCAGTCGGCCATGCTCGTCCTCCTCGACGCGGTGCCGGCACTCGAGTGCCGGGGTCAGGCGCGGGCGCCCAGAGCGTCCTCGCGGCTGCTGCTCCCACCCGGCGGCTGTGCGCCCCCGGTGACGGCGGCGGGATCCGCCAGCGCCCGCCGCCAGGGTAGCTCCGCGGCGCCGACGAGTTCCAGCCTCGAGCGCAGGGCCGCGCGCTCGATCCGCACGCCGCGCGCGAGGTCGCTCAGGGCGCGGGCCGAGACGCGGGCGGCGAGGCGCTCGCGGTCGACGGTGAGCAGCGAGCCGAGGAAGCCGCCGAGCACGACCGCGGTGGGGTTGAAGAGGTTGATGTAGGTGGACAGGCCCTCCGAGAGCAGGTCGACCTGGCGGGCGACCTCGCCCAGGACGGCGGGGTCGCGGGAGGTGCCCAGGGCGATGTCGAGCTCGTCCTGGTCGAGGACGCGGGCGCCGAGGACGTCGAGGAGGGAGCGCATCCGGACCTCGGCCTCGAGGCAGCCGCGCCGGCCGCAGCCGCAGAGGCGGCCGTTCGTGGCGACGAGGGTGTGGCCCAGCTCGGCCGCGAACCCCGAGGAGCCCTGGAGCGGGACGCCGCCGATGATGACTCCTCCGCCGATGCCGCCCGCGCCGCCGGTGACGTAGACCACGTCGGCCACGCCGTGCGCGGCTCCGAAGAGGGACTCGCCGATGGCGCCGAGGGTCGCGTCGTTGCCGACGGCGACCGGGAGGTCGAGGGCGCGGCTCAGCTGGGTGGCGAGGTCGACGTCGCGCCAGCCCAGGTGCGGGGCGCGGTGGACGAAGCCGGAGTCGGCCTGGACGAGGCCGGGGACGGCGACGCCCGCGCCGACCAGCGTGCGGAGCGACTCCCGCTCGGAGCGGAAGCCCTCGACGATCCCGGTGACGACGCGGACCACCGTGGCCGGGCTCGCGGGCTTGGGGGTGTCGAAGCGGACGCGGCGCAGCAGCTCGCCGTGCAGCCCGACGAGGCCGACGATGATCGCGTCGGTGTCGAGGTGGACGCCCACGGCCGCGAACCGGTCGCCGGGGACGACGGTGGCGCTGGGGCGGCCGATGCGGCCGTCCGGTGCGGTGGTCTCCTCCGCCACCCAGCCGAGCTCGCTCAGCTCGCCGACCAGGTTCGCGACGGCGGAGCGGTTGAGCCCGGTGAGGCGGCCGAGCTCGGCGCGGCTGGTGGGACCGGAGCGGTGCACCAGCGTCGCGAGGCTCGCGAGGTTCGTGCGGCGCAGCAGCGCGTTGCTGGAGGCTCCGACTGCTCCTGCCATGATCGCCTGCCTGTCGCTGGACCCCGACGGGTCTCGGATGCACTCGGGCGCGGCTCCCCCGAGGAGAAGCCGCGCCCGAGAACTGTAGAAGAGAAGGACGCGGAGCGCCGCTGGGCGGCGCCCGGCGTTCGCCTAGCGGCCGCCGGCGCGGCGCTTGTTGAAGATGTCGAACGCCACCGCGAGCAGGAGCACGAAGCCCTTGATCGCCATCTGCCAGGCCGCGTCGACCGAGAGGATGGAGAGGCCCATGTTGAGCACGCCCATCACGAGTCCGCCGATGACGGCTCCGACGACGGTGCCCACGCCTCCCTGGACGGCGGCGCCGCCGATGAAGACCGCGGCGATCGCGTCCAGCTCGTAGTTCTGTCCGGCCGAGGCGACCGCACCGCCGGCGCGGGCGGTGCTGACGATGCCCGCGACTCCGGCCAGTGCGCCCATGTTGACGAAGATGAAGAAGTTGACCCACTTCGTCTTGACGCCGGACATCATCGCGGCGAACAGGTTGCCGCCCATCGCGTAGATGTGGCGGCCGAAGACCGTCCGGCCGAGCACGAAGCTGTAGGCGAGGATCAGCACGGCGAGCACGATCAGGATGATCGGGGTTCCGCTGTAGCCGGCGAGCAGCCAGGAGAGGGCCATGATCGCGATGACGGCGATGGCCGACTTCGCGACCAGCGAGCCGATGGGCTCGCGGGGCAGCTCGAGGCGGCGGAGGGTCGCGCGGCTGCGGAGCTGCTGGGCCACGAGGACGACGCAGACGATCAGGCCGAGGACCAGGGTGAGCGCGTCGCGCCCGGCGATGCCGCCGAGGACGCCCGGCAGCCAGCCGGCGCCGATCGCGGTGAACTCGGTGGGGAGGCCGTTGATCGTTCCGCCGGTGAGGAGGACGAGGGTGAAGCCGCGGAAGATCAGCATGCCCGCGAGGGTCACGATGAACGCCGGTATGCCGACGAAGGCGACCCAGAAGCCCTGCCATGCTCCGACGGCGGCGCCGGTGACGAGGGCGACGACGACGGCCGCCCACCAGGGCAGGCCCCAGTTGTTCATCGCGATCGCCGAGATGGCGCCGACCATCGCCACGACCGAGCCGACCGAGAGGTCGATGTGGCCGGCGATGATGACCATCACCATGCCGATCGCGAGGATCAGCACGTAGGCGTTCTGCTGGATCAGGTTGTTGACGTTGCCGGGCAGGAGCAGGCGCCCGCCGGTCAGCACCTGGAAGAGCAGGATGATGATGGCCAGCGCGGCGAGGATGCCGTACTGCCGGAGGTTGATGTTCAGCCGGCGCGAGCGCTTGGGCGGGGTGGAGGGCGTGTTGGCGGGCGTGTCCGCCGGCGCTGTGGTGGTCGTGGCGCTCATCGGGCCTGTTCCTTTCCGGCGGTCATGTAGTGCATGAGGTGCTCCTGGGTGGCGTCGGCGCGATCGATCTCGCCCGTGATCCGTCCCTCGGAGATGGTGTAGATGCGGTCGGCGAGGCCGATCAGCTCGGGCAGCTCGGACGAGATGACGACGACCGCCTTGCCCTGGGCCGCGAGCTCGTTGATGATCCCGTAGATCTCGTACTTGGCTCCCACGTCGATGCCGCGGGTGGGCTCGTCGAGGATCAGCACGTCGGGACCGGAGAAGATCCACTTCGAGAGGACGACCTTCTGCTGATTGCCGCCGGAGAGCTTCCCCGTGACGGCCGAGACGGTCGGCGCCTTGATGTTCATCTTCGATCGGTACGAGTCGGCGACCTTGTACTCGCGGTGCTTGTCGATCACGCCGAGCCGGGCCAGGCGCGAGAGCGCGGCGGCCGAGACGTTGACGGTGATGTCGCCGATGAGGTTGAGCCCGTAGCGCTTGCGGTCCTCGGTCGCGTAGGCGAGGCCGTTGCGGATCGCCTCGTCGACGGTGCGGGTCTGGATCTCCTCGCCGTCCTTGTAGACGCGGCCGGAGATGCCGGTGCCGTAGCTCCTCCCGAAGATGCTCATCGCGAGCTCGGTGCGTCCGGCGCCCATCAGGCCCGCGAAGCCGACGATCTCGCCGGCGCGGACGGTGAAGGAGGCGTCGTCGACGACCACGCGGTTGATGTCGACGGGGTGGTGGACCGTCCAGTTCTCGACGCGCAGCTTCTCCTCGCCGATCTGCGGGTCGCGCGGCGGGAACATGCTGTTGAGGTCGCGGCCGACCATCGCGCGGATGATCCGGCTCTCGGACGCCTCCTCGCCGGCCATCGGGAAGCTCTCGATGGTGCGGCCGTCGCGGATGATCGTGACGGTGTCCGCGATGGCGCGGATCTCCTTCAGCTTGTGGCTGATGATGATGCAGGTGATGCCCTGCTTGCGGAGCTGGTCGATCAGGCCGAGCAGGTGGTCGCTGTCCTCGTCGTTGAGGGCGGCGGTGGGCTCGTCGAGGATGAGGAGCTTCACCTCCTTGGCGAGGGCCTTGGCGATCTCGACGAGCTGCTGCTTGCCGACGCCCAGCTCGAGGATCTTGGTCGCGGGGCTCTCGGCGAGGCCGACGCGGGCGAGCAGCTTGGCCGCCTCCGCGTTGGTCGCGTTCCAGTTGATGACGCCGCGGGTCGACTTCTCGTTGCCGAGGAAGATGTTCTCGGCGATGGAGAGGTAGGGGCTGAGGGCGAGCTCCTGGTGGATGATCACGATGCCGTCGGCCTCGCTGTCGTTGATCGACCGGTACTGCGCCTCCTCGCCCTCGAACTCGATGGTGCCCTCGAAGCTGCCGTACGGGTACACGCCGGAGAGGACTTTCATCAGGGTCGACTTGCCGGCGCCGTTCTCGCCGCAGATGGCGTGGACCTCGCCGGGCTGGACCGAGAGCGAGACGCCGTCGAGGGCGCGGACGCCGCCGCCGAACTCCTTGACGATGTCGCGCATGATGAGGATGGGACTGGCCAACAGGGCCTCACTTCGTTGGGGGGGAGTGGTGTGCGGACGGGGAGGCGGGGGCGGGGAGGATCGCTCCTCCCCGCCCCCGCCCGACGGATCAGAGTCCGACGTCGCCGGCCTTGAGGAAGCCGGAGTCGACGAGGACCGACTGCACGTCGTCCTTCGTGACGACCTGCGGCTCCAGCAGGTAGGACGGGACGACCTTCTCGCCGTTGTCGTAGGTCTCGGTGTCGTTGACCTCGGGCTCCTCGCCCGCGACGATCGACTGCACCATCTGGAAGACGCGGTCGCCGAGGGTGCGGGTGTCCTTCCAGACCGTCATGGACTGCTCGTCGGCGAGGATCGCCTTGACGTTGGCCTTGTCGGCGTCCTGGCCGGTGATGACCGGGTAGTCGGCGCCGGGGGTGTAGCCGGCCGACTTCAGCGAGGCCTCGATGCCGATGGCCAGGCTGTCGTTGGGGGAGAGCACGACGTCGACCTTCTGGCCGCCGGTGTAGAAGGACGAGAGGCGGTTGTCCATCTCGGACTGCGCCTTGTCGGAGGCCCAGCCCTGGATGCCGATCGAGGCCCAGTCGTCGTCCGACGCGGGCGACTTGCCCGAGGGGACGGTGAGCTTGCCGCTCTCGATGTAGGGCTGCAGGACGTCCCACGCGCCGGAGAAGAAGAACTTCGCGTTGTTGTCGTCGGGGCTGCCGGCGAAGGGCTCGAGGGTGAAGGGACCCGCGGCGTTCTTCAGGTCGAGGGTCGACTCGATGTACTGGCCCTGGAGCTGGCCGACCTTGTAGTTGTCGAAGGTCGCGTAGTAGTCGACGTCCGCGGTGCCGTTGATGAGACGGTCGTAGGCGATGACGGTGGCGTTCTGCTTCTTCGCCTCGGCGAGGACGGGCGCGAGCGCCTCGCCGTCGATCGCGGCGATGACCAGGATCTTGGAGCCGCCGGCGATCTGGTTCTGGATCTGCGAGATCTGCTGATCGGTCTTGTTGTCGGCGTACTGGAGGTCGACGGTGCAGCCGTCGCCCTCGAGCTGCGACTGGAGGCCTTCGCCGTCGTTGATCCAGCGCTCGAGGCTGCGCGTGGGCATCGAGATGCCGACGGTGCAGTCGCCTTCCGCGCCGGCGCCGGCAGCGGCGCCTCCGGAGTTGGCGGGGCTCGCGGAACAGGCCGCGAGGCCGAGGGAGATGATGCCGGCGGCGGCCAGCGTGGTGATGCCGCGGGAGAACTTCATGGAGTGCATTCCTCTCTGAAAGCAGTGTCCGAGGGAGAGGACGACAAGAGGCGTGCACGTGTGGCGCACGTCGTCGTGTCGTCGCCCGGGAGGGCGGGAGAGCCCCGAGGGGCTTTGTCCACGGAGAGAACATATTGCTTCGATCGGGGGGAGTAAAGCGCGGGCGGCGAATTTGTCCAGGCGATGCCGAAATGTGATCTTCGGGACGTCGACCCCCGCCGTTGCTAGGGGAGAACGCTCTCACCGCTCGGCTCCCGCCCGGCTCGCGCCCCTCCGCCGGGCGCCCGTCGCCGTCCGCGTGAGGGAAACGCGAGGACTCCGGGCCGGGCCGTAGGGGAACCGTGAGGACCGCTCCGAGGGGCCCCCGCGAGGTGTTGCATCGCTTCCTGTGCCGCTTCCCGGCAGGCGTCCGGTCCCGGGCGTCGTCCGCTCCCCGGATGGAGTCCTCCGTGCTCGACCTCGCCTACCTCCTCGGCGTGCTCGCCCTCTTCTCGCTCATCGCTCTCGCCGCGAAGGGGGTCGAGCGGCTGGGCGGACCGCCCCCCTCGGCGACCCGCGGGACCCGCGAGAAGGAGGCGGGCCGGTGATCGTCTTCGACGCCCTCGCGGCCGTGCTGGCGCTCGCCGCCGTCGTCTACCTCGTCGCGGCCCTGATCCGACCGGAGCGCTTCTGATGGATCCGCTCCTCGCCGTCCTCCAGGTCGCGACCGTCGGCCTGGCCGTCGCCCTCCTCCACCGCCCCCTCGGCGACCACATGTTCCGCGTCTACACCTCGACGCGTGACCTCGCCCTCGAGCGCGGCGTCTACCGCCTCATCGGCGTCGACTCCGCGGGCGAGCAGAGCTGGCGCGCCTACCTCCGGGCCGTGCTGGCCTTCTCGCTCGTCGGCGTGCTCCTGCTCTACGGGATGCAGCGCCTCCAGGCGGTCCTGCCCGGCTCCCTCGGCCTGGCCGCGGTGCCGGAGGGGCTGGCGTTCAACACCGCCGTCTCGTTCGTCACCAACACCAACTGGCAGTCCTACTCCCCGGAGGCGACCCTCGGCTTCGCGGTGCAGCTCGGCGGCCTCGCCGTGCAGAACTTCGTCTCGGCGGCCGTGGGCCTGGCCGTGGCGGTGGCGCTGATCCGCGGATTCGCGCGCCGCTCCTCCGGAACGCTCGGCAACTTCTGGGTCGACCTCGTGCGCGGCACGCTGCGCCTCCTGCTGCCCCTCGCGGTGGTGGCGGCGGTCGTGATGATCGCGGGCGGCGTGATCCAGAACCTGAACGGCCCGCTGACGGTGACCACGCTCACCGGCGGCGAGCAGAGCATCCCGGGCGGCGCGGTGGCCTCGCAGGAGGCGATCAAGCTGCTCGGCACCAACGGCGGCGGCTACTTCAACGCCAACTCCGCGCATCCGTTCGAGAACCCCTCGGCGCGGGTGTCGCTGCTGCAGATCGTGCTGATCCTCGCGATCCCGTTCTCGCTGCCGCGCACCTTCGGCCGGATGGTCGGCGACGTGCGGCAGGGCCGCGCGATCCTCGCGGCGATGGCGACGATCTTCGTCGTGTCGCTCGCGGCCCTCACCGCGCTGGAGGCGGCGGGCGGAGGATCCGCGGCGCAGGCCGCCGGAGCCGCGATGGAGGGCAAGGAGACGCGCTTCGGCATCGCCGGCTCCGCCCTCTACGCGACCGCCTCGACGCTCACCTCGACCGGCGCCGTCAACGCGATGCA
Source organism: Rathayibacter sp. AY1E3 (assembly GCF_002932235.1). Taxonomy (NCBI): domain Bacteria; kingdom Bacillati; phylum Actinomycetota; class Actinomycetes; order Micrococcales; family Microbacteriaceae; genus Rathayibacter; species Rathayibacter sp. AY1E3. The sequence continues at coordinate 193,648 of NZ_PSVN01000001.1, forward strand.
CGACTCCTTCACCGCGCTCGGCGGCATGCTGCCGATGCTCAACATGATGCTCGGCGAGGTCGCCCCCGGCGGCGTCGGCTCGGGCCTCTACGGGATGCTCGTGCTCGCGGTGCTGGCCGTGTTCGTCGGCGGGCTGCTGGTCGGCCGGACGCCCGAGTACCTGGGAAAGAAGCTCGGCCCGCGCGAGATCAAGCTCGCGAGCCTCTACATCCTCGTGACGCCGACGCTCGTGCTGGCCGGCACGGCCCTGAGCTTCGCGATCCCGGCGGTGCGGGAGGACGTGGAGAGCACGTCGATCCTGAACCCCGGGCTGCACGGGCTCTCGGAGGTGCTCTACGCCTTCACCTCCGCGTCCAACAACAACGGCTCGGCGTTCGCGGGGCTGACGGCGAACACGCCCTGGCTCAACACGGCGCTCGGCGTCGCGATGCTCCTGGGCCGCTTCCTCCCGATCCTGCTGGTGCTCGCCCTGGCCGGCTCGCTCGCGGCGCAGTCGCCGGTGCCCTCCAGCGCCGGCACGCTGCCCACCCACCGGCCGCAGTTCGTCGGCCTCCTCGTGGGCGTCACGGTCGTCGTGACCGCGCTCACCTACTTCCCCGTACTCGCGCTGGGCCCCCTGGCGGAAGGACTGCGACTCCGATGACCACTGCACTCACCGAGGCCCCCGCGGAACCCGCGCGCCCCACCCGCGCCGCCCTCGGGCCGCGCCAGCTCGCCGCCGCGCTCCCCGGAGCGCTGCGCAAGCTCGATCCGCGCCTGATGTGGCGCAACCCCGTGATGTTCATCGTCGAGGTCGGCGCCGCGCTGACCACGGTGCTGGCGATCGCCGAGCCGTTCCTCGGCGGGCCGGAGGAGTCGGGCGGATCGACGGTGCCCGGCACCTTCACGGCCGGCATCGCGATCTGGCTCTGGCTCACCGTGGTGTTCGCGAACCTCGCGGAGTCGGTGGCCGAGGGCCGCGGCAAGGCGCAGGCCGAGAGTCTGCGCGCCACCCGCACCAGCACTCCGGCCCGGCGCGTGGTCGACTACGACCCCGCGGACCCCTCCGCCCTGTCGGCCCGCCTGGTCGAGGTCTCCTCGGCCGAGCTGCAGCTGGGCGACGTGGTCGTGGCGGAGGCGGGCGACCTCGTCCCCGGCGACGGCGACATCGTCTGGGGCATCGCCTCCATCGACGAGTCGGCGATCACGGGCGAGTCGGCGCCGGTCGTCCGCGAGAGCGGGGGCGACCGCAGCGCGGTGACGGGCGGCACGCGAGTGCTCTCGGACCGGATCGTGGTGCGGATCACCTCCCGGCCGGGTGAGACCTTCGTCGACCGGATGATCGGCCTGGTCGAGGGCGCGTCGCGGCAGAAGACGCCGAACGAGATCGCGCTCGACATCCTCCTGGCGAGCCTCTCGATCGTGTTCGTCGTGGTCGTGCTGACCCTGAACCCGATCGCCTCGTTCGCAGGAGCCTCCGTGAGCGTCCCGGTGCTGGTCGCCCTGCTCGTCTGCCTCATCCCGACCACCATCGGCGCCCTCCTCTCGGCCATCGGCATCGCCGGCATGGACCGGCTCGTGCAGCGCAACGTGCTCGCGATGTCCGGCCGGGCGGTGGAGGCGGCGGGCGACGTCACGACGCTCCTGCTCGACAAGACGGGGACCATCACCTACGGCAACCGCCGCGCGGTGGCGTTCCTCCCCCTCGACGGAGTGGCGCAGGCCGCCCTCGTCGACGCGGCCGCCTCCTCCTCGCTCAGCGACCCGACACCCGAGGGGAGGTCGATCGTCGACCTCGCGGGCGACTCGGGCCGCCCCGCCGTCGAGCCCGCTCAGGCCGCCGTGGTGCCGTTCACCGCGCAGACCCGGATGAGCGGGCTCGACCTCCCCGACGGCTCCTCCATCCGCAAGGGCGCCGGCTCGGCCGTGCGCGCCTGGGTGGAGGAGGAGGGGCCGCTGCCGTCCGCGGTCGCGGCGCGCCTCACGGTGCTCGTCGACGGCGTCTCGGAGAGCGGCGGCACGCCCCTGGTCGTCGCGGTGAAGGACGCCCACGGCGCCCGCCTGCTCGGCGTCGTGCACCTGAAGGACGTGGTGAAGGACGGGCTCGCCGAGCGCTTCTCGGAGCTGCGCGCGATGGGCATCCGCACCGTGATGATCACGGGCGACAACCCGCTGACCGCGAAGGCGATCGCGGCGGAGGCGGGAGTCGACGACTACCTCGCCGAGGCGACCCCCGAGGACAAGCTCGCCCTGATCCGGCGCGAGCAGGAGGGCGGCGCGCTGGTCGCGATGACCGGCGACGGCACCAACGACGCCCCGGCCCTCGCGCAGGCCGACGTGGGCGTGGCGATGAACACCGGCACCTCGGCGGCGAAGGAGGCGGGCAACATGGTCGACCTCGACTCCGACCCCACCAAGCTCATCGACATCGTGCGGATCGGCAAGCAGCTGCTGATCACCCGCGGCGCGCTCACCACGTTCTCGATCGCGAACGACGTGGCGAAGTACTTCGCGATCATCCCGGCGATGTTCGCGGGGGTCTTCCCCGGGCTCGCGGTGCTGAACGTGATGCAGCTGCACTCGCCGGCCTCGGCGATCCTCTCGGCGATCGTGTTCAACGCGCTGGTGATCGTCGTGCTGATCCCGCTCGCGCTGCGGGGAGTGGCGTACCGCCCGGTCGCCGCCTCGCGCATCCTCAGCCGCAACCTCCTGGTCTACGGGTTGGGCGGAGTGATCGCTCCGTTCCTCGGGATCAAGCTCGTCGACCTGATCGTCGCCGCGATCCCCGGCTTCTGACCCGCCCGTCCCGACCACCGAAGACAGAGAGAAGAGACCATGTTCCGTCCCTACGGTGTCGCGCTGCGCGCGATGATCGTGCTCACCGTGCTGCTGGGAGCGGCGTACCCGCTCGCGGTGCTCGGGATCGGGCAGCTCGCCCTGCCCGCCCAGGCGAACGGCTCGCTGCTGCACCAGGACGGCGCGGTGATCGGCTCGTCGCTGATCGGCCAGTCGTTCACGGACGCCGACGGAGCGCCCCTGCCGGAGTGGTTCCAGTCGCGTCCCTCCGCCGCGGGCTACGACGCCGCGGCCTCCACCGGCAGCAACCTCGGCCCCGAGAACGCCGACCTGGTCGCGTCCGTCGAGGAGCGCCGGGCCGCGATCGCGGCCTTCGAGGGCGTCGACCCGGCCGCGGTGCCGGCCGATGCGCTGACCGCCTCCGCCTCGGGGCTCGACCCCGCGATCAGCCCCGCCTACGCGCAGCTGCAGGCGCCCCGCGTCGCCGCCGCCCGCGGGCTCGACGTGAGCGCCGTGCGCGCGCTGGTCGAGGAGCACACCGCGGGCCGCGAGCTCGGGTACCTCGGCGAGCCGACGGTGGACGTGCTCGAGCTCAACGCCGCTCTCGCGCGGCTGTGACTGCTCCGGTGGCGCCTCCGGCTCGTAGAATCGCGATCGGCTCGTCGGGACCGTCCGATCGAGCGGATCGACGCCGGTCCCGCGAGCCCGGGGCGCCCAGGCGCCGCGAGCACGAGGGGAGGCCGGGAGCATGACGAAGGGCCGCCTGCGCGTGCTCCTCGGAGCCGCGCCCGGAGTGGGCAAGACCTACACGATGCTCGAGGAGGGCCGCCGGCTCGCCGCCGAGGGCCGCGACGTCGTGGTGGCCGTGGTCGAGACGCACGGCCGCTCCGCCACCGCCGCGATGGTCGAGGGGCTGGAGGTCGTGCCGAGGAGGGCCGTCGAGCACCGCGGCGTGCTGCTCGACGAGATGGACCTCGACGCGGTGCTCGCCCGCCGGCCCGACGTCGCGCTGGTCGACGAGCTCGCGCACACCAACGCCCCCGGCTCCCGGCACGAGAAGCGCTGGGAGGACGTCAGGACGCTCCTCGACGCCGGCATCACCGTCTTCTCGACCGTGAACATCCAGCACATCGAGTCGCTCAACGACGTGGTGCACGCGATCACCGGAGCACCGCAGCGCGAGACGATCCCGGACGCGGTCCTCCGCGCCGCCGATCAGATCGAGGTCGTCGACCTGGCGCCCCAGGCGCTGCGCGACCGCCTCGCCGACGGCCGCGTCTACCCGCCCGAGCGCATCGACGCCGCGCTGTCCAACTACTTCCGGCTCGGCAACCTGACCGCCCTGCGCGAGCTCGCGCTGCTCTGGCTCGCCGACGAGGTCGACAGCGCGCTCCGCGACTACCGCGTCGAGCACGGCATCGACAGCACCTGGGAGGCGCGCGAGCGCGTGGTCGTGACCCTCACCGGCGGGCCGGAGGGGGAGACCCTGCTGCGGCGCGGCGCGCGGATCGCGGCCCGTGCCTCCGGGGGCGACCTGCTCGCCGTGCACGTGGTGACCCCCGACGGCCTCCGCACCCCGCGCCCGCACGTGCTCGAGGCGCAGCGGGTGCTGGTCGAGAAGCTCGGCGGCAGCTACCACCAGGTGGTCGGCGAGGACGTGCCGCGCACGCTGGTCGAGTTCGCCCGCTCGGTGAACGCGACGCAGCTGGTGATCGGCGTGAGCAGGCGGAGCCGTCTCGCCTCGGCGCTGACGCCCGGCACCGCGTCGACGGTGATCCGCGAGTCCGGCAACATCGACGTGCACATCGTCAGCCACTCCGCCGCCGGGCGCACCGCGGTGCTGCCGAGGCTCGACGGGGCCCTGACGCTGCGGCGCCGCCTCCTGGGACTGGCCCTCGCCCTCGTGGGCGGCCCGCTGGTGACCTGGCTGCTCTCGAGCCTCCGCAGCGACGAGTCGATCACGAGCGACGTGCTCTCGTACCAGCTGCTGGTGGTGGTGGTCGCGCTGGTCGGCGGGCTCTGGCCGGCCCTCTTCGCGGCCGTGCTCTCGGGGCTGACCCTCGACTTCTTCTTCGTCGATCCGCTCTACACGATCACCGTCGACGAGCCTCTGCACGCGCTGGCGCTGGTGCTCTACGTGCTCAACGCGGCGCTCGTCAGCGCCGTGGTCGACCGCGCGGCCCGGCGGGCGCGGGCCGCCAAGCGGTCGGGGGCGGAGTCGGAGCTGCTGGCGACGATCGCGGGCGGCGTGATCCGCGGGCAGGGGGCGCTGCAGGCGATCCTCGAGCGCTCGCGCGAGGCGTTCGGGCTGACCGGCGTGCGGCTGCTGCGCGGCGGCGAGCTCGTCGCGGCCGACGGCGAGCCGCAGCCGGAGGGCGATCCCGCGCGCATCGCGGTGGGCGAGGGCGCGGTGCTCGAGCTGCACGGCCGCGAGCTGGAGGGGAGCGAGCGGCGGCTGCTCCAGGTCGTCGCCGCCCAGCTGGACTCGGTGCTCGAGAACGCGGCTCTCAGCGAGACGGCCAGCTCCCTCGCTCCGCTGGCCGAGACCGACCGGGTGCGCAGCGCCCTGCTGTCGGCCGTCAGCCACGACCTGCGCCGGCCCCTCGCCGCGGCCACCGCGGCCGTCAGCGGACTGCGCTCGCCCGAGGTGGTCTGGAGCGAGCGCGACCGGGAGGAGCTGCTCGCCACCGCCGACGAGAGCCTCACCGTGCTGGCCGCGCTGGTCACCGACCTGCTCGACGTGACGCGGCTGGAGGCGGGGGCGCTCGCCGTGGCGCTCGCCCCGCTCGACGCCGCCGACGTGGTGCTCCCCGCGCTCGACGAGCTCGGGCTCGGTCCCGGCGAGGTCGACCTCGACCTCGATCCGGAGGGCCCGGCGCTGCTCGCCGACGCCGTGCTGCTGCAGCGCGTCGTGGTCAACCTGCTCGCGAACGCCGTCCGCTACGCGCCGTCCGGCACCCGGGTGCGCGTGGCCGCCAGCGCCTTCGGCGGGAGCGCGCAGCTGCGGATCGTCGACCACGGCCCCGGGGTGCCCGAGGAGCGCCGCGCCGAGATCTTCGTGCCGTTCCAGCGACTCGGCGACGACGACAACCTGACGGGCCTGGGCCTCGGCCTCGCGCTCTCGAAGGGGTTCACGGAGGGGATGGGCGGCACGCTCGAGACGGAGGACACTCCGGGGGGCGGGCTGACGATGGTGGTGACGCTGCCGCTGGCGCCGGAGACTGCTGCCGCTGCTCCTGCGGTTCACGTCGCTCCGGCCGCCCCGCACGACGGCGGGTCGGGCACCGCTCCGCACGAGGACTCCGGAGGAGCCGCATGAAGATCCTGATCGCCGACGACGACCCGCAGATCCTGCGCGCCCTGCGCATCACGCTCACCGCCCGCGGATACGACGTGGTGACGGCCGGCGACGGCACCGAGGCGATCAACCGCGCGGTGGACGAGCATCCGGACCTCTACATGATCGACCTCGGCATGCCACGGCTCGACGGGGTCGAGGTCATCCACGGACTGCGCGGCTGGACGAGCGCGCCGATCCTGGTGGTGTCGGGACGGACGGGCGCGGCCGACAAGGTGGGCGCGCTCGACGCCGGCGCGGACGACTACGTCACCAAGCCGTTCTCGATGGACGAGGTGCTCGCGCGCATCCGAGCCCTCTCACGGCGGGTGCAGCCGGCCGACGGCGAGCCGCTGGTCGTGATCGGCGAGGTCACCGTGGACCTGGTGGCCAAGAGCGCGACGCGGGACGGCGTCTCCGTGCGGCTGACTCCGACGGAGTGGCAGGTGCTCGAGATCCTCATCCGCAACGCCGGCAAGCTGGTCACCCGTCGCTCGCTGCTGGCCGAGATCTGGGGCCCCGCGCACGTCACCGACACCGGCTACCTGCGCCTCTACCTCGCCCAGCTGCGCAAGAAGCTCGAGCCCGACCCCGCGCATCCGCGGCACCTGCTGACCGAGGCCGGCATGGGCTACCGCTTCGTGCCCTGACCGGCCTCTGCTCAGCGGGGGAACCCCGGACCGTCGAGGGGGCCCGCTGGTCGTGGCTCCCGCGACGGTCCGGGATCGCCTCGGCGGAGGGGGGCAGGTCACCAGTCGTGGACGGTGCCGTCGGCTAGGCGGTTGAAGGGCAGGTACGCGCGCACGTAGGGGTACTTCCCGGCGGCGTCGACGTCGAGCTCCACGCCCAGACCGGGGGCGTCGCCCGGGTGCAGCCGTCCCTCGCTCCAGGTGAACGACTGCTGGAAGACGCTGTCGGTCCGCTCGCCGTGCTTCATGTACTCCTGGATCCCGAAGTTGTGGATCGCCAGGCCCAGGTGCATCGCGGCCGCCATGCCCACCGGGGAGACGTCGGTGGGTCCGTGCATCCCGGACTTGATCTGGTACTGCGCGGCGTGGTCGAGGATCCTCCGGAGGTGGGAGACGCCTCCGGTGTGCGTGACCGCGCTGCGGATGTAGTCGATCAGCTGCTCGCGGATGAGGAGCTGGTAGTCCCAGACGGTGTTGAAGACCTCGCCGATCGCCAGGGGCGTGGTGGTGTGCTGCCGGACGAGGCGGAGGGCCTCCTGGTTCTCGGCGGGCGTGCAGTCCTCGAGCCAGAAGAGGTCGTACGGCTCGAGGGACTTGCCGAGGGCCGCGGCCTGGATCGGCGTCATCCGGTGGTGGCCGTCGTGGAGGAGGGGGAGCCCCGGTCCGAACTCGTTGCGGACGGCCTCGAAGACGCGGGGGACGTGGCGCAGGTAGGCGCGGGTGTCCCAGTCCTCCTCGGTCGGCAGGCCGCCGCGCTGCGCCGGCTCGTGGTCGTAGCGCACGCCGGCGTTGCCCTCGAGGACGGCGTTGGAGGCGATGCCGTAGATCGAGGTCAGTCCCGGCACCGCGGTCTGCACGCGGATCGCGCGGTACCCCTGCTCCTGGTGCTCGCGGATGCTGTCGAACAGCTCCGCGTCCGTCCGCCCGGACGCGTGGCCGTAGGCGAGCAGGCCGGTGCGGGACGCGCCTCCGAGCAGCTGGTAGAGCGGCATGCCCGCGGCCTTGCCCTTGATGTCCCAGAGGGCGGTGTCGACCGCCGCGATCGCCGCCATCGTGACCGGCCCGCGGCGCCAGTAGGACGACCGGTAGAGGAACTGCCAGGTGTCCTCGATGCGCGAGGCGTCGCGGCCGAGGAGCAGCGGCACGACGTGGTCGGCGAGATAGGAGACCACGGCGAGCTCGCGGCCGTTGAGGGTCGCGTCGCCGAGGCCGGTCAGCCCGTCGTCGGTCGTGAGCTTGAGGGTGACGAAGTTGCGGTCGGGACTGGTGACGACGACCTCGGCCTTGTCGATCTTCATGGGATGCCTTTCGTGGTAGGGGATCGGGTCAGGGGTTCCGGCCGGGAGCGCGGTCCATCGAGAACGCGGCGGTCGAGAGGCCGGGCGCCACGGGCGCGGCCTGTCCCGTGCTCTCGCGGCGCTCGGCGATCTCGGCGACGATCTGCGCGTGCCGGCGGTCGGTCAGCGGGTAGAACGCCATGATCAGCACCGCGAGCAGGGCCGCGACGGCCGGGATGAGGCCGGCGGCGGCGCGGATGCCCCACTCGGCGTGCTCGCTCTGCTCCGCGGCGCCGGCCACGTAGCCGCCCCAGGCCAGCGCGTACGCGGCGAGGGCGCCTCCGACCGCCTGGCCGGTCTTGCGGGTGAAGGAGAACAGAGCGTAGATCGTGCCCTCGGAGCGGATGCCGGTCTTCCACTCGCCGTACTCGACGGTGTCGGCCTCGATGGCCCAGACGAGCATGTTGACGAGCTGGATGCCGACGTAGGCGAGGACCAGTCCGCCGAAGCCGACCGCCACCGCGTCGCCCGGGGCGAGGAAGACCACCGTCCCGCCGCTGATCAGGACCGCGACTCCGGCCATGTAGGCGTTGCGCTTGCCGAACCGCCGCACGATCGTCGGGACGAGGGCGGCCAGGCCGAAGGTCAGGGCGAGCTGGATCAGCGACATCGCGGCGTAGAGCTGGACCGATCCGAGCACGTCGCGCAGGTAGTAGAGCTGCACGGTCTGGAGCGCGAGCGTCCCGGTGAGGAACAGGAACGAGCTGAGGCAGAGGAAGAGCAGCGGCCGGTTGGAGCGGAGGGTCGTCATGCTCTGACGGAACGTGACGTGCGCGACGTCGCGCTGGACGCGCTCCTTCGCGGTCAGGATCGTGAAGAGGTAGAGCGCGGAGCCGACGACGACGAAGCTCAGCGTGACGATCGAGAAGAGCGACTGCAGATCGGCGCCGGGCACGACCAGCGGGGCCATGAAGGTGCCGAGCCCGGCCCCCACGATCGCGCCGCCGATGGCGCGGGCGCTGGCGAGCTTCGCGCGCTCGGTGCCGACCTGCGTCATCGCTCCGGCGAGCGAGCCGTAGGGGATGTTGACGAGGCTGTAGGCGAGGCCGAGCGCGGCGTAGCTCAGGTAGGCGTAGAGCAGGGTTCCGCTCTCGCCGATCTGCGGGACGGAGAAGGTCGCGGCCGAGAGCAGCAGGAGCGGGACCGACCCGAACATCAGGAAGGGCCGGAACTTGCCGAAGCGCCTGCTGTAGGTGCGGTCCACGACCCGGCCGGCGAAGACGTCGGCGAACGCGTCGAAGATCCGCACGACGAGCAGCAGCGTGCCCGCCGCGGCCGCGGAGATCCCGGCGACGTCGGTGTAGTAGACGAGCAGGAACATCGTGGCGGTGGTGAAGGCGAGGTTGTTCGCCGTGTCGCCGGCGCCGTAGCCCACGATGCTCAGCTTCGAGAGCTTCTCAGCGGCGGGCGCTCCGGGCGCGGTGGTGCGGGGGATCATGCGGGCTCCTTTACCCGGGCGCGGACCCGTCGGGATCCGCGCCGCATCGAGACGGTGCGAGGGTGGCAATCGGTTGCCGACGACGCCGGAAGGCGCCGCGCGGAGAGGCGGGGTGGAGGTCTAGGCCGCCTGAGCGGCGACCGCGGCGACGAGGGCCGGGTCGTCGGCGAGGCGCGGGTCGACGAGCCGCAGCAGCGCCTCGACGGGCCGGGCGGAGCCGAGGGCGCGGTCGAGGGCGGGGCGCTGCGCGTCGGGCAGGCGGTCGCCCTGGAGCAGCAGTGCGATCCAGTCGGCGACGGCACGGAGGGAGGCGGCTCCGCCGTGTCCGCCCGCGCGCTCGGCGAGGAGCACGGGCACGATCCGGATGCGGAGCTTGGCGGTCGCGTCGGCGCCGATCTGCTCGAGCCGGTGCTCGATCCGGGGGTTGCCGAAGCGCTCGAGGAGGGCGGCGCAGTAGGCGTCCGCGTCGAGACCGGCGGGGAGGCCGGCCGCCGCCTCCGCCCAGAACGCCTCGACGGCGCTCCGGCAGGCGGGGTCGGCGATCGCCTCCGCGACGGTGGCGAGGCCGCGCCGGCGGCCGGTGGCGGCGAGGAGCGTGTGCGCGCCGTTGAGGAGTCGCAGCTTGCGCCGCTCGAAGGGCTCGATGTCGTCCACGAAGCGGGCTCCGGCGCGCTCCCAGGCGGGCCGGCCGGCGGGGAAGCCGCCGCAGAGGACCCAGTCGCGGAACGGCTCGGTCACGACGGACGCGGCGTCGCTGATGCCGGTGAGCTCGGCCGCCGCCTCCCGGTCCGCCGCCGTGGCGGCCGGAGTGATCCGGTCGACGGAGGTCGACACGAACGAGACGGTTCGGTCGATCCAGTCGGCGAGCGACGGGTCGAGCCGCTCGGCGAGCAGGAGCAGCCCACGGCGCACGAGAGGGCCGTTGCCGGAGAGGTTGTCGCAGGGGACGACGGCGAGCGGGCCGGAGCCGGCGTCGCGCCGGGCGGTGAGGCCGAGGAGGAGGCGGCCGAGCGCGGTCGTCGGCGCTCCTCCCGATCGGAGGGCGGCGAGGTCGCTCCGGACGGCGGGGTCGTCCAGGTCGAGGCCGCCGTCCGCGGCGAGACGGTACCCGGCCTCCGTGATCGTCAGCGTGACGATCGCCGTCGCCGGAGCCGCGACGAGCTCGACGAGACGCGCGACGTCCGCGCCGTCGACCGCCTCGACGATGCTGCCCACGACCGTCGCCGAGTCGCCCTCCGGTCCGCGCTCGATCAGCGTGAACAGGCCGTCCTGCGCGGCGAGCTCCTCGGCCGCGCGGGGGCTCCGGCCGGTGAATGCGGCGATGCCCCATTCGTGGTCGTCGTCGACGGCGTGCGTGTACCAGGCCTGGTGCGCTCGGTGGAAGGCGCCGAGGCCGAGGTGGACGATGCGGACGGGAGCCGCCGGCAGGCCCGCGGACGCGCGATCGAGACCGCCTCCTCCGCCGTGCCCGCTCACAGCTTGAAGACCTTCCGCGGCTGGGCGTCGACGAGGTCCAGGATGACGGCGCTCGCCGTCTCGGAGTCGATGCGCCCCTCGGCGACCAGGCGCGCGAGGAACGCGGCGTCCAGCCTCCGCGCCATGTCGTGACGGGCCGGGATGGAGAGGAACGCGCGGGTGTCGTCGATGAAGCCGGAGCTCCGCGAGAAGCCGGCGGTCTCCGTCACGGCGGCGCGGAAGCGCAGCACCGCGTCGGGCGCGTCGAGGAACCACCACGGCGCTCCGAGGAACACCGACGGGTAGTAGCCGGCGAGGGGAGCGAGCTCGCGCGAGTGAGTGCTCTCGTCGATCCCGAAGAGGACGAGGTGGAAGCCCGGTGCGTTGCCGAGCTCCTGCAGCAGCGGGCGGAGGGGCTCGGCGAACCGGGTCGCGACGGGGATGTCGTGGCCGGTGTCGGGACCGAAGCGCTCGAAGGTCGGCCGATCGTGGTTGCGCAGCACGCCGGCGTGGACGGTCATCACCAGGCCGTCGTCGACGCTCATGCGGGCGGACTGCAGCAGCAGGTGGGCGGCGAGGACGCGGCTGCCCTCGGCGTCGATCGTGCCGGCGCGGGCGCGGGCGAAGAGGGACTGCGCCTCGGCGGGGTCGAGGTCGACGGTCAGCGGCTCCAGCACTCCGTGGTCGGCGGAGACGGCGCCGTGGTCGAGGAAGTACCGGCGACGGGCGCGGAGGGCCTCGAGGAATCCGGGGAAGCTCGACTCCTTCGTTCCGGTGGCGGCGGCCAGGGCGGCGACGCGCTCGGGCCAGCCGGGGGTGGAGGGATCGAGGTAGGCGTCGGGGCGGAAGGTCGGCAGCACCCGGCCCGGGAACGCCGGATCCTCCGCCAGAGCCCGGTGAACGGCCAGGTCGTCCAGCGGATCGTCGGTCGTCGCCAGCACCTCGATCCCGAACCGCTCGAAGAGCGCCCGCGGGCGGAAGGCGGCGGACGACAGCCGGGCCCCGATCGCCGCGAAGAGGGCGTCGGCGGTGGAGGCGTCGGGCTGCTCGGTGATGCCGAACTGCTCGGCGAGGATCGACTGGAGCCAGTAGCCCGAGGCGGTTCCCGCGAAGATCCGCCAGTGCGCGCAGAACGTGCGCCACACCTCCTCCGGGCCGGCGAGGCGCTCGCCTCCCGGGATGCCGAGATCGCCGAGGTCGATCCCGGCGGAGTGGAGCAGACGGGTGACGTAGTGGTCGTGCCGGAGGAAGAGCTCGGACGCGTCGGCGAAGGGGCGGTCCTCGAGCAGGAGGCGCGGATCCACGTGCCCGTGCGGGGAGAGGATCGGCAGGTCGGCGACGCTCGCGTGGAGATCGCGGGCGATCGCCCGGGTCGTCGGGTCGATCGGCAGGAGTCGGTCGGGATCGTTCAGCAGCTTCGTCGGCACGGGGCCATCCAAGTATGGGTGCCGAGAAGTGTCAACCGATTGCCAGAGGTGTCGCACCGGATGGCGCACCGGGCGCGGACCGGGGTCAGGAGTCGCGGCGGGGCCCCGTCGAGGCGCGCGGGACGAACTCCGTCGGCAGGTCGTCGGCCCGCTCCGGAGGCTCCTCATCGCCGAGCACCCGGCGGACCGCCCGCTCGCCCATCCGGCCCAGCGGTGCGCTGATGGTCGACAGTGGCGGCGAGGTGAAGTCGCTCCCGAAGATGTCGTCGAAGCCGATGATGCTGAGCTGCTCCGGGATCGCGACGCCCGACTCCTGAGCCGCGCGCATCAGTCCGATGGCGACCAGGTCGTTGTAGGCGATCACCGCGCCGACGCCGGAGGCGGTCACCCTCGCGAGCGCGCTCCTCCCGCCCTCGAGGGTCGAGACGCCCGGCCCGATCTCGACGACCGTCATGCCCCGCTGCGGAGCGCGGTCGAGGAGGAGCTCCCATCGCGCGGCGCTCATCCACGAGTCGGGCGGACCGGCGATGAAGGCGAGGGAGCGGTGGCCGAGGGCCGCGAGGTGGTCGAGCGCGGCGTCGATCCCGGGGGCGAGATCGGGCACGATCCCCGCGACGCCGGGGACCACGCGGTTGAGGACGACGACGGGGATGCGCCCGGCCAGCGCGATGATCTCCTCGTCGCTGAGGCGGGTGCTGACGAGGACGAGCCCGTCGGTGGAGGCGGCGATGCGGTCGGCCGCCTCGGCCTCGCGCTCCCCGGACTCCTGCGACTCGGCGAGGATCATCGTGAAGCCGCGGAGCGACGCCGCCCGCTCCGCTCCGCGCACGGCGGGGAAGAAGGCCGGGTTGGTGATGTCGGCCACCAGCAGCCCGAGGGTCGAGGTGCGGCCCGTCGGCAGCGCGCGCGCCATCGGGTTGAGCCGGTAGCCCAGCTCCTTGGCGGCGGCGCGGATCCGCTGCTCGGTCGCGGCGTTCAGCCGTCCGGGCGTGCTCAGCCCGCGCGAGACGGTGGAGGGGGCGACGCCGGCGAGTCGGGCGACGTCGTAGATCGTCGTCGCGGAGCGGCCGCGGCGTCTCGCGGCGGAGGGGCCGGTGGGCGCGTCTTCGCTGGGCACGATCGCGGTCTTCTCTCGAGGGGCACGGCGGCGGACGGGGCGCCGTCCGCCGCCCATGCTGCCACAGGGCCGAGAAGCCCGCCCGGCCCGTCGCTCGCGTCCGGGTCGGGCCGGATCGGGGAGTCCGCGCTCCGGGAGGCCGCCGTCACCGGCCGGCCGCCCACCGCTCCGGACCTGTCCAGCGCGGCTCTGCCCCGTCAGCTCCGCTCCGGGAACGCCCCCTCCTCGCGGATGCGCTCGTTGAGCGCCGCCAGGAACACGCCCTCGTCGAGGTCGAGCGGTACCTCGCGTCCCGTCCAGCTCGAGTAGTGGATGGCGTTGGCGAGCCGGACCCCGAGGATCCCCTCCGCCCCGGGTGCGAGCAGCGGCGTGCCGTGCAGGATGCTGTCCGCGAAGTCCTGCAGGACGGCCGTGTGCTGCTCGCCCCAGACCGACGCCGACTCGATCCGCTCCGTCGTGGAGAGGCCCGCGGTGTCGTAGCGACCGCCGAGCAGGAGGCCCACGTCCTCGGCGCTGAGGGCGGCGCTGACCTCGCGCTCGGGGGCGTTCAGCCGGGTGATCGTCGCGACCCGGGAGTCGTCGACGACGATCCGGCCGCGGTCGCCGATGATCTCGAGGCGGTCGGTGCCGATCGGGTCGTGCGTCGTGGTGACCAGCACACCGGTCGTGCCCCCGCCGAAGTCGGCGAGCACCGTCACCTCGTCCTCCACCGCGATGTCGCGGCACCGCCCGTAGCCGGCCTTCGCGACCACCGACTCCGGCACTCCGCACAGCCACTGCCACAGGTCGAGCTGGTGGGGCGCCTGGTTGACCAGGACGCCTCCGCCCTCGCCTCCCCAGGTCGCGCGCCACGCGCTCTGGTCGAAGTAGGCCTGCGGCCGCCACCAGGTCGTGATGATCCAGTTCGAGCGCAGGATCCGGCCGATCCCGCCCTCGTCGACGACCTCCTTGAGCCGGCGGTAGAGCGGGTTAGCCCGCTGGTTGAACATGATCGCGAAGCGCTGCCCGGGACGGGCGGCGGCGGCCTCGTTCAGCTCCGCCACCTGCGCGGCGTAGACGCCCGCCGGCTTGTCGACCAGCACGTGCAGCCCGTGCTCGAGAGCGTCGATGCCGATCCCGGGGTGGAGGTAGTGCGGAGTGCAGACGACGACGGCGTCGACCTCCCCGCTCGCGAGGAGGGAGCGGTGGTCGGCGTGGAAGGACGCTCCGGGCGCGAGCGCGGCGGCCGCCGCCTCCCGGGCGGGGTCGACGTCGGCGACGGCGGTGACGACGAGGTCGCGCACCCTGCCGTCGGCGAGGAAGCGGGCGTAGGAGGAGCCCTGGGCGCCGAATCCGATGATGCCGAGGCGGACGGTGGTCATGGGAGGAGTCCTTCGTTCGGGGTGGAGTGGGGGATCCGCGCGGGCGCGCTCGGGGCGTAGGCGGCCTGGACGATCGCGAGCGACCTCGCCGCCTCGCGGGGCGAGATCCAGAAGGGCTCGTCCTCGCCGAGGCGGGCGTAGAAGTCGTGCACGAGCAGCTCGTGCGAGGCGCCCCAGTACGAGCGCCCGCCGGATCGGCGCTCCGTGTCCGGGACGACCTCGACGGATCCGTCGTCGCGCCGCACGGTGAGGGCACCGCGCAGCGAGACGGTGGCGCGCTCGGTGCGCAGGCGGAGCTCGACCGGCTCGTCCCACGCGTTCGCCACGGTCGCGTAGAGGACGCTGCGCGCGCCGGAGGCGTGGGTGAGCACCAGGTCGGCGGTGTCCTCGACCTCGATCGGAAGCAGGCGCGTGGAGGCGGAGCCGCTCACCGCGACCACCTCGCCGAGGAGCCACTGCAGGAGGTCGACGGTGTGGATCGCCTGGTTCATCAGCATCCCGCCGCCGCCCTCGGCCCGCATCCCGCGCCAGGGGCGGTCGAGGTAGTAGCCGGGAGTGCGGTGCCAGAGCACGGTCGCGGCCGCACCCGTCACGGCGCCCAGGGAGCCGGACACCAGCAGCTCGCGGAGGCGCTGCACGGGCGGGTTGTAGCGGTTCTGGAAGCAGACGCCGATGCGCGCCCCGCCCCGCTCGGCCGCGGCGATCACCTGCTCGCCCTCGGCGACGGAGGAGGCGAGCGGCTTCTCGAGGAGCACCGCGACGCCGCGGTCCAGGGCCGCGACCGCCAGCGCGGCGTGCGTGCTGTGCGGAGTGCAGACGTGCACGACGTCGGGGCGGACGGAGTCGAGCATCCGGACCGCCTCGGGGAAGCCCGGCACCGCGTGCCTCTCGGTGGCCGCGGCGAGCCGGCCCGGGTCGGTGTCGCAGACCGCCACCAGCTCCGCGCCGGGTGCGGTGCCGATCGCCGCGAGGTGGACGGAGGAGATGTCGCCGCAGCCGATCACCGCCGCGCGGACGCTCATCGCAGGTCGATCCCGAGCGAGGAGGCGAGCCCCCGGAAGGCCCGAGCGGCCACTCCGAACGACTCGGGGCCGGAGAATCCGCCGAGGGCGTCCGTGATCGCGAGGTGCGGCTCCAGCGAGGCGACGCCCGTCCAGCCGTCGTCGCGCAGGGCGGTGAGCGTCTCGCGCAGCTGGCCGTCGCCCTCGCCGGCGGGCACCACGGTGCCGGTCGCGGCCACCGCGTCCTTCACCTGCAGGTAGTCGACGTAGGGCCGCAGCGCCGTCCAGCCGTCGTCGAAGGGCCGCACCCCGCACTGCACGAAGTTCGCGTTGTCCCAGGCGAGGCGCAGGGCGGGCGAGCCGACGGACTCGACCAGGTCGAGGATCCGCTCGGGGACGTCGCCGTAGATGTCCTTCTCGTTCTCGTGCAGCAGCACCACGCCCTCGCGCTCGGCTCGATCGGCGAGTCTGCGCATGCGCAGCAGGACGTCGTCGCGGATGCTCTCGACCGGCACTCCCTCGCCCCGGTAGAACGAGAAGACGCGGATGCTCGGCGTGCCGAGGGCGTGCGCGGCGCGGATGACGCGGTCGAGGCGCGCCACCTCGAGCTCGGGGTCGAGGGCGACGGCGACCTTGCCGATGGGCGAGGCGACGGCCGAGACGGACTGGCCGCCGCGCTCGAGCACGGCGGCCAGGCGGGCGAGGCGCTCGTCGTCGAGGTCGACGACGTTCCGGCCCCAGGCGCTGCGCACCTCGATGCTGTGCGCGCCGAGCGCTCGGAGGACGGCGACCTGGACGACCGGGTCGGGGTCGATCTCGTCGCCGAAGCCGGAGAGGGTCCAGGGCGCGGGGTTCTCGGATGCGGTCGTCGCGGGTGCGGTCGTCGCGGGTGCGGTGGTCACGGTGGTGCCTCGTTCTCGTCGTCGGGAACCGGCGGGCAGGAGCGCCGCCGTGCCACGACCATACGCGTATTGGCAACCGATTGACAAGATCGGAGGCGCGCCTCTACCGTCGGGGGCGTTCCGGGCCGCGGAGACGCCGGCCCCCACCGCGACCGGGAGGACTGCCGTGACCAGGATCGGCGTGCAGGCGATGATGCTGAAGGACGCGTTCGCCTCGGCGGGCGCCTTCGCGACGCTCCGGGAGGTCCGAGCGATCGGCTACCGGTCGGTGGAGATCTCGCAGATCCCGCTGACGGCGGCCACCGTGGCCGAGCTGCAGCGGGCGCGGGACGAGCTCGGCGTCGAGATCGCGGCGATCTCGGCGGGCCTGGCACCGGGGGACTCCCCGGGCGCCGCGCTCGAGGGCGGGCTCGCCGGGATCGTCGCCGACGCCCGCGCGCTCGGCACGCGCACGGTCCGGATCGGCATGCTGCCCGCCTCCGCGGCGGCCTCGCCGGCCGCTCTGCTCGACTTCGCCGACCGCTGCCAGGCCGCCGCGGCGAGGCTCCGCGACGACGGGCTGCGGCTGCTGCTCCACAACCACCACCACGAGTTCGCGCGGCACGGCGGCCGCCTCCTGCTCGACGTCGTCGCCGACCGGGCTCCGCTGCTGGGGCTCGAGCTCGACGTGCACTGGGTGCAGCGGGGCGGGCTCGATCCCGTGACGACGCTGCGCCGGTACGGGGAGCGCGTCGCCCTGGTGCACCTGAAGGACTACCGGGTCGGGCCGCCCGCCGATGTGTCCGGCGGGTGGTCCGTGCACGCCTTCACCTCGAACGTGCAGTTCGCCGAGGTGGGGGAGGGAAACCTCGACTTCCCGGGGATCATCGGGACGAGCCTCGCGCTCGGCGTCGACCATCTCCTCGTCGAGCAGGACGAGCGCTACGGGCGGAGCGCGCTCGACTGCCTGCGGACTTCGCACGCGAACCTCGTCGCGATGGGCTTCTCGGACCTGTTCTGAGGAGCGGCCGAGGCTCCTCCCCAGGGATCGGAGCGGCCCGTTCTCCACCGCTCAGGGGCCCGGGTCCCCGCCGCGTCGGGCGCGACGGCATGCTCGACCCGTCGACGGAGGAGGTGGTGGCGGTGGTCGTTCCGGACAGTGTGCTCGGCGTGACGGCGCTCGTCGCGCTGGTGCTGTCCGGGGTGCTCCACGCCTCCGTGCGGGTCTGGGCGGCGGGGTCCCGCTGGACGACCGCACGGTCTCCGCGCGCCTGTTCAGGGCGGTCCTGGTGATCATCGCGCTCGACACGGCGTACCTCGTCGTGGCCGGCGATGAGCTCTTCGCATCCGGGCGCAGCCCCGGAGGAGAAGCAGCGGGATCCGCCGGGGTCCGCCTCTGCTCCGCAGAGCGGAGGACAATGGAGGGACCCCCAGCGAAGGAGACCACCGTGGATCAGCCGCGCATGAACGTCGAGTCGTTCAACCTCGACCACCGCACCGTCGCAGCGCCGTACGTGCGCCTCGCCGACGCGAAGACGCTGCCCGGAGGCGACCACCTCGTCAAGTACGACGTGCGCTTCACCCAGCCCAACCGCGGGCACCTCGAGATGCCCACCGTGCACTCGCTCGAGCACCTATTCGCCGAGAAGTCCCGCAACCACTCCGACCGCGTGATCGACTTCTCGCCGATGGGCTGCCAGACCGGCTTCTACCTGCTCCTCTCGGGCGAGCCCGAGCTCTCCGAGGTGCTCGGCCTGGTCGAGGCGACGCTCCAGGACATCACCGAGGCCGACGAGGTCCCGGCCGCCAACGAGACGCAGTGCGGCTGGGGCGCCAACCACTCCCTCGAGGGGGCGCAGGAGGCGGCGCGCACGTTCCTCGCGCACCGCTCGGAGTGGGAGACGGTCACCGCGTGAGCACGGCGATCGTCCTGGTCGCGATGGACGAGGAGGCCGCGCCGTTCCTCGCCGCCGCGTCCAGCGCCTCCGAGCCGCGCGCCGTCGGCAACGCGCTGCAGTGGGAGCTCGAGCTCGACTCCCGCGCGGTGCTGCTCGTCCGCACCGGCATCGGCCTCGTCAACGCGGCCGGCGGTCTCACCGCAGCGATCCTGCGGGAGGCCGGCGAGCGGCCGCTCGTGGTGAGCGCGGGGACCGCCGGCGGCCTGGGCGCCGACGTCCGCGTGGGCGAGGTCGTGATCGGCGCCGAGTACGTGCAGACCGACGCCGATGCGCGGGCGTTCGGCTACGCGCTCGGGCAGGTCCCGGGGATGCCCGCCCGCTACTCCGGGGACGACGCGGCGCTCGCCGCGGAGCTCGAGCTGCCCGAGGGGCCGGAGGTGCGCCGCGGCCTGATCGTCTCGAGCGACGTCTTCGTCTCCAGCGCCCACGTGGACCGCGTGCGGAGCGACTTCCCCGGCGCGCTCGCCACCGACATGGAGTCGGTCGCGCTCGCGCAGACGGCGCACGTGCACGGGCTGCCGTTCGTCTCGGTCCGCGGGATCTCGGACCTCTGCGCCCCCGGCGAGTTCGAGGCGCACGTCGACGACGCGGCCGATCGCTCCGTCGCCGTGGTGCGGGCGCTGCTGCGCGGGCTCGGCGACCGGGACTGATGGACGGGCGGCCCTCCACGACAGCGCGGAAGGGCCGCCCGGCGGTCAGTCGTTGCCGACGTGCTGGTCGCCGGCCTCCTGGGCCTTGTCGACCTGGCCGGCGAACTTCCCGCCGGTCGCGGAGTCGGCGGCGTCGCCCGCCTTGTCGAGTCCCTTGTCGGTCAGCTCCTCGCCCTTGTCGCTGTTCACGGCGTTCTTCGCCTTGTCCGCGAGTCCTCCGAGATCCACCATGGGGTCGTTCCTTCCGTCGATGAGCGCCCGTCGAGCAACGGGCCGCCGCCAGTCTCCGCCGCTCGGCGAGGATCTGCGCGGGGTTGCGTCTCACGGCCGCGCCGAGGACGATGCGCCTCCGGCCCGGCCCGTCAGCCCGCTGCGCCGAGCCCCGTCACCGCACCGGCGATCGCCGTCGTCTCCTCGCCGTCCGGCCAGCGCAGCCGCACGCCCGGCTCCGTGACGACGCTCCCCACCGCGGCCGTCGCGGTCCAGGGTGTGCCCATCCTCGACTCCCCCCGCCGGTCGGCGGTGATCATCGCGAAGCCGGGGAAGCAGCCGAGCCAGTCGGCGGTGCCGGCCGCCTCGGGGACGGGGACCGCCGCGAGGTCGATCACCGCTCCTCCTCCGCTGGCCTCGGCGAGCATGCCGACCGTCCCCACCAGCCCGGCCATGCTCACGTCCTTCGCCGCCCTCGGCCGCGCGAGTCCGACGGAGGCGGCCATCGCCCGGAGCTCCTCCGCGCGCCGGGACGACGTCGAGTCCCACTGGGCGCCCGCGAAGCCGGGCCGCCAGCCGCCGCCGAGGTCGGCCGTCAGCGAGAGCTCGTCGCCCGGAGCGGCGGCGCCCGGCACCGGCGCCGCGGTACGGCCGAGACCGGTGACGCTCAGGGCCGCCGGCACTCCGAGCTGGGTGTGCCCGCCGAGCACGGGGACGCCCCAGGCGGCGGAGGCGGCCCGCAGCCCGCTCACGATGCGCGCGGCGGCGGCCGCGTCGCGAGCGCCGATCGCGTCCATCAGCCCGATGCCGGTCGCGCCCATCGCGGTGAGGTCGTTGACGTTGACCAGCACCGAGCACCACCCCGCCCACTCCGGGTGGCGCTCCACCATGGACGGGACGATCGCGTCGCAGACGGCGATCAGGTCGCTGCCCGGGACCGGTGCTCCGTCGTCGCCGACGAAGCCGGCCCCACCGAGGCCCCCCTCGGCCGCCAGCGGAGCCAGAAGGGCGCCGAGGGCCGCCTTGGCCGCGGTGGCCGCCCGGTCGAGCCGGTCGACCGGCCAGCGCATCCGGGCGTGCTCGACTCCGGCGACGGTGCTCGTGCCGATCCTCCGCCAGCCGAGCCGCCGGAACAGCACCTCGTTGCGCAGCTGCACCGAGGCCTCGAAGCGGAGCACCCCGCGCGCCTCCGCCTCCGCGCAGGCCGCGCGCACGAGGGCGGCACCGATCCCGGAGCCGCCCCGCGCCTCGCGCGCCACCACCAGGCGGCTGCCGGTCCACCAGCCCAGATCGCGTCCGCCGCCGACAGGCGCGATCCGGACCCCGCCGAGCACCGCGCCGTCCGGAGCCACCGCGACGAGCACCACCGAGCGCGGATCGTCGTCGGCGTCGTCGTGGTCGTCGCCCGCGAACAGCCCCTGCTCGGCGACGAAGACCTCGCGCCGCAGGGCCCGGTGCGCGGCGAGCTCGCGCTCCTCCGCCCGCACCACCGTGAACGCAGGCGCGACCCGAACACCCTCGAGGATCGAGAGCTCCACCATCAGGCGCCGGCCGTCTTCAGGACGCCGCAGGCCCCGCACGCCGCGCAGCCCGCACTCTGGCCGCTGCTCAGCATCCCGGCCTCGATCAGGAGCGCGGCGACCTCGGCGCTGACCCGCTCCAGCAGTGACCCGGCCGGCGGGAGCACGTGGTCGACCTCGGTCGCCAGGGTCCCGCGCAGCGGACGGAAGGGCACCACGAAGGGGTAGACCCCCATCCCGATCAGCTCGCGGGCGCTCGTGACCAGCTCGTCCGGGTCCTCGCCGAGGCCCACCAGGAGGTAGGTCGAGACCTGGTTGCGGCCGAAGATCCGCACCGCCTCGCGCCACGCCCAGCGGTACTCGTCCAGGCTGACCCGCGCCTTGCCCGGGGTCCAGCGCTGCCGCACCGCGTCGTCCATCGACTCCACGTGGATGCCGATCGAGACGGCGCCCGCGTCCTTCAGCGCCTGCAGCGCCGAGACGTCGGAGGGGGGCTCGCACTGGACCTGGATCGGCAGCCCGGGGACCGCCGCGAGCACCGCGCGGACGCAGCGCGCGAGGTGGGCCGCTCCGCGGTCGCGGCCCTTGGAGGTGCCGGTGGTCATCACCATCTGGCGCACGCCGTCGAGGCGGACCGCCGCCTCCGCGACCTCGGCGAGCTGGGCCGGGGTCTTGACCGCGATGGTCGCACCGGCTTCGAGCGAGGCCTCGATCGCGCAGAAGCGGCAGCGCTCCGCCTCGTCGTAGCGCATGCAGGTCTGGACGACGGTGGTCGCGAGGATGTCACGGCCGTGCAGCCGGGCGATCTTCTCGTAGGAGACGCCGTCGGCGGTGTCGAGATCGTAGAAGCGCGGGCGGCGGACGGGAGTCACGTCCAGGCCGATGTCGGCGCCCTCGAGCAGGAGGCGGTTCCCGCTCACCACGTAGGGGCTGTCGGGGTTCACCGGGATCGCGGCGCCCAGGCCGCCGAGCATCACGTGCCCGTCGTCGCTCGGGCCGGCGCCGGCCTCGCGGTGCACCGGTGCCTCGACGCGGATGCCCTGCAGGGCGATGTCGACGCGGGTGCGGAGGGCGGAGGGGCCGGTGCGGCGGATCCCGGTCGAGTGCGCCCCGCCCGGGGAGTGCGCCCCGCCGACCGGGTGCGGGCCGGCGGCCGGGTGCGCCGCACCGGTTGCCGGCGGCGAGGACGCGGGGGAGGGACTGCGGAGATCGGTCACGAGGACTCCTTCGTGGCACCGCGGAGCGGGCCGGACGGGCCGCGCACAGCGGCGGCCGGGATGTCGGTGCGGTCGTCTCACCCCCAGTCAAGGCGCCTCGTGTTTCGCCCTCGTGACGGGAGGAACGCGGTCTCGTTACGGATCCGCCGTCACGGGAGCTTCTTCCGGTGGAAACCACTCCGAAACATCCCGGCCGTTGACTGGACGCGTTCCACTCCGCACCACTGCTCCACCCCGGCGGACGTCGTCCCGCGTCGTCTCAGCGCATCCCGCCGGAGCCATGCACTCGCACGCCGCTTCGGCGGACCGACACCAGGAGGAACCATGTCCGTCTCCCAGGAGATCGAAGACCAGGTCAGCGCCAACATCGAGATGTCGCGCTCCGAGATCGCCCACCCGGCGCTCCCGAAGGGCAGCAACCTCTACGGCTCCACCAAGGTCTTCCCCGACTACCAGGCCGAGCCCGGGGAGTCGTACCTGACCCTCGTGCACGGCATCGCCCACGAGTCCTCGGTCAGCTTCGTCGCAGTGCTCCAGGCCACCCGCGCGGCGCGGAAGGGCTACGAGTCCGCGCTCTACTTCTACGGGCCCGGCACCATCAACGCGATGGCCACCCGCGGCTTCCCGACGGTCGGCGACTCCGGATTCCCCGGCGAGCAGAACCTCAACAACGCCATCGAGACCTTCATCCAGGAGGGGAACCGCGTCTTCGTCTGCCGGTTCGGCATGGCGCTCCACGGCCTCCGCGAGGAGGACCTGATCGAGGGCTGCATCCCCTGCCACCCGCTCGACGTGCAGGACGCGCTCATCCACTACGCCCGCAAGGGCGCGATCATCAACTCCACCTACAACCTGTAGGCGATCGCGATGACCCTCGTCGGATCGGTCGCGGCGAACTTCACCCGCGACCTGGATCAGAACTACGCGCTCATCGCCTCCCTGGCCGAGGAGGCCCGCGAGAGGGGAGTGCGCTTCCTGGTGCTCCCCGAGGCCGCGATCGGCGGCTACCTCTCCTCGCTCGGCAACCACGGCGACACGGTCGCCACCACCCGCCGCTCCCTCCCGCCGGCGGTGCGCCTGGACGGGCCGGAGCTGCGGCGGGTGCAGGAGATCGTCGGCGACCTGGTGGTGGCGATCGGCTTCTGCGAGCTCGACGACGACGGCGAGACCCGCTACAACGCGGCCGCGCTCCTGGACGGCGGGCAGGTCTACGGCAGCTACCGGAAGGTGCACCAGCCGCTGGGCGAGCACCTCTCGTACTCGCCGGGCCCGGGCTACGGCACCTTCGAGACGCCGGTCGGCCGGGTGGGCCTGCAGATCTGCTACGACAAGGCGTTCCCCGAGGCGGCGCGGTCGATGGCGCTGGACGGCGCCGAGATCATCGCCTCGCTCTCGGCGTGGCCGGCCGCTCGGACGGCGACGGCCGAGAACCTGCAGGAGGACCGCTGGACGTACCGGTTCAATCAGTTCGACATCGCCCGCGCCCTCGACAATCAGGTGTTCTGGCTCGCCTCGAACCAGTCGGGGACCTTCGGCTCGCTCCGCTACGTCGGGAACGCGAAGGTCGTCGATCCCGGCGGCAACGTGCTCGCGACGACGCTGCTCGGAGCAGGCATGGCCGTCGCCGACATCGACGTGCGCGGCGCCTTCGAGGCGATGCGCGGCGGGATGTTCCACCTGCGCGACCGGCGGCCCGACGCCTACGACATCGACCGGGTCTGGAACGGAGGACTCGTCCATGCCTGAGATGACCTTCCACGTCCGCTGGCCGGACGGCTCGGAGGAGCGCTGCTACTCGCCGAGCCTGGTCGTGCACGAGTTCCTCGGGACCGGGACCGCCTACTCGCTCGAGGACTTCGTCGCCCGTTCGAGTGAGGCGCTGCGCATCGCGTCGGACCGGGTGCGGGAGCGGTTCGGGTTCGCCTGCACCTCCGCGATGCAGCAGGAGTCCGACATCCTCCGCACGGCGCAGCGCTTCGAGGGCGGCACGGTCAGGGTGCTCGCGATGGAGCCGCCCGCTCCGGCCGGGCAGCGGGTGCGGCCGTGAGCGCCGCTATCGAGCCCGGGCGCCACGTCGAGGTCGCGGTGGTCGGAGGCGGGCAGGCCGGGCTCTCGATCAGCCGGCACCTGGTCGACGACGGCATCGAGCACGTCGTGCTCGAGCGCGCGACCATCGGCCACGACTGGATCGACCGCCGCTGGGACGCCTTCACCCTCGTCACGCCGAACTGGCAGTGCCGCCTCCCCGGGTACCCCTACGACGGGCCGGACCCGGACGGATTCATGACGCGCGACGAGGTGCACGCGTGGGTGCGCCGCTACGCGCAGAGCTTCGACGCCCCCGTGGTCGAGGGCGTGGAGGTGAGCCGGCTCCGCGAGCGCGTCGGGGGAGGTTTCGAGCTGATCACGAGCGCGGGCGCGATCACGGCCGACCAGGTCGTCGTGGCGACCGGCGGCTACCACCGCCCGGTCCTCCCCGCCGTCGCCGCGCGGCTGCCGTCGGACGTGCTGCAGCTCCACTCCGCCGACTACCGCTCGCCGGAGGCGCTCCCGCCCGGCGGCGTGCTCGTCGTCGGCTCCGGGCAGTCGGGCGCGCAGATCGCCGAGGACCTCTTCCTCGCCGGGCGCGAGGTCCACCTCGCCCTCGGCAGCGCGCCGCGGGTGGCGCGCTTCTACCGGGGCCGCGACTGCGTCGCCTGGCTCCAGGACATGGGCGTGTACGACGTGCCCGTCCACGCGCAGGTCGGCGGGCTCACCAAGCGGGAGTCGACCAACCACTACGTGACGGGGCGCGGGGGCGGGCGGGACATCGACCTGCGCGCCTTCGCCCGCGACGGGATGCACCTCTACGGCCGACTGGCCGGGGTGGAGGGGTCCCGGCTGCGCTTCGCCCCCACGGCGGAGGCGTCGCTCGACTACGCGGACTCGGTCGCGGAGTCGATCAAGGACGACATCGACCGCTACATCGCGGCGCACGGCATCGACGCTCCCGAGGAGGACCGCTGCCGTCCGGTCTGGCGGCCGGAGTCCGAGGCGACCGGGCTCGACCTCGCGCGCATCGGCAGCGTCGTCTGGGCGGTCGGGTTCCGCTCCGACTATCGCTGGGTCGAGATCGGCGTGTTCGACGGCGCCGGCCATCCCACCCACCGGCGCGGAGTGACGAGCGTGCCGGGCCTGTCGTTCCTCGGGCTGCCGTGGCTGCACACCTGGGGGTCCGGCCGCTTCGAGGCGATCGCCCGCGATGCGGGGCACCTGGCGGAGGAGGTCCGGCGAGTGCGCGAGGCGGGGCGCTTCGCTCGGGAGCGCGAGCCGGATCTCGCCGGATAGCCTCCTCGCATGACGGAGACGGTGATGGGTGCGGTTGCAGCGCACTTCGGTCGCGACATCGACCGCACCCTCGCCAAGCTCGCCGGCATCATCGCTCACGCCCGCGAGCGCTCGGTCGACCTGCTCGTGCTCCCGGACGCGACCCTCGGCGGCTACCTGCTCGACCTCCAGCACCCCGGGCCGGACCTGCCGCCGAGCCTCGAGCTCGATGGGCCGGAGGTCGCCCGCGTGGCCGAGCTGGCGGGCGATCTCACCGTGTGCTTCGGGATCGCGGAGCGCGCGCTCGAGGGCGGTCGCGAGGTCCGCTACGACACCGCGGTCTGCGTGCACGGCGGGCGCGTGATCGGCACGCACCGCAAGGTCCACCTGCCGCTGGGCGAGTCCGAGGCGTACCTGCCGGGTCGCGGCTTCGCCGCCTTCGACTCGCCGATCGGGAGGATGGGGATGCTGATCGACTTCGACAAGACCTTCCCGGAGTCCTCGCGCTCGCTGGCCCTCGACGGCGCGGAGGTGCTGGCCTGCCTCAGCGCGTGGCCCGCGAGCGTGACCGACCGTTCCGATCGGATCCGCAACGACCGCCAGGCCCACCTGTTCGATCTCTACGACTGCGCCCGCGCCGCCGAGAACCAGGTCTACCTCGTCTCCTCGAACCAGACCGGCGTGCTCGGCGGCCTGCGGTTCCTCGGGCAGGCGAAGGTCGTGGATCCGGCGGGAGAGATCATCGCGAAGACCTGGGCGAAGGGCGGGCTCGCGCTCGCCTCCGCTGACGTCGCCGGCTCCGTCGCCCGCGCCCGCCGCACGATGCACCACCTCCGCGACCGCGCGGAGCACGCCTACCGGAGCTGAGATGCGGATCTGCGTGCTGACCTACTCCACCAGGCCGCGCGGCGGGGTGGTGCACACCCTCGCCCTCGCCGAGGCGCTCGCGCGCGCCGGACACGACGTCACGGTGCGCACGCTCGCCCGGGGCGGCGACGACTCCTTCTTCCGCCCCGTCGATCCGTGCGTGACCGTGCGGGTGGTGCCCTTTCCGCACCGCGAGGGCGAGCCGGTCGGCGCCCGCATCGTCCGGTCCATCGCCGCGATGGCCGAGGCCCTGCGGGGCGAGGACGCCCCGGTCGTCCACGCGCAGGACTGCATCTCGGCCAACGCGGCGCTCGCCGCCGGACTCGCGCCGATCCGCACGATCCACCACCTGGACGACTTCACCACCCCGGAGCTGCGCGCCTGCCACGACCGCGCCGTCCGGCTCCCCCTGACCCGGCTGTGCGTGTCCGCTGCGGTCGCCGAGGAGGTGCGCGCCGGCTGGGGGCTGCTGCCCGACGTGATCCCGAACGGTGTCGACGCGGCGCGGTTCGCGGCCGCCGTCGACGATCCGCTGACCGGGCGGTGGCGGGCCGAGCTCGGCCCGTACCTCCTCGCCCTCGGCGGCATCGAGCCGCGGAAGGGCAGCATCGAGCTGCTCGAGGCGTGGGCTCTGCTGCGCGAGCGCGGCCACGACGTCGCGCTGGTGTTCGGCGGCGGCGAGACCCTGTTCGACTACCGCGAGTACCGGGCCGCCTTCGACCGGAGGGCGGCCGAGCTCGGGATCGCTCCGGTGATCCTCGGCACCGTTCCGGAGGAGAGGCTCGCTCCGCTCGTCGCCGGCGCCTCCGCGCTGGGCTTCGTCTCGGTGAAGGAGGGGTTCGGGCTGGCGGCGATGGAGGCGCTCGCCGCGGGGGTGCCGGTCGTGGCGCGGGAGCTGCCGGTGATCCACGAGGTGTTCGGGGACGCGGTCCGCTACGGGCGGGACCCCGCCTCCTTCGCCGACGCGCTGGAGGAGGCCCTGACGCTGCCCTCGCCGGACGGCCGGGCCCTGGCCGCCTCGCACTCCTGGGACGACGTCGCGGCCGCGCATCTGCGGTTCTACGAGCGGGTGCTCGACGGCTCGGTTCAGAGCTCAGGAGGAACTCCTCCGGACGGGCCGGGATCCGCGCGAGCAGGCGTGCCCGGATGACTCCGTCCTGCCGCCTGGACACGATCGGGCGCCGCCGGTGACCCGCCGGTCGATCTCGCGCATCGTCACCGGTCTCGCCGACGCCGATCCCGACCGGATCGTCGCCGTGGCCGACGAGGGCGCGCTGACGGCGGGGGAGCTCGACCGCGAGAGCACCCGCCTCGCCCGCGCCTACCGCGATCTCGGCGTCCGGACCGACGACCTCGTCACCGTCTCGCTCTCGAACTCGCTGGACGCGCTCGTCGTCTGCGCGGCGGTCTGGAAGGCGGGCGCCGTGCCGCAGCCGGTCTCGACCGGGCTGTCGGCGGCGGAGCGCGCCGAGGTGGAGCGGATCGCGCGGCCGGCGCTCGTCATCGGCGCGCCCTCCTCCTCCGCTGTCCCGTGGCGCGCGGGCGACTGGCGGCCCGGGCCGGAGGTGCCGGCCGGCTCGCTCGAGGACCGGTGGGCCTCGTCCTGGAAGGCGCCCACCTCCTCCGGCAGCACCGGGCGGCCGAAGGTGGTGCTCGCCGCGGGCCCGGCGCTGCTGGACCCGGACGCGCCGGTCGCGCCGTTCCTGCCGCGCGAGGGCGTGCAGCTGGTGAGCGGCCCGCTGATGCACTCGGCGACCTTCACCTACACCTTCCGCGGGCTGATGACCGGGCAGCGCCTGGTGCTGCTGCCGCGGTTCGACGCCGCCCGGGTCCTCGCGGCGATCGAGGAGCACCGCGTCACCTGGACCCTGCTCGTCCCGACCACGATCCGCCGCCTGCTGGCTGCGCCCGAGCGGTCGGGGGCGGACGTGTCCTCGCTCGCGACGGTGCTGCACCTCGGAGCGCCCTGCGCGCCCGCCGACAAGCGGGCGCTGATCGGCTGGCTCGGCCCGGAGCGGGTGGTCGAGGTCTATGCGGGCAGCGAGTCGAACGGACTGACGATGATCACGGGACGGGAGTGGCTGGAGCACCCGGGCAGTGTCGGACGGCCGATCAGCGGGACGACCCTGCGCATCCTGCGGGAGGACGGCACGGAGGCTCCGACCGGCGAGCTCGGCCGCATCTGGCTGCACCGCGGCGAGGCCCCCGCCTACCGCTACCTCGGCGCGGGCTCGCGGCGGACGGAGGAGGGCTGGGACACCCTCGGCGACGTCGGCCGCGTCGACGGGGACGGGTGGCTCTGGGTGGTCGACCGCGCCGACGATCTGATCCTCCGGGGCGGAGTGAGCGTCTGGCCGGCCGAGGTCGAGCGGGTGCTGGAGGCCCTGCCCGGAGTCCGCGGGGCGGTCGCCTTCGGCGTGCCGGACACGGAGCTGGGGCAGGCGGTGGAGGCGGTCGTCGACGTGGGCGACGCGGGCGTGGACCCGGCCGGTCTGCTCGCTCGGGCGAACGCCGAGCTGGGCGCTGAGCGGCGCCTCCGAGCCCTCCGGATCGTGCACGAGCCCGTTCGGAGCGACGCGGGCAAGGTCCGTCGCTCCGCGCTCGCCCCCGTGGCGCAGACGCTCGGGACCCACCGTTCCGCCGGCACCCCGGATGGGCCAGAGTAGGCCCTGCGCCCCCGCGTACCGACTCCAGGGAGACCCGATGAAGTACATGCTGATCATGCGCGCGACCGATGCGGCGAAGGAGGCCTACGCCTCCATCCCGTTCGACGAGATCATCACCCGGATGGGGCAGTACAACGAGGCGATGATCGAGGCGGGCGTGCTGCTCTCGGGCGACGGCCTGGCCGACGACGTCGCCTCCTCCGGCTTCGTGGTCGACTTCTCCTCCGAGCCGCCGACCGTCGTCGACGGCGCCTACGGCCCGACCGAGTCGCTCTTCAACGGCTTCTGGATCATCGGGGTCGACTCGAAGGAGCAGGCCCGCGAGTGGGCGCTGCGCTGCCCGCTGGTGCCCGGCAACCGCCTCGAGGTGCGCCGGATCACCGACGAGAGCGACTTCGCGGAGTTCGCCGACAACGAGTACGTGCAGAAGGAGGCCGGCTGGCGCGAGGACGAGGCGGCGCGCGCCTCCGGGGACTGACGCGGCGGCGGGCGTCACGCCTCCGTGACGACGCCCGCCTCGACGTGCCAGTGCCGCGTCAGCTGCACCGTCTCGAGCATCCGCCGGTCGTGGGTGACCAGCAGCAGGGTGCCCTCGTACGCCTCGAGCGCCTCCTCCAGCTGCTCGATGGCGACGAGGTCGAGGTGGTTGGTCGGCTCGTCGAGCACCAGGAGATTCGTGCCGCGGGCCTGGAGGAGCGCCAGGGCGGCCCGGGTCCGCTCGCCCGGCGAGAGCTCGCCGACGCGGCGGCCGACGTGGTCGGCCTTCAGCCCGAACTTCGCCAGCAGCGTGCGGACCTCGGCGGTCGGCCACTCGGGCACCAGCGCCTCGAACGCGTCCGCGAGCGGCACGTCGGCGGCGAGCATCCCGCGGGCCTGATCGATCTCGCCGATCGCCACGCTCGCTCCGAGAGAGGCGCCGCCCTCCTCCGGCTCGGCGCGGCCGAGGAGGAGCGACAGCAGCGTCGACTTGCCGGCGCCGTTGGGCCCGGTGATGCCGATCCGGTCGCCCGCGTCGACCTGGAGCGACACCGGCCCGAGCGTGAAGGCGCCGCGGCGGGCGACCGCGCCGTTCAGCGTCGAGACGACCGAGCTCGAGCGCGGGGCGCTGCCGATCGTGAAGGCGAGCTGCCACTCCTTGCGCGGCTCCTCGACCTCCTCGAGCCGCGCGATCCGGCTCTCCATCTGGCGCACCTTCTGCGCCTGCTTCTCGCTCGACTCCGCCGAGGCCTTGCGGCGGATCTTGTCGTTGTCGGGGGCCTTCTTCATCGCGTTGCGCACGCCCTGGCTCGACCACTCCCGCTGGGTGCGGGCGCGGGAGACCAGGTCGGCCTTCTGCTCGGCGAAGTCCTCGTACTTCTCGCGGCGCTGGCGGCGCGCGGTCTCGCGCTCCTCCAGGAACGCGTCGTAGCCGCCTCCGTAGACCCGGTTGGTGCCCTGCGCGAGATCGAGCTCGAGCACGCGGGTGACGCTGCGGGCGAGGAACTCGCGATCGTGGCTCACGAGGACCGCGCCGCCGCGGAGCCCGCGGACGAAGGCCTCCAGGCGCTCCAGGCCGTCGAGGTCGAGGTCGTTGGTCGGCTCGTCGAGCAGCACCACGTCGAAGCGCGAGAGCAGCAGTGCCGCGAGGCCGACCCGCGCCGCCTGCCCGCCGGAGAGGGAGGTCATCGTCGAGGAGGCGGCCGCGGCGCCGAGCGACAGGCCCAGGTCGGCCAGGACGACCGGGGTGCGCTCGTCGAGGTCGGCCGCGCCGCTCGCGAGCCAGCGGTCGAGAGCGAGGGCGTACCGGTCCGCGATCGAGCCGTCGGGATCGGGGTCGGCCAGGGCGGCGGCGGCGGCGTCGAGCTCGGCGGAGGCCTCGGCGCAGCCGGTGCGGCGCGCGATGTAGCCGGCGACGGTCTCGCCCTCGCGGCGCTCGTGCTCCTGCGGCAGCCAGCCGACGAAGGCGTCGCCCGGCGAGAGCACGACGGAGCCCTCGAGCGGAGCCGTCTCGCCCGCGAGGATGCGCAGGAGCGTCGACTTGCCGGCTCCGTTCGCCCCCACGACGCCCACCACGTCCCCGGGGGCGACCGTCAGGTCGAGTCCGTCGAACAGGGTGCGGTGCGCATAGCCTCCGGAGAGGCCCTTGGCGACGAGGGTGGCGGTCACCGGTCCAGCGTAGGCGCGGGCGACTCGCTAGACGGCCTGGTGATCAGCCGGTCTAGGATATGCGGATGAGCGACACGAGCCTGCGGAGCGGCGCCGGGTACTGGTACCCGGACGAGTCGTCCACCCGCCGCGCTGTCGAGGTGCTGAGCGCCATGCGCACGTATCGCGTCTCCGAGGTCTCGATGCGCCGCCGCACGCGCGAGCGGATGGCGATGGGCGAGACGGACCTGATCGCCATCCAGTACCTGCTCCGCCAGCAGCGCAAGGGCGAGCTGGTGACCGGCAAGGACTTGGCCTCGCACCTCTCCATCTCGTCCGCGTCGACCACGGTCCTCATCGACCGCCTGGTCCGCAGCGGCCACCTCGTGCGCAAGCCCAACCCGACCGACCGGCGCGGGATCGTCGTGGAGGCGACCGTCGACAGCGACGACGAGGTGCGCGCCACGCTCCAGGAGATGCACCGCCGGATGCTCGAGATCGCCGAGGACCTGGACGCCCTCGAGGCCGAGGTCGTCGTCAACTTCCTCCGCCGGATGAGCGCGGCCGTCGACGAGATCGACGCGGAGCACGGCGACGGGCACGATACGGACGAAGCCGACCCGGCGGAACCCTACGCGGCGAACTAGCTAGACGGACTAGTAATAAGCCGAGGGGCCTATAGTCTGGCGGCATGGGTCAATTCCTCTACGGCACTCCTCCTGCCGTCATCGAGATCGAGGACCGGACCCTGGCCCACCTCCAGATCGTGATCTACGCGAAGTTCCGCCGCGACGAGCGCTTCAGCCTCACCCTCGACTCGATGCCCGAGGGCGCGCGCGGCCGCCACTCCTTCTGGATGAACCCGAACATCGCCCTGCAGTTCCACTTCGCTGGGAGCCGGCAGCCGACGATCAACCCGACCTGGGTCGAGCTCCTGATGGACGCGGCGAACAGCGGCGGCGGGCTGCGCCTGCTCCCCGAGCCCCCGTCCTGACCCGGTCCCGGTGAGGCCGACCCGGCCCGGACGACCGCGGAGCTCCCCGCACGACGGTGGATCCGCAGCACCGGCCTCCTGCGACAGCGCACGTGCCCCCGGCCGCCCCGTCTCCTAGGGTGGAGCGGGCGCCGCGGGGCGCGCGGAGGGCAGGGGACATGCGCAGGACGGTCATCGGAGCGACGGCACTGGCCGGGGTGCTCGCGCTCGCGGGGTGCTCGGCGCCCGCTCCGGCTCCCACGGTCACGGTCACCGTGTTCGCCACGGCCACGCCGACTCCGGTGCCGGACCCGACCGTCACGGCGGCGCTCCCGCAGGCGACGGCCACGGTCTTCGCACCGGTCCCCGAGGCGACGGTCACCTTCACGCCGAACGCGACGCCGGACATCCCCGAGACCGCCTTCGCGGTCGACAACGGCGCGGTTCCCGGGGCGAACGGCGAGCCGACCCGCGACGGGGAGGGGGACATCGTGAGCTACACCGTGGTGCAGGGCGACACGTTCTTCGACATCGCGCAGCGCTTCGGGATCCCGGTGCAGCAGCTGCTCCGGATGAACCCGACGATCGCCGGAGCCGGCGAGGCGGTCTACATCAATGCAGTCATCAACCTCGACGCGAGCACGCTGGGCTGAGCGGAGCGGCGAGCCGCGGAGGCGGCCGCTCAGAGCGACCCGGCTACTGCGACTTCGGCAGGACGTGGAACGCGACGGCGAGCGATCCCGAGATCATCAGGATGCCGCCGACGAAGAGGAATCCGGCGATGTCGGGCAGCAGGAACGAGTTGCCGAGAACGAGGATCCCGCCGAGGAACAGCACGAACGAGAGGACGACGCCCAGACCAGTCATGCCCTCATCGTACGCAGGTCACGGGAGCAGGAGGTCCGCGAGCTCCTCGGCGCCGGACACCAGCGCGATCGTCCCGACCGCCTCGAGCGGCGATCCGTAGCCCCACTCGACCATGATCGTCGGCACGCCGTGGGCGGCGGCGCCCTGCACGTCGTGCTCGCGGTCGCCCACCATCACCGGCGCCGAGAGGTCGACGCCGAGCTCGCGGAGCCGGCGCAGCGCCTCCTCCACGACGTCGGCCTTGGCGCTGCGGACCTCGTCCTCGGAGGCGCCGCAGATCACCGTGAAGTACTGCGCCAGTCCGTAGTGCTCGAGGATGCGCGTGGCCGCCGACTCCGGCTTGGAGGTCGCGAGCGAGAGCGGCACGCCGGCCTCGGCGATGCGCGCGAGCACCTCGGGCAGCCCCGGGTAGACCGAGGAGTCGAACAGCCCGCCCGCGTTGTAGCGGCGGCGGTAGACCACGAGCGCGGCCTGCGCCTCCTCGACGGTCATCCCGCCGAGCTCGCGGAACGCCTCGAGCAGCGGAGGGCCGACGTAGGCCAGCAGCTCGGCCGGAGCGGGCACGGGGCGGCCCAGCTCGACGAAGGTCTCGACGAGGGTGCCGGTGATGCCGGGGGCCGAGTCGGTGATCGTGCCGTCGAGGTCGAACAGGATGCAGGACCAGGTGCCGGCTCGCGCGTCGAGGCCGGTGGCGGCGAGGGTCGTGTCGGACATGGCGGGCTCCTGACCTCGGAGGACGGGGTGACGTCGGCGCTGCCCCGCCGGGGGCCACACTCTACGGCCGTTCGGCGTCCAGAGCCCGTTCGACGAACGAACGGGTGACGACCTGGGCGATCGAGCCGGGGTCGAGCTGCACGGCGACGAAGTCGGCGGTGCGGATCAGCGCGAAGGCCTCGCGTCCGGGGAGGACCAGCATCTGCACCCGCGGATGCTGCTGCCGGGGGACCGCGGTGCGCACCTCGTCCGTGGAGGTGAACAGCGGCAGGACCTGCTCCCCGGTGGTCGTCGCGACGGTGCGGACGTGCGGCACGCCTCCGGGCTGGGAGCCCGTGACGTCGACCACGAGGGAGCCGTCGAGGCAGGCCTCGAGCAGCCGGTCGACGGCCTCGGCGGTGGGAGCGGCGACGAGCGCCTCCAGTGCTTCCCGAGCCTCCGCATTGCGGTACGGACCGGGTCGCGCCGGGCGTGCAGGGGGTCCGCCTCGTCGTGCCATGGCTCCACGCTAACGAAGACCGGGGCGTGATCGGAATCGCCGGGACCGGTTCCCGGGAATGCGCGCGATCGGTGTCCGAAATCGTTACGGCCGTCTGCGGACACCGTGTCCTCCATTCGACGGCTGGTGGCGAACAGCTCGATTCAGCCGTGATTGCCTCCGCTTATCCTGAACATTCCCCTCGACATGGCGCGAGAAAGGGACGAATGGCGCCATTCATGGCGCACTCGATTGTGAAAGGGGGTAATGTCTCTCCCGGTCCGGGTCGAGACAGTCCGGTCCCGCGAACTCCAGGAGGAAAAGTGGCCCAGAAGATCACGCTTGTCGACGATATCGACGGAACCCTTATCGATTCCGGTGACGGCGGTACCGTCCGCTTCAGCATCGAGGGCGCCAACTACGAGATCGATCTCGGCCCCGACAACATCGCCGAGCTCCACTCGGCGCTCGAGAAGTTCGTCTCGAGCGCCCGCCGCGTCGGCTCGCGCCCCGCGGCCGCCACGAGCGTCGCGACCGCCTCCAAGAGCGACCCCAAGCAGCTCAAGGCCATCCGCGAGTGGGCGAACGCCAACGGCCACCCCGTCTCCGACCGCGGACGCATCCCCTCCGAGGTCCAGGCCGCCTACCAGGCCGCCCACAAGTAGCGGCCGCCGGGCTCTCGGCCCGGTGAGACGCCGCATTCCCGGGCCTCGCGCCCGGTGAGCGGAAGGCCCCCGTGATCCGATCGCGGGGGCCTTCGCCGTGCCTGTCAGAACAGGCGGGTGTGGGAGTCGTCGGTGCCGCGCATGGCCTCGTAGTCGAGCACCACGCAACGGATTCCGCGGTCCTCGGCGAGAGTCCGCGCCTGCGGCTTGATCTCCTGAGCGGCGAAGACTCCCGTCACCGGGAAGAGGTGCGGATCGCGATTCATCAGCTCGAGATAGCGGGTGAGCTGCTCGACTCCGTCGATCTCGCCGCGGCGCTTGATCTCGACGGCGACGGCGGCTCCCGAGGAATCGCGGGCGAGGATGTCGACCGGGCCGATCGCGGTCATGTACTCGCGCCGGACGAGAGTGTGCCCCTCTCCGAGGAGGCCGATCTGCTCGGCGAGAAGGCGCTGGAGATGCGACTCCACTCCGTCCTTCACGAGTCCCGGATCGACGCCGAGCTCGTGCGCCGAATCGTGCAGCACCTCGTGGATCGAGACGACGAGAGCGTCGCCGGTCTTGCGGTGCGCGACGGTCCACTGCTGCGTCACTCCCGCGGCGCGCGCCTCCTCGTCGGGCTCGCCCGTGATCAGCGTGCAGGGAGGGCTCATCCAGTTCAGCGGCTTGTAGGAGCCGCCGTCGGAGTGGATGAGGACGCTCCCGTCGGCCTTGACGAGCAGGAGGCGGGTGGCGAGCGGGAGGTGGGCGCTGAGACGGCCGGTGTAGTCGACGGAGCAGCGCGCGATGACGAGACGCACCCGTCGAGGATAGACGGCGCGGCTCCGGCGGGCTCCCGGCTCAGCGCGCGGCGACGGGAGGCCGGCGGCCGAGCGGAGGAGCGGGCGGCGGCACCGAGAGCGAGGCGCGCAGCGCGACCGCGAACTCGGCCGGCGCCTCCGCCCAAGGGTGGTGGCCGCTCGACTCGATGACGGCCAGGCTCGCCTGCGGCAGGAGCGCGGTGAGCGCCTCCAGAGCGGCGATGCCCGTCACCGGATCGTCCTCGCCGCCGAGGACGACCGCGGGGCAGTCGAGGCGCTGCAGAGCGTCGCGGATCGCCGCGGTGTCGTCGGAGCCGGCGGGAGTCGTGTGACCGGCAGCCCGGTCGTCGATCCCGAGCCAGGCGGTGCCGGGGGCGATCAGGAGCAGGTGGGCGACGCGCTCGGGCGCGCCCACGGCGGCGAGCAGGACGGCGCGGCATCCGGAGTCGTGCGCGGCGAGATCGAGCTCGTCGACGCCGAGGTGACGGCGCAGGTCCTCCACGTCGGCGGCCGTCGTGGCCGGGGGAGCGGGAGGCAGCTCCGCGGAGCCGCCCACTCCGCGCGGGTGCAGCACGAGGACGCGGCGCGTGCAGGCGATCGAGGCGAACGAGCCGAGGTAGGAGGGGTGGCGCTCCGGCTCGCCGGGGACGACCACCAGGGGCCGCCCCTGACCGGCTCCGTGCTCGTCGACGTGGAGCAGGGCGCCGTCGCGCGCTCGGTACCGCATCCGCTCCCCCTCCGCCGCCGTCCTGGGAAGCCTAGGGGGAGGCGCGTCGGGGCGCCCGGGCCGCACGGGGGCTTGCGGCGGCGTCGAGGGCGGGGCGGTCAGCTCCGCCGGCTGCGGGCGGCGGGGGAGGCGAGCCCGGCCACGACCACCAGGGCCAGCACCAGGAAGAGGGCGTTCAGCAGGCCGTAGTGCTCGCCGAGGAAGCCGATCGCCGGCGGTCCGACCAGGAACGCGACGTAGCCGAGCATCGCCACCGCGCTGACGCGGGCGGCCGAGTGCGGCCCCTCCGCCGCGGCCGACATGCCCACCGGGAAGCCGAGCGAGCAGCCCAGACCCCAGGCGACCGCGCCGACGACGACGAGCGCGTCGACCGGGGCGAGGATGAACAGCAGGATGCCGACGATCGCGAGCCCGGCGGAGGCGCGCAGCACCGGGACGCGGCCGAAGCGGTCGAGCACGGGCCCGCCGATCACGCGTCCGACGGTCATGGCGGCGACGAACACGCCGAATACGACGGCGGCGGTCGTCTTGTCGGTGCCGTGGCCGTCGACCATCGCCAGGGTCAGCCAGTCGTTCGCGGAGCCCTCGGCGAAGGCCATGCCCAGCATGATCAGGCCAATGAGGACGAGGCGGCCGTCGCGCCAGACGCCGAGGGAGCCGGCGACGCGCTCGCGGACCGGCGGCTTCACCGTGGTCGCCGCGCCGGAGGTGTCGAGCTCCTCGCGGACCGGGACGAAGCGGATCGCGATCACCGCGGTCACGGCGATCACCACGGCGATCGCGCCGAGGTGGACGGCGACGGGCACGGCCAGGGCGGAGGCGCCCGCGCCGATCAGCGCGCCGGCCACGGTGCCGAGGCTGAAGAAGGCGTGGAACAGCGGCAGGAGCGTCTTGCCGAAGGCCTTCTCGTTGGCCGCTCCCTCGACGTTCATCATCACGTCGACCGCTCCGTTGCCGAAGCCGAGCATCGCCATGCCGGCGAAGGCCGCGGGGAGGACGCCGATGACGTCGGCCGAGACGCCCAGCACCGCGAGGCCCGCCGCCGAGACGGTGAGGCCGAGCGCCATGCCGCGCCGGGCGCCGATCGCGCCCATGACCGGCGTCGAGAACGCGAGTCCGACGATCGCGCCGATCGACATCGAGAGGATCAGCAGGCCCACTCCGGCGGTCGAGAGCTGGAGCTCGTCGCGGATGGCGGGGGTGCGCGAGACCCAGGTGGCGATCGAGATCCCGCTGAGGACGAAGATCGTGAAGACGGCGTTGCGCCAGGCGACCAGCTGCGGGCGCGTGAGCGCGGACGTCGAGGTCATGGCGGTTCTCCTGGTGCGGGCGGGATCCGGACACCGGATCGAGAGGCACGGTCGAATCGATTCGAAGCGAGCCGGTCTAAGCTATCCGGAACCCCGGGGACGGTCAACCGACGACGAGCGCGCCGCCCCCACGAGGAGGAACGTGGAACCCCGCAAGAGCCCCCGGCCGACGCTCGCCCGCGTCGCGAGCCGGGCCGGAGTGTCCCCCTCCACCGCCTCGCTGGTCTTCAGCGGCTCCGGCCCCGTCTCGGAGGCCACGAAGGAGCGGGTGCTGCGCGCGGCGTCCGAGCTCGACTACGCCGGCCCCGACCCGCGGGCGCGCTCGCTCCGCCGCGGCCGCTCGGGGATCGTGGGGGTCGTCGTGGACGAGCGGATGCTGCACGCGTTCCGCGACCCGATCAAGATCGCCATGCTCGACGGGATCGCCGACGTGCTTGGCGGGGTCGACGCCGGGATCCTGCTGCTCACCGAGACCGGCGACGGCGCGGGCCTGCTGGCGACGGCCCCGGTCGACGCGATGATCCTGGTCGGCTGCAGCCCGTCGGTCGACGACTCCGTCGCCGTGCTGCGCCGCCGGGGGGTGCCGGTCGTCGTGGTCGAGGGCCTCTCGGAGCTGGGCGGCGCCGTGATCTCGCTCGACAACCGCGAGGCCAGCCGCACCCTCGCGGAGCACCTGCGCGAGCTCGGCCACGAGCGGGTCGCGGTGGTCGCGCTCCCGTTCGCGAAGGACCGCCGCCGCGGCGCGATCCCGGCCGGCTGGCGCTCGAGCCCCAGCATCACTCCGGTCGACCGCCTCCTCGGCGTGCAGGACGTCTTCCCGGAGGCGTCGGTCGTCGCCGCCGCGGCGAGCTCCGTCGACGAGGGCGTCGCCGCGGGCCGCACGCTGCTCGAGGGGGCGGAGCCGCCGACCGCGGTCGTCGCGCAGAGCGATCTGCTGGCCGCGGGCGTGATCCTCGCGGCGGAGGAGCGCGGGCTGCGCGTGCCCGAGGACCTCTCGGTGGTCGGCTTCGACGGCGTGCAGGTGCCCGGTCTCGCGGCCGAGTACGACCTCACGACGATGGCCCAGCCCGCGGTCGAGAAGGGCCGTGCGGCGGGACGGGCCGCGGTCGCGCTCCTGGCCGACGAGGAGGCGGAGGCGGTCTGCTTCCACGCCGTCTTCCACCGCGGGAACACCAGCGCACCGCCGCGCTGACCGGAGTTGTCCACAGGCTTCTCCACAGGGGAGGAGTGCGGTCAGCGGATCCAGACGTCGCTGCGGACCCGGAGCCCGAGGGTGACCGCGCGGGCGCCGAGGAAGCCGACGGCGAAGGCGAGCCAGAGCGCGAGGAGGCGCCATTCGGTGGGCG
This sequence comes from Rathayibacter sp. AY1E3, assembly GCF_002932235.1. Classification (NCBI taxonomy): domain Bacteria; kingdom Bacillati; phylum Actinomycetota; class Actinomycetes; order Micrococcales; family Microbacteriaceae; genus Rathayibacter; species Rathayibacter sp. AY1E3. Next base: position 232,864 of record NZ_PSVN01000001.1, read on the forward strand.
CGGCGGGGGCGAGCAGGGCGAGCGGGACGAAGACGGCGAGGTTCGCGAGGCCGCTGAGCGCCAGGTAGCGGCCGTCGCCGGCGCCGATCAGCACGCCGTCGAGCACGAAGACGTAGCCGCCGAGCGGAGCGGTGAGGCCCACGACGGCGATCGCCGCGGGCAGCGGCCGCAGCACCTCCTGGTCGCTCGAGAAGACGTACGGCAGGACACCGCTCAGACCGGTGACCAGCGCTCCGAGCACTGCACCCGCACCGATTCCCCAGGTCACACAGCGTTTCGTGACGGCTCGGGCCTGCTCGGCGTCGCCCGCGCCGAGGAGGCGGCCCAGCAGAGCCTGCGCGGCGATCGCCACCGCGTCGAGGGCGAAGGCGACCGTCGAGAACAGCGTCATCGCCACCTGGAAGGCGCCCAGCTCCTCCGCCCCGAGCGAGGTGGCGGTCGCGACCGCGAGCAGGATCGCCGCGCGGAGGCTCGCTGTGCGCAGCAGCATCCAGCCGCCGGATCCCGCGGAGGAGGCCAGGCCCGCGAGGTGCGGCCGCAGCGGCGCGCCGACCCTCCGGGCGAGCCGCAGCGCGACTCCCGCGTAGGCCGCGAGCATGGCCCACTGCGCGATCACCGTCCCCAGTGCGGAGCCGGTTATCCCCAGGCCGGCCGGGTAGATCAGCACGGCGTTGAGAGCGGCGTTGAGAGCGAATCCGCCGGCGGCGATCACCAGCGGAGTGCGGGTGTCCTGGAAGCCGCGGAGGAGCCCGGTGAGCGCGAAGACGCCGAGCATGGCGGGGATCCCGGCCATGCTCACCGCCAGGTACCGCACGCCCGCCTCGGCAACCGCCGGCTCCGCGCCGAAGAGCGCCACGACGGCCGGAGCGGTCAGCGCGCCCACCACGGCGATGCCGGCGCCGAGGAGCAGGGCCAGCCAGCCGCCGTCGATCCCGGCCGCCACGGCCCTCCGCTCGTCGCCCTCGCCGAGGGCCCGGCCGACCCGCGGAGTGGTGCTGTACGCGAGGAAGACCATCAGGCCGACGATCGTCTGCAGCACCGTGCCGCCCAGCGCGAGCCCGGCGAGCGGGACGGCGCCGAGATGGCCGACCAGGGCGGAGTCGGTGAGCAGGAACAGCGGCTCGGCGACCAGCGAGCCCAGCGCCGGGACGGCGAGCCGGAGGATGCTGCGGTCGAGGGCGAAGGTCACCGCTCGACGCTAGCGGCTGCCGCAGCTCCGGGACGGGCGTACCGTGGGCGGGATGCAGCGCTTCGGGATCGGGCTGGCGGCCGTGGGCCGGCCGGCGTACATCACGGCAGGGCGCGACGACGACCTCGGCCCTGCGGCCGAGCGGAGCGTCGACGCGTTGCGGGAGCGCACGCACCTGCTGCTCGACGCGGCGTGGGACGCCGGCGTCCGCTTCCTCGACGCCGCGCGCTCCTACGGGCGGGCGGAGGAGTTCCTCGGCGGCTGGCTCGCCCGGCACCCCGAGCGGCGGGCGGCGCTCACGATCGAGTCGAAGTGGGGCTACGAGTACGTCGGCGGGTGGGCGATGGATGCGCCGGTGCACGAGCGCAAGGAGCACTCGGCCGCGATGCTCGACCGCCAGTGGCCGCTCACGCTCGACGCGCTCGGCTCGGCGCCCGACTCCTACCTCGTCCACTCGATCACTCCCGAGAGCCCGGCCCTCACCGACCGCCCGCTGCTGGACCGACTGCGCGGCCTCGCCGGCTCCGGAGTGCGCGTCGGCCTCTCCACCAGCGGACCCGAGCAGGCGCGCGTGATCGAGCTCGCCCGCGCGATCCCGGAGTCGCCGTTCAGCGCGGTCCAGAGCACCTGGAACCCGCTCGAGCAGTCCGCGGGCCGGGCGCTCGCCGCCGCGCACGACGACGGCTGGCTGGTGGTGGTCAAGGAGGCCCTCGCCAACGGGAGGCTCGTGGCGCACCCGATCGAGCACGCCGGCGCCGCGCCGGACGCCGTCGCCCTGGGGGCCGTCCTCGCGCAGCCCTGGGCCGACGTCGTGCTGAGCGGCGCGGCGACTCCGGAGCAGCTGCGGGCCAACCTGCGCGCGCAGCCCCGGGAGCTCCCGGACCTCCCGGCGCTCGCCGTGGATCCGGCCCGCTACTGGGCCGAGCGCTCCGCTCTCGACTGGACCTGAGAGCACTCGAACGAAGTGAGGCGTGCGCTCCGGCGCCGCACGGGATGGCGTTCCTCTCAGCGCCCCGTCTGCCCTCTCTGCGAGGGCTGGCGCGCGGATCGGCCCTCGTGATATCCCCCGAGGGGATCCGCCCCGGCCCGCCACCCCTCTTCGAGTGCGGGCGAATCGAGCTTCCGATTCTCAGGCGATCCGCAGGTTACGGGCGGGGTGACGGCAGTGCTAGAGGAAGCGGGGAGCGCGGGCTTAACGGGGGGTGACGCATCGGCGGGCTATGCCGGGGAGGCCGGACGGCCGTGGTCCGAGGGGTCGATCCGGATGGCGCACTCGAGGAGCTCGGCGCTCCTCCACAGGGCGCGGATCAGCGCGGGCATCCCCGGGAGCGATCGTCACGATCCCGAGCCCTCAGGACTCGGAGCCCCGGCGGACCCGCAGCCGCGTCTCCTCGAGGTCGAGCAGCGACTGGGCGTCGCGGAGGATGCGCTGCGGGTAGGCGCGGCGCGAGCGCGCGTCCAGCAGCGCCTCCCGCTCGGCCGCGACCACGGCGAGGCGCAGCGCCCGGTAGAGGCGGTGCGGAGTGTCCGCGACCGACCGCTCCGTGCCGCGCGAGCGCTCCCAGGCGGCCTCGGAGCGGAGGAACGACGTCTGGCGCACCCGCTCCAGGACGTCCGGAGCGACGCCGTCGGCGCCCTCGACGGCGTCGCCCGGGTGCTCCAGCACCGAGAGGCCCTTCTCGGTGATCTCGTCGAGCAGACCCGCGAGCGCGCGCTGGTCCTCGGGCACGTCGATCCCGCGGATGCCCAGCGCCCGGATCAGCAGCGGCAGCGTGCTTCCCTGGATCAGCAGGGTCGCGACGGCCACGGTGAAGGCGATCAGCACGAGCTGCGGGCGGTACGGGATGTCCTCGGGCAGCGACTGCGCGGCCGCGAGGGTCACCACTCCGCGCATCCCGGACCAGCCGAGCACCAGACCGCCGCGCCAGCCGATGCCGTTGCGGCTGAAGTGCCGGTAGTCGCTGCGCCGCAGCAGGTAGCGCCGCTTCGCTCGGCCGCGCTCCTCCTTCGGCAGCTCCTGCGCCTCGGGCGACTCGAGCAGCTCCTTCTGCTCGCGGGCCCGGCGCTCGGCCCGACGGGTCTGCCAGCGCTCGCCGAGGAGGACCGGCCCGACCCAGAGGAAGCGCACGACGATCAGCCCGACCACCGCGATCAGCCCGATCCCGACCGCTCCGGGCACGGAGAGGCGCGCGCTGTCGGCGTCGTGGATCAGCGAGCGGATCTCGAGCCCGATCAGCAGGAACACGCCGTTCTCGAGCAGGAACTGCACGGTCCGCCAGTTGACCCGGTCGTTCACCCGCGACTGGGCGGTGAAGGCGCGGGAGGAGGCGTGCCCGGTGTGCAGGCCCGCGACGACCACGGCGAGCACGCCCGAGGCGCCCAGGCCCTCAGCGGGGATGAACGCGACGAAGGGGACGATGAAGGAGAGGACGGTGTTGAGCACCGGGTCCTCGAGCCGCGAGCGGACGAAGACGGTGACGACGCTGGCCACGAACCCGACCACGACGGCCACGACGACCGCGTAGAGGAAGTCGCCGATCGCGGCCCACGGCGTCGCGAGCGTCCCCGCGGCGGCGGCGAGGGCCGAGCGGAGGAGGACCAGCGCGGTCGCGTCGTTGATCAGCCCCTCGCCCTCGAGCAGGGTGAGCAGCCGCGGCGGGAGGCCGAGCCGCCGGCCGACCGAGGTCGCGGCGACGGCGTCGGGCGGGCTGATGATCGCGCCCACGGCGATCGCCAGGCCCAGCCCGAGCTCGGGGAGGAGGAGGAAGAGGAGCGCGCCGACGCCGGCCGCCGAGATCAGCACCAGCACGACCGACAGGCCGGTGATGGTGGTGAGGTTCCGGCGGAAGTCGATGAACGGGACGCTGAGCGCCGCCGCGTAGAGCAGCGGCGGCAGCACGCCGTCGAGCACCCACTCGTGCGGGACGACCACCTCCGGCACCCCGGGGATGTACGAGAGGCCGACGCCGGCGAGCACGAGGACGATCGGGGCGGCGACGCCGAGGCGCCGCGAGAAGACGGCGACCGCGACGAGGACCGAGACGCCGACGATCGCGGCGATGCCCAGCTCCATCAGCGGAGGCTCTCGAGGGCGCAGAAGGGCATGGTCTCGTCTCCAGGGGGTGGCGGGCGATCGCCCGGGACGAGTCTGCGCCTCTCGGCGGATGCGGGGCAGGGGGTTGCGAGCACCCGGCGTCCCGCGCCGGGGTCAGCCGTCGTCGCGAGCGGCGCGGCGGTCGAGCAGGCGGGCGAGTCCGAGGAGGAGCGCCATGGCGCCGAGCGCCGCGACGGCCAGGGCGAGCGCGGCGCCGGGCTCGAGCGTGATCCCGCGCTCGACGACCTGCGCGCGCAGCACCGGGTCGGCCGAGACGACGAGCAGGCCGATCGAGGCGGCGGCGAGGACGAGTCCGTAGAGGACGGCGCCGACGCGGATCCGCGTCGGCGTCCGGCGCGGTGGTGCCGGAGTCGGCGCCCGGTGTGGAGTCCTGGACGCGGATCGACCCGCCCTCCTGGGCGATGCGGACCACGAACGGCTCGGCCTCGGGATCGCCGAAGGTCTGCGTCCACAGCTGACGGCCGTCGGCGGTGCGGACCTCGCGGGGCGCGTCGATCGCGCCTCCGTCGGCGTCCAGAACGAGGAGCTCGGTGTCCTCCGTGGTCGCCTCGAGGCGGACCGCCGTTCCCGCCATCGTGGCGACGGACACGTGCCCGTAGCCGATCCAGAGGTCCAGCGGCTCGCCGGAGGTCTCGTAGCCGGGTGCGACCGTGACGCGCAGGTCGCTCGCCGCGAGCGTCGCGTAGCGGCCGGGAGCGGCGCTCGAGAAGCCGTAGGTGCCCAGCACGGGGAGCAGCTCGCGGTCGGTTGGCAGCACGGCGGCGCAGGCGGCCGTGACCAGCGCGACCGTCGCGAGGGCGATCAGCGCGATCGCGCGCCTCCGGAACAGGCCGGCGAGCACGATCACCACGGCGAGCACGAGCGCGGCCGAGGCGGCTCCGACGACGAGGGCCGTCGGCCCGGAGGCGGTGAGCGAGACCAGTGCGCCGGTCAGTGCGGCGGCGCCCAGGGCGAGCAGCGTGAGGCTCGCCCGCAGCCGGGGGTTCGCGGCGCGTCGGAGGCGCTGGCGCTCCAGGCGCGCGGCGGTGACGGCGGCGGCGGCGACTCGCGCCTCCTCCGCCCGGGCGCGGGCCGTCTCGCGGGCCGACGCGCTCTGCTGGGCGCGGAACGCCTCCCGCTCGGCCCGCCAGGCCTCCTGGCGCTCGCGCCACTCGGCGACGGCCTCGGGGGACGAGGGGCGCTCGTCCTGCAGCCCGGGGTCGGGTGCGGGGTAGGCCGGAGCGGAGGGCGCGGGGTAGGCAAGCGTCGCGGGGGGGTGTGCGGACGGGGAGCCCTGGGCCGGGTGAGCGGCCGCGTCGTCCGATCGCCGGCTCCGCCGCACGATCCAGACCACGAAGGCCACGATCAGCCCGAGCACCACGAGCGACCACAGCGTCCGCCCGGTCGCGGGCGCCCAGGGCATCGCCCCGGTGTACGCGCCGCCGAGCGACCAGAAGCCCTGCGCCACCGGCAGCATCGAGGCGAGCACGAGGACGCCGATCCCGGCGTGCACCCGGTCGAGCGAGCCGCGGAGCAGCCGCTCCACCGGCAGGGCGCCGTCCTGGTCGGGCAGCAGCAGCCAGGCCGCGGCGTAGAGGAGGAGCGCGGGCCCGCCCAGCACCGCGACGACGAGCACGATCCCGCGCACGATCAGCGGGTCGATGCCGAGCCGGTCGGCGATCCCCGCGCAGACGCCGCCGATCCAGCCGGGACGGCGGGGCAGGTCGAGGCCTCGCAGCCAGAGCACGAAGCGGTTCTCGGGCGCGGGGGGCGGATCGGCCGGGCCGGGGGCTCCCGGGCCGGGGCTCTCGGGGCCGGCGCTGTCCGGGCCGGGGCTGTCGGGGCCGGCGGCTCCGGGATCCGTCCCGATCGGCGTCGTCGCTGTGCCTTCCGCGTCCGTGCCGTCCGGCTCCGCGGAGCCCGGCGGGGTCGTGCTCTGTCCTGTCATGCTGCGAGTCTCCCGTGCGCCCCACGGCCCGGACCATCGGGGGAACCCCTGATCCGACCCCGAGAGCACCCCCGATCGTGCGGCCGACCTGTTTGGATGCAGGGGTGAGCACAGTCCCCGGCACCGCCGTCCGCCCCCCGCTGCAGCGGCCGCGGACGATGCTGCTCGGTGGAGTGTGCACCGCGGTCGCCGACCACCTCGGCTGGAGCGTGCGGAGGACCCGCCTCCTGGCCGTCCTCACGACCGCGCTCGGCGGGGGCGGCGCGCTCCTCTACCTCTGGCTCTGGGCCCTGGTGCCCCTCGCGCCGCTCGACTCGCGCGACGCGGATCCGGCCGTCCGCCGCTCCGCTCCCGTGGCCGGCCTGCTGACCCTCGCCGCCGCCGTCGCGGCGCTCGCCGTGCTGATCACCGTCGACAGCGGCGACGACGCCGACATCACGCGCGCGCTCGTCGCCGTCGGCCTGCTCGCGGGAGGAGCCGTCGGCTGGAGCCTCGGGCTCGACCACGGCGACGCCGTCCGCCCCGCCCGGTACGGCTCCGCAGTGCGCCTCGCCTCCTGCGCGCTGCTGGTGCTCGCCGGAGCGGCCGTGCTCACCGGCCGCCCGAGCGCCCTCAACGCGGTCCTCGCCGTGGGCGTGCTGCTGATCGCCGCCGGCGTGCTGGCCGCGCCCCGGGTGGTGACCCTCTGGTCCGAGCTGATGGGCGAGCGCGCCGCCCGCGTGCGCGAGGAGCAGCGGGCCGAGATCGCCGCGCACCTGCACGACTCCGTGCTGCAGACCCTCGCTCTCATCCAGAACCGCGCCGGAGCCTCGAGCGAGGTCGCCCGCATCGCCCGCGCCCAGGAGCGGGAGCTGCGCGACTGGCTGTTCGAGCGCGACGTCCCGGTCGCCAACGACCTGGCCGCCGAGGTCCGGGCGATCGCCGCCGCCGTCGAGCTCGACTACCCCGTGCACCTCGAGGTGGTGGCCGTCGGAGCGTCCGTCCCCGGCGCCGCCGCGCTCCTCGCCGCGACCCGCGAGGCCGTGCTGAACGCGGCCCGGCACGCGGGCGGCGACGTCTCGGTGTACCTCGAGTCCTCCGTGCAGGGCGTCGACGTGTTCGTGCGCGACCGCGGCCCCGGCGTCGTCCTCGACGAGGTGCCCGGCGACCGCCTCGGCATCCGCGAGTCGATCATCGGCCGGATGGCGCGCGCGGGCGGCAGCGCGACCGTGCGCCCCGGAGTCGGCGGCACCGGCACCGAGGTGCATCTGCGGCTCCCCGCGGAGGTCGAGCGGTGACCCGCGTGCTGCTGGTCGACGACCACTCCATCTTCCGCTCCGGCCTGCGGGCCGACCTCGCCCCCGAGCTCGAGGTCGTCGGGGAGGCGGCCGACGTCGACTCCGCCGTCGGCCTGGTCGCCTCGCTCGCGCCCGAGGTGGTGCTGCTCGACGTGCACCTGCCGGGCGGTGCGGGCGGAGGCGGGGCCGAGGTGCTGCGGCGCAGCGCCGGGTCGTCATCGCGCTTCCTGGCGTTGAGCGTCTCGGACGCCGCGGAGGACGTGGTCGGCGTGATCCGCGCCGGTGCCCGCGGCTACATCACCAAGGCCAGCTCCGGAGCCGAGGTCAGCCGGGCCGTGCTCGCGGTGGCGGGCGGGGACGCCGTGTTCTCGCCGCGCCTGGCCGGCTTCGTGCTCGACGCCTTCGGGGCGCTGGCGGGCGAGCAGGCGGAGTCGGTGGACGAGCTCGACCGGCTCTCGGCCCGCGAACGCGAGGTGATGCGCCTGATCGCCCGCGGCTACGCCTACAAGGAGGCGGCCGCCGAGCTCTTCATCTCGGTCAAGACGGTCGAGTCCCACGTCTCCGCCGTCCTCCGCAAGCTGCAGCTCTCCTCCCGCTACGAGCTCACCGCCTGGGCCTCCGCGCGCCGCCTGCTCTGAGGCGCGCGCGAGCAGTCAACCCCGTCCCTCCTCCCGCTCCTGCCGTCCGACACTGTCGGGACACGACAGGAAAGGACGACCCGATGGTGACCACCACCCCCGCTCTCCCGACCCTGGCCGAGCTCCTCCGCGACTCCCGGCCCGTGTCGCAGCTCTACGTCGACCTCGCGATCGACTCCGGGAATCCGCCGGACATCTCGCTCGAGCGCGCCACGTCCCTCGGAGACGAGCTCGCCCGCCAGGGTGCGCCCCAGGCCGACATCCAGGCCCTCACCGCTCTGCTCGAGGGGGCCGGGCGCCCCCAGGGCGGCTGCTGCCTCTTCGCGGTCGCCGTGGACGGGAGGGTCGTGCTGAACGAGGTGCTGCCGGATCGGCCGGTCGCGCCCGAGGGCGTCTCCTACAGCCCGCTCCCGGACATCGTGCCGCTGCTGCAGCACCGGCCCGACCTGCGCGTCCTCGTCGTCGAGACCTCGCGGGACGGCGGCGAGATCCGCCTGCACCGCCTGGGCGCGCAGCGACCCGAGGCCGAGCAGGCCGTGCAGGGCCGCACCGACACCCTCCACAAGGCGCAGGCCGGCGGCTGGCGGCACGACCGGTTCCACCACCACGCGGAGGAGATCTGGCGGCGCACACAGGCCGAGCTCGCCGCCGCGGTGGACGAGCTCGTGCGCGTGCACCGGCCGCGCCTGCTGGTCGTCGCGGGGGACATCCACGCCCGGCAGCTGCTCGCGCAGCAGCTCTCGCCGAGCAGCGCCGCGATCCTGGCCGTCGAGCCCGTGAACACGCGGGCCGCCGGCAGCGAGGAGGGGGCGCTGGAGCGGTTCGTCGACGAGCAGCTCGACCGGATCCTGCTGCGCGAGAAGGAGGACGTGCTCGACGCCCTGCGCACCGGGGAGCCGCGCCGCATCATCGAGTACTCGCTCGGCGCGATCGTCACGGCGCTGGCCTCGGCGCAGGTCGAGACGCTGGTGCTCGACCCCGGCCGGCTGCGCGAGCGCGCTCTGCTGGCGCTCGCCGCGGAGCCGTGGGTCGCGTCGGCCCCGGAGGAGGCGCTGGGCGCCGAGGTGATCGACTCCGTCGACGCCGCCCTCGCGCTGGCCCGCGCCGCCGTGCTCACGGACGCGCGCGTGCTCGTCACCGACTCCCGCACCGCTCCGGAGGGGGCCGACGTGGTGACGCTGCCGCACGACGCCGACGCCGCGGCGATCCTCCGCTGGCGCACCGGCCCGCCGGTCCCGGGGGCCTGAGCGGCGGGTCCCCGAGCGTGGCAGGGCCCGGCCCCGATCCTGTGATCGGTCCCGGGCCCTGTCCGGCCTCACGCCTGCTGGTCGTCCTCGCCCTCGGCGGCCGCGCGGCGGCGCGCTCCGAGTCCGAGCGCGGTGGCGCCCGCGGCCAGGAGCGCGGTGGCGCCCGCGATCAGGCCGACGCTCTCGACTCCGGTCGAGGCCAGCCCGCCGCCCGAGCCGCCGACGGGCAGCGGGGTGGGAGTGCCGGTCGGCGCGGTCGTGGGCATCGGGGATGGAGCAACGGTGGGCGCCGCAGTCGGCCCGGCGGTCGGTGCCGTGGTGGGAGTCGCCGTGGGCGCGGTGGTCGGCGGGGTCGTCGGTGCCGTGGTCGGCCCGGCGGTCGGCGTCGGAGTCGGCGCCACCACCTGCGACGCCGGCAGGATCTGCACGATGGTCGGACGCGGTGCCGCCACCGCTCCCGCCGCCGTCGATCCGTAGTCCGGGAAGAACGAGGTCGGCGCCTCGAAGGTGCCCTCCTCGCCCGGGTGCTGCACCGCCACGAACACGTGCTGGTCGAGGTCGTGGACGATCGGTCCGCAGGTCTCGGCGTCGCGGGGCACCGAGAGGAACTGCTCCACCCTGCCGCGCGTCGCGCCCTCGAGCGCGACCTTGAAGAGCCCGTCGTTGTAGCCGATGCCGCTCGGGGCGCCGTCGGTCGAGATCCAGAGGTTCCCGACCGAGTCGAAGGCCAGGTTGTCCGGGCACGAGATCGGTGAGACCTGGTCCGCCGGGAAGCCGGAGAAGTAGACGACGTCGCCCTGCGCCTGGTCGCCGCAGAGCATCAGCAGGTTCCAGGTGAAGGTGCGGCCGGTCTGGTCGCCGCCGTCCTCGATGATCTCGACGATGTGGCCGTCGCGGTTCTCGGTGCGCGGGTTGACCTCGGTCGCGCCCTCCTTGGCGCCCTCGGTGCCGCGGGCGGAGTTGTTGGTGCAGGCCACGTAGATCCGGCCGCTGACCAGGCTGGGCTGCACGTCCTCGCAGCGGTCCATCTTGGTCGCGCCCGCGGCGTCCGCCGCCTGGCGGGTGTGCACGAGCACCTCGGCGACGCTCATCCCGGCGATCGTCGAGGCGCCGTTCAGCACCAGGGGCAGCCACTCGCCGATGCCGTCGAAGCCGCCGTCCGAGGGGACCGCCCCGGTGCCGGTGATCTCGGCGACGGGGGAGTCGCCGGTGAAGCGGGCGACGTAGAGGTCGCCCTCCTCCAGCAGGGTCTTGTTGTGGGCGCGGTCGCCCTCGATGTAGCGCTTCGTCGAGACGAACTTGTAGAGGTAGTCGAAGCGCTCGTCGTCCCCCTGGTACGCGACCACGCGGCCGTCCGGGGCGATGATGACGTTCGCGCCCTCGTGCTTGAGCCGGCCGAGCGCCGTGTGCTTCTTCGGCGTGGAGTCGGGGTCGAAGGGGTCGAACTCGACGATCCAGCCGAAGCGGTTCGGCTCGTTCTCGTAGCCCGGGGTGCGGGCGTCGAAGCGGGGGTCGTCGAGCTCCCAGAGGCGCGAGGTCTCGGAGTCGGCGAGGCCGTAGCGCTTCTCGGCGTCGCTCGTGCCGACGGCGCGGAAGTAGCCGTTGAAGTTCTCCTCGCCCGAGAGGATCGTGCCCCACGGCGTCGTGCCCCCGGAGCAGTTGCCGAGCGTGCCGAGCACGGTGCGGCCCTCGGGGTCGGCGACCGTCTTCAGCAGGTCGGTGCCGGCGGCGGCGCCGGTCACCTCGTAGGGGGTGTCGAGCAGGTAGCGGCGGTTGCGCTCGCCCCCGCGGACGTAGGCCCACGGGCGGTCGACCGCGGTGCGGACCAGCTCGACGACGCTGAGGCCGTGGGCGGCGCGGCCGACGGCGCGCACGCGCTCCGGCTCCGCCTCGAGCTGCGCGGCCGGGAACATGATGCTCTCGTTCGTGTACTCGTGGTTCACGACGAGCAGGGCGCGGAGGCGCTTCGAGCCCGGGATCTCGACGATGTCGGTGTAGTCGTTGTTGTAGCCGAACTGCGCGGCCTGGGCGGCCTCCGTCTGGTCGGCGATGTCGAAGGCGGGGCTGTCGGCGAAGAGCGGGTCGCCCCAGCGGATGATCGGCTGCCAGGCGAAGCCCTCGGGGACGGTGAACCGGTCGACCGTGTACGGCACCGGAGCGATGGGAGTGAAGGCGAGCGGCGAGCCGTCGGCCGCGGTCGCCACGGCCGCCTCGGCGGTGGGCGCTCCTCCGGCGGAGGCGACGGCGACGGTGACCGCGCCGGCCAGGCCGAGGCCGAGGGCGCTGCGGCGGGAGAGCTGCGACGAGACGATGTCGCGGAAGTAGCTGTTGTGCGACGTGTTGCAGGTCGCGGTGGAGCAGGCGTTGGCGCACTTCAGCGCGCAGGTGACGGGGCTGCGCTTGCCGCGCACGTGGCCGGTCATCGGGAGGAGGAGCGGGCGGCGGGCGGTGTCTGACATGGAGGTCCTTCGATCACGAGCAGGAGACGCGATCGAGGCAAGCAGGGGGAGGGGGCGCCGATGCCGCCGGGTGGAGGCTCCTCCCTGAACGGAACGTGAACGTTCTCACAAGAAGGTGAGGCTCACCTTCCCTCCCGGCGGCCCTCCGAGCGCGCCTCCAGGACCGCCCCGACGTTCCCCGCGATCCATTCGACGACCGGCAGCAGACGCTCCGCCAGCTCCGCTCCCAGCTGCGTCAACCGGTACTCGACGTGCGGCGGGACGACCGGCCGCGCCTCGCGGTGCACGAAGCCGTCCTCCTCCAGGATCCGCAGCGTCTGGGCGAGCATCTTCTCGCTGATCCCGCCGATCCGGCGGCGCAGAGCGCCCCAGCGCAGCGTGCCCGGAGCGAGCGCCGCGAGCACCAGGACGCCCCACTTGCTGGTGACGTGGCCGAAGACCTCGCGGCTCGGGCAGTCGGCGGAGTAGACGTCCCCGGCGAGCAGGGGGGAGTCGGCGATCGTCATGGGGTGCTCCTCGGGACAGGGGTGGTGACTGTACTAACGAAATAGTGGGTACTGCATTCCGGGAAGCAGGAGGAGGATGCGCCGGTTGCACCCTCCTGGCGGCGGACCCCGCCCGCCCCACCCGTCAGGAAGGACCCCTCATGACCCTCGTCGTCACCGGAGCCACCGGCCACCTCGGCCGTCTCGCCGTCGAGCACCTGCTCGCCCGCGGCACCGCCGCCTCCGACATCGTCGCCACCGGCCGCGACGCCGCGAAGCTCGAGGCGCTCGCCGCCGACCTCGGCGTCCGCACCGCCGTCGCGGACTTCGACGACCCCGCCTCGCTCGACGCCGCCTTCTCCGGCGCCGAGGCCGTCCTCCTCGTCTCGGGCTCCGAGGTCGGCAGGCGCGTCGCACAGCACACCGCCGCGATCGACGCCGCCGTCCGCGCCGGCGCGCGCCTGGTCTACACGAGCGCCCCGAAGGCGACCACGAGCGCGCTCATCCTCGCCCCCGAGCACAAGGCCACGGAGGAGGCGATCGCCGCCAGCGGCGTCCCCGCTGTCATCCTCCGCAACGGCTGGTACAACGAGAACTACGAGCAGACCGTCGCCGAGCTCGCCTCCACCGGCAGCACCCTCTCGAGCGCCGGCGAGGGCCGCGTCGCCAGCGCCGCGCGCACCGACTACGCCGAGGCCGCAGCGGTCGCCCTGACCGACCCGTCCCTGGTCGGCACCGTGCACGAGCTCTCCGGCGACACCGCCTGGAGCTTCGACGAGCTGGCCGCGATCGTCGCCGAGGTCGCCGGACGCGACGCCGCGATCAGCCACGTCTCCTCCGACGAGCACGCCCGCGTCCTCACCGGCGCCGGCGTCCCCGAGGGCGGAGTCGGCTTCGTCGTCGGCCTCGACGCGAACATCGCCGATGGCCTCCTCGGCGGGACCGACGGCTCGCTCGCCCGCCTGATCGGGCGGCCGACCACGCCGATCCGCGCGTACGTCGAGGAGCAGCTCGGGCGCTGACGCTCCGGCGTCCCCGTCGGCCACCGTCCGGCTCGCAGGAGCAGTCCGCCCCCGCGAGCCGGACGGTGGCGCGCCCGGCCCTCCCGCGGCTCCGCGCCGGGCACTCCCGTCCGCGGCTCCGCGCCCGCCCTCCGCGGCTCCGCGCTCGACCCGCCGCACCTCGCGCCACCGTGTCGGCGCCCCGACGTAGGCTGTCCGCCATGACCTCGACGACGCCTCGCTCCGGTATCGACCGCTCCGAACTCGACCCCGCGACGCGCCCGCAGGACGACCTCTACCGGCACGTCAACGGGCTCTGGATCGACCGCACCGAGATCCCCGCCGACAAGGCGCGCTACGGCTCCTTCCACGTGCTCCAGGAGGAGGCGGAGAAGGCCGTGCGCGACATCATCGTCGAGGCGCAGACCGCGCAGCACGGCACCGAGGAGCGACTGTTCGGCGACCTCTACGCCTCCTTCATGGACGAGGAGCGGGCCGAGGAGCTCGGCGCCGCCCCGATCGCCGACGACCTCGCCGCCGTGCAGCGGGTCGACTCGATCCCCGGCCTGCTCCGCGCGGTCGGCGCCTTCGAGCGCACCGGCGTCCCCGGGCTCTTCGGCCTCTTCGTCGACAACGACCCGGGCAGCCCCGAGCGCTACCTCGTCTTCGTCAACCAGGGCGGCCTCGGCCTGCCGGACGAGAGCTACTACCGCGAGGAGGAGTTCGCCTCCGTCCGCGAGGCCTACACGCCGTTCGTCGCGCGGATGCTGGCGCTGGCCGGCATCGACGCCGCCGAGGCCCGCGCCGAGCGCATCGTCGCCCTCGAGACCGACCTGGCCGCCGCGCACTGGGACAAGGTCCGCAGCCGCGATAGCCAGGCGACCTACAACCTCCGCTCCTGGTCCGAGGTCGAGGAGCTCGCCGCGGGCGTCGACCTCGGCGTCTGGCTCACCGCGATGGGCGCTCCGGAGGGGGCGCTCGCCGAGGTGGTCGTCCGCCAGCCGAGCTTCCTCCAGGGTCTCGCGGGCCTGCTCACCGAGGACCGGCTCCCGGCCTGGCGCGACTGGCTGTCCTGGCAGGTGATCCGCGGAGCCGCGGCCTACCTGTCCAGCGGCTTCGTCGACGCCAACTTCGACTTCTACGGCCGCACCCTCACCGGCACCCCGCAGAAGCGGGAGCGCTGGAAGCGCGCCGTCTCGCTCGTCGAGGGCTCGCTCGGCGAGGCGGTCGGCCGCACCTACGTCGCCCGCCACTTCCCCGAGACGGCGAAGGCCGCGATGGACGTGCTGGTCGCGAACCTCATCGAGGCGTACCGCCGCTCCATCGTCGACCTGGAGTGGATGAGCCCCGCCACCCGCGAGCGCGCGCTCGAGAAGCTCGCGAAGTTCACGCCCAAGATCGGCTACCCGGTGCGCTGGCGCGACTACTCCGCCCTCTCGATCGACCCGGCCGACCTGCTCGGCAACGCCCGCCGCGTGGCCGAGTTCGAGTTCGCCCGCGAGCTCGGCAAGATCGGCCGCCCGCTCGACCGCGACGAGTGGTTCATGACCCCGCAGACGATCAACGCGTACTACAACCCGGGCTTCAACGAGATCGTCTTCCCGGCCGCGATCCTGCAGTTCCCCTTCTTCGACGAGGCCCGCGACCCCGCCGCGAACTACGGAGCGATCGGCGCCGTCATCGGTCACGAGATCGGCCACGGCTTCGACGACCAGGGCTCGCGCTTCGACGGCGACGGCCGCCTCACCGACTGGTGGACCGAGGAGGACCGGGCCGCGTTCGAGGAGCGGACGAAGGCGCTCATCGCGCAGTACGACGCGCTCGCTCCCGCGACCACGCCCGGGCACCACGTGAACGGCGCCCTGACCATCGGCGAGAACATCGGCGACCTCGGCGGTCTCGGCATCGCCTGGAAGGCGTACCTGCTCTCGCTGGACGGCGAGGAGCCGCCCGTCGTGGACGGCCTGACCGGCGCCGAGCGCTTCTTCCTCTCCTGGGCGCAGGCCTGGCAGCAGAAGTCGCGCGACGAGGAGACGATCCGCCTCCTCGCCATCGATCCGCACGCTCCGGCCGAGTTCCGCTGCAACCAGATCGTCCGGAACATCGACGAGTTCTACGCTACTTTTGACGTCTCCGAAGGCGACGCCCTCTGGCTCTCCCCGAGCGAGCGCGTCACCATCTGGTAGTCGCCGCCGACCACCTCCGCACCACGGACGAGGAGCCCCGGGCATCGAGAGCCGACCGATGCAGCGGGGTCGTCCGCCGATCGCGCGTCCTGCCGGCGCGTGAGGACCCAGGTCCCCCCTCCGCACGACCGCACTCCCGACCCGTAGAGGGGCCGTACCCGTGGTGATCCCCACCAGCGAGACCCGCCGTGAGAGCCGACGCAACCGCCGGGGGCGCCACAAGGGTGGCGGCGACCGCGAGAACTTCCAGCGCGGCTTCGACGCCCTCGGTCGTCTCGCGATCGACGGGGTCGTCGTCTCGGCGCGCGCCGTCGACCTGGCGACCGGCCGCACCCTGTTCGCGGTCGACGACTCCGTCTCGATGCCCACCGCCTCCCTCGGCACCGTCGTGCTGCTGATCGAGGTCGCCGCCCGGCTGGCGAACGAGCCGCAGGAGAACCTGCGCCTGGTCGACCGGACCGCGGCGGACGCGGTCTCGGGCTCCGGGCTCTGGCAGCACCTCCAGGTGCCGTCGATGCCGATCGCCGACCTCGCCGCCCTCGTCGGGGCCTCGAGCGACAACCTCGCGACCAACGTCCTGCTGCGCCGCGTCGGCCTCGATGCCGTGCGCGAGCGGGCGGAGGCGCTCGGCCTCTCCCGCACCGCCCTGCTCGACGTCGTGCGCGATGAGCGCGGCCCGGACGACGCGCCGCAGCTCTCGATCGGCTCCGCCCGCGAGCTGACCTGGCTGCTCGCCACCCTCGCGAACGGCGAGATCGTGGACGCCGCCGTGAGCTCGCGGGTGATCGGCTGGCTCTCGCTCGGCACCGACCTCTCGATGGTCGCCGCCTCGTTCGGGCTCGACCCGCTCGCGCACCGGCACCCCGACCACGGGGTCCTGCTCGTCAACGCGACCGGCACCGACGTCGGCGTCCGCGCCGAGGCCGGCGTCCTCCGCGGCCCACGTGCCGGAGTCGCCTACGCGGTCGCCACCCAGTTCGACGACACGACCCTGCACTACCGCCTCGCGGTGCTGGAGGGAATGCGCACCCTCGGAGCCGACCTGCTCGAGTACGTGCACTGACGGCTGCCCGGGCGGAGGCTCCTCCGGAGCGGGCCGACCCCGCGGGGCCCCTCGGGTGCCCCGTCAAGTCCGTGACCGCCTCCGGGGGCGCGACCTAGGCTGCCCGCAGCGGCGCCGCCTCCCGGGCGCACCGCGGAGAGGGAACCATGAGCAGCTTCGGCTTCGACGCCCCCGAGGACGTCACCGACACCACCCGCCCCGACGGCGACTCCCTGCCGGTCCCGCCGGAGGACCCGGCCGAGATCGACGACCCCGAGTCGATCGACGAGGCGCTCGACCAGGGCGCCGACGCCCGCCTCGGCGACGACCAGGACCCGCCGGAGCACCCCTTCATCCCGTCGCCCAGCTGATCGGCCGGCCGGGCGCCCCAGCGGCGCCCAGCCTTGTCCGACCTGGCTGCTCCTCCGAGCCGACTACTCCTTCGACCCCGGCTTCAGGCGGTTCGCGAGGCGCTTGATCGGGTGGGCGGGCTCGCGCTCCGCCGGATCCTCGACCTCGAGGCCGTAGAACGTGCCGATGTCGCCGACGAACGCCTTGCGGCGGGCCTTGTCGTACGCGCGGATCTCGCGTCGGAAGGCGATCACCGTCGCGACGCACATCAGGATCATCACGGCGCTGAACGGCAGGGCCGAGAGGATCGCCGCGGTCTGCAGGGCGTCGAGGCCGCCGGCGATCAGGAGCGACAGGGCGAGCAGCGCGGTCGCGACGGCGAAGAACACGCGGATGCGGTTGCGCGGCTCCGGCTCGCCGCCGGTCGCGATCATCGACATCACGAGCGCTCCGGAGTCGGCGGAGGTCACGAAGAAGACGCCGATCAGGAGGATCGCGCCGATCGTCAGCACCGAGCCCGCGGGCAGTCCCTGCAGCATCGAGAAGAGCGCCAGGTTGGTGTCGACCGAGCCGTCGGCGCCGACGAGGCCGCCGTCGCCGTAGAGCTCCCGGTAGATGGCCGTGCCGCCGAGGACGCTGAACCAGAGGAAGGTCATGATCGTCGGCACGAGCAGCACGCCGCCGACGAACTCGCGGACCGTCCGGCCCTTCGAGACGCGGGCGATGAAGATGCCGACGAACGGCGCCCACGACATCCACCAGCCCCAGTAGAACGTGGTCCACGAGGCCTGCCACTGCTCGCCCTCGCGCCCGGCGTAGGCGCTGACCGTGAAGGTCAGGCCGATGAAGTTCTGCAGGTAGTTGCCGAGCGACTGCACGAACTCGCGGAGGAGGAACTGGGTCGGGCCGGCGACGAGCACGAAGACGAGGAGCGCGGCGGCGAGTAGCAGGTTGCCGGTCGAGAGCCACTTCATGCCCTTGCCCACGCCCGAGATCAGCGAGAAGACGGTCAGGCCCGTGACCACGGCGATGACCACGATCTGCACGGTGAGCGACGACTCCACGATGCCGCTCGCCTCCAGTCCCGCTGAGATCTGGGTGACGCCCAGGCCGAGCGAGGTCGCGACTCCGAACATGGTGCCGACCAGGGCGACCACGTCGATCGCGTTGCCCCAGCCGCCGCGGACCCGGCGGCCCAGCAGCGGCTCCAGCGCCCAGCGGATCGACACCGGCCGCTTGCGGCGGTGGATCGCGTACGCGAGGGCGAGGCCGACCACCACGTAGATGGACCAGGCGTGGACGCCCCAGTGCAGGTAGGTCTGCGAGATCGCGCTCTGCGCGAGCTGCGTCTCGGTGCCGGTGACGCCCGGGCGCGGAGTGGCGAAGTGGGTGAGCGGCTCCGCGACGCCGTAGAAGACGAGGCCGATGCCCATGCCGGCGGCGAAGAGGAGCGAGATCCAGGCGAGCATCGAGAACTCGGGCTCGTCGTCGTCGGCGCCGAGCTTGATGTCGCCGAAGCGGCTCACGCCCATCCAGATGGCGAAGGCCACGAAGACCGCGGCGATCAGCACGTAGTACCAGCTGAACGTGTTGACGACGGTGGTCTGCAGCGTCGAGAACACGGAGGTCGCGGCGTCGGGCGCGAGGATCGCGAAGGCCGCGATCGACAGCGTCAGGACGGCGGCGGGCCAGAAGACCCACCGCGCGAGGCTGTGCGGAGGGGCGGTCGTGCCCGCGGTGGCGGGGGCGGTGTCCGGGGAGGACGGGTGCTCGGACATGGGGTCCTCTCGTCGGCGGCAACCGTCCACGGTACACGGGGGCCCGTCGGCGGCCCCGGCCGGGGGAGCCGGGCTGGCATGATCCGGCCCCGGTGCGGGAGGCTGGACCCGTGCAGTTCAGAGTCTTCACCGAACCCCAGCAGGGCGCGAGCTACGAGGACCTCCTCGCCGTCGCGCAGGCCGCCGAGAGCCTCGGCTACGACGGCTTCTTCCGCTCCGACCACTACCTCCGGATGGGAGACGGCGACCCCGGTGTTGGCCCGTCCGACGCGTGGACGACGCTCGCCGGCCTCGCCCGCGAGACCGAGCGGATCGCGCTCGGCACCCTCGTCTCCTCCGTCACCTACCGGCCGCCGGGGATCCTCGCGATCCAGGTCGCCCAGGTCGACGCGATGTCCGGGGGCCGTGCCGAGCTCGGCCTCGGCACCGGCTGGTTCGAGCAGGAGCACGCCGCGTACGGCATCCCCTTCCCTCCGCGCCGCTTCGACCTCCTCGAGGAGCAGCTCGAGATCGTGACCGGCCTGTGGTCGACGCCGGTCGGCGAGCGCTACTCCTTCGCCGGCGAGCACTACACGCTGACCGACTCCCCGGCCCTGCCCAAGCCCGCCCGCCTGCCGCTGCCGGTGATCGTCGGTGGCGGCGGCCCCAAGCGGACCCCGGCGCTCGCGGCGCGGTTCGCGAGCGAGTTCAACCTGCCCTTCCCCGAGTTCGACGCGATCCCGGGGGCCTTCGAGCGCGTCGACGAGGCGTGCCGGGCGATCGGGCGCGAGCCCTCGTCGCTCGTGCACTCGGTCGCGCTGATCGCGGTCGGCGGAGGCGACGAGGCGGAGTTCACGCGCCGTGCCGCGGCGATCGGCCGCGAGCCCGCCGAGCTGCGCGAGCACGGAGTGGCCGGCGGCGTCGACGAGGCGGTCGACCGCCTCGAGTCCCTCCGCGAGGCCGGCTGCGAGCGCGTCTACCTGCAGTTCATGGACCTGCAGGACCTCGACCACCTCGACTTCTTCGCCCGGGAGGTCCTGCCGCGCCTGTCGGCGTAGGGCGGGCGCCGCTGCTGACTCTGCTCCGACCGTCCAGAAGTCGTCGCACTCGCGCTCGACTGCGACGACTCCTGGCTTCTCGCGGTCCCCGTCCTCGTGCCCCCGCGCCGAGTGCGACGACTCCTGGGCACTCGCGGGCTGCGGGCAGCGCGCTCCGGGCCGCGCGCCCGGGCGTCCGCCCGCGCCGCGGCCTACGCTGGAGGGATGGCGGACACGATCGAGCGCGCGGACGAGCGCCTGGCGACCCGCTCGGCGGCCGAGGTCCCGTGGATCGTGCTGGTCTGGGACGATCCGGTCAACCTGATGTCGTACGTCTCGTACGTCTTCCGCAGCTACTTCGGCTTCGGCCGGGCCGAGGCGGAGCGGCTGATGCTGCAGGTGCACACCGAGGGGCGCGCGGTCGTCGCGACCGGCAACCGCGAGGAGATGGAGCGGCACGTGGAGGCGATGCACGGCTACGGCCTGTGGGCGACGCTGCAGAAGGCCGACGCGTGAGCGCCGCGCTGCGCCCCGCGGCCGCGGAGACCGGAGAGCACCCCGCTCGAGGCATCCGAGGACTCGGCTGATGCGCGCGTTCCGCCGCGACTCCTCCGGAGCGGCCGTCGCCCGTTTCGACCGCGAGGAGGCCGGGATCCTCCGCCACCTGGCGGGCGAGATGCTCGAGCTGCTCGACCGCGGGGCGTCCTCGGAGGAGGCCCGCTCCGATCCGGCGCTCGCGCGCCTCCTGCCCGACGCCTACCGCGACGACGCCGAGGCGGCCGATGAGTTCCGCCGCTTCACCGCTCCGGACCTCGCCGCCCGCAAGATGGACGACGCCCGCGCCGTCACGGCGGCCCTCGACGCCGGCGACGGCACGAGTCACGGCCGGATCTTCGAGGGGCTGGGCGAGGTCGCGGTCCGTCTCGAGGAGCCGCAGGCGATCGCCTGGCTCCGCGCACTGACCGACATGCGGCTCGCTCTGGCCGTGCGGCTCGGCATCGACGACACCGACGACGTCGTCCCGGAGGAGGGGAGCGCGGCCGCGATTCGCAGCGTCTACGACTGGCTGGGCGGCGTGCAGGACGGACTCGTCCGCGCCGTCGACGTGTGATCCACTCGTCCCTCTAGCGATTCCACAGCTGTGGACAACCCTGTGGAAAGGTGTGGAGAACCGGCTCCGGGAGCACCTCCGAACGGCGGAGCGCCGGGCGCGGGGGTGTGGAAACGCGTAGCGTCCACCCTGTGAACACTCCGAGCACCGCCGACGCACAGCGCACCGCCGACGACATCCAGGACTCCCGGGCGGTGCGGACCCTCGCGCGCGGCGGCTTCGCGGCGAACGGCCTCGTCCACCTCCTGATCGGAGTGATCGCCCTCGGCGTGGCCCGCGGCGGCGGAGGCGAGGCCGACCAGAGCGGTGCTCTCGGCGCCCTCGCGGCGCAGCCCGGCGGTCTGGTGATCCTCTGGATCTGCACGGTCGGCCTCTTCGGCCTGGCGCTCTGGGGGCTGCTCGAGGCGTTCCTCGTCCGCCCGCGCGAGAGCGCCCTGAAGACCTGGGGCAGCCGGCTGAAGGAGGCGGGCAAGGCCGTCGTCTACGGCGCCCTCGGCGTGACGGCGCTGAAGTTCGCGACGGGCGGCGGGTCGAGCTCGTCCGAGTCGTCCGAGAGCGCGAGCGCGCAGGTGCTCTCGGCGCCGGGCGGAGTCGTGCTGCTCGTGATCGCGGGACTGGCCGTCCTCGCGGTCGGCGGCGTCTTCGTGTACCGCGGAGCGAGCAGGAAGTTCCTCGAGAACGTCGCGGAGCCGGGCGGTACGGCGGGCACCGTCGTCACCGTGCTCGGCGTCGCCGGCTACGTCGCCAAGGGCGTGGTCCTCGGCGCTCTCGGCGTGCTGCTGATCGTCGCCGCCGTCACCCATGATCCGGAGCAGGCGGGCGGGCTCGACGAGGCGCTGAAGTCGCTCGTGGAGCTGCCGGCGGGCGTGTTCCTCCTCGGCTTCGTCGCCGTCGGGCTCATCGCCTACGGGCTCTTCTGCTTCGCCCGCGCGCGCTGGCCGCGCCTGTGATGCCGGGTGGCGGATCCGCTCCATACCTGTCACCCCCCTTCCGCGCAACTGGTCCCGCCGTCCCGGAGTCGGTGACACGCTGAGGCCTGTGAGTGCTGGAGGCGAGGACGTGACCGGAGGACGGGTGCGTCCGCCGCTGACGCAGGACGCCGCCCGTCTGCTGGCCCGCTCCGCCACGGGGGACGCCTCCGCTCTGGGAGAGCTCGTCGACCGCTTCGGCGGCCTCGTCTCGGCGTGCGTCGGCACGGTCCAGGCCGACCCGGCCGGCCGCGACCGGCTCTGCACCGACGTCTTCACCGCCGTCTGGCGCCGCGCCCGCGAGGGCGCCCGCTCGCCGGAGCCCGTGCTCTGGGTGCTCGAGGTCCTCTGCGAGACCCTCGGGTCCGCGCACGAGCTCGCCCGGCGTCCGCTCGGCAGCGGCCTGCTCGCCCTCGACTGCCCGGACCGCGAGCTCCTGCTGCTGGCTGCGGCCGGCGGCTTCTCGCAGGCCGAGATCTCGGCGCTGACCGGGATCGACGAGTTCCGGCTGCGCTCGATCCTCCGGAACGCGCTCGAGGCGCTCCAGGGTCGCGACAGCGATCTTCTGACGGCCTGACCGCCGGAGCCGTCGCGGGAGTAAAGTTGAGTCCGTCGAACTCAACTTTCGAGCTACGGAGGAGACCACCATCATGCAGGCCGGTCGGATGCCCCAGCAGGACGAGAAGTCCGCACTCGAGCAGTACGGCGTCAACCTGACCGCCATCGCGGCGAGCGGCAAGCTCGACCCGGTGATCGGGAGGGATGCCGAGATCCGGCGCGTCAGCCAGGTGCTCACGCGCCGCACCAAGAACAACCCCGTCCTCATCGGCGAGCCCGGCGTCGGCAAGACCGCCGTCGTCGAGGGGCTCGCGCAGCGGATCGTCGCGGGCGACGTCGCCGAGAGCCTCAAGGGCAAGCAGCTCGTCAGCCTCGACCTCTCGGCCCTGATCGCCGGAGCGAAGTACCGCGGCGAGTTCGAGGAGCGGCTGAAGGCCGTGCTCCAGGAGATCGAGGAGTCCGACGGCCGGATCATCACCTTCATCGACGAGCTGCACACACTGATGGGCGCGGGTGGAGGCGAGGGGTCGGTGGCGGCCGCGAACATGCTCAAGCCCATGCTGGCGCGCGGCGAGCTGCGGATGATCGGCGCGACGACGCTCGACGAGTACCGCCAGTACATCGAGAAGGACGCCGCTCTCGAGCGCCGCTTCCAGCAGGTCTTCGTCGGCGAGCCGACCGTCGAGGACACCGTGGCGATCCTCCGCGGGCTGAAGGAGCGCTACGAGGCGCACCACAAGGTGGCGATCGCCGACTCCGCACTGGTCGCCGCCGCGTCGCTCTCGAACCGCTACATCACCTCCCGCCAGCTGCCGGACAAGGCGATCGACCTGATCGACGAGGCCGCGTCGCGGCTGCGCATGGAGATCGACTCCGCTCCCGTCGAGATCGACGAGCTGCGCCGCTCCGTGGACCGGCTGAGGCTCGAGGAGCTGGCGCTGAAGAAGGAGAAGGACGAGGCCTCGAAGGCACGGCTGGAGAAGCTGCGCGAGGACCTGGCCCGCCGCGGCGCCCAGCTCGAGGAGCTGCAGGAGCGCTGGGAGCGCGAGCGCGCCTCCCTCAACCGCGTCGGCGAGCTCAAGAACCGGCTCGACGCCCTGCGGATCGCCGCCGAGCGGGCGCAGCGCGAGGGGAAGCTCGAGCGCGCGTCGAAGCTGCTCTACGGCGACATCCCGGTGATCGAGCGCGAGCTCGCGGCCGCCGAGGCGGAGGAGGAGCCGGCCGAGGGCCGCATGGTCAACGAGCAGGTGACGGCCGACGACATCGCCGCGGTGATCGCCGCCTGGACGGGGATCCCCGTCGGGCGCCTCCTGCAGGGCGAGACCGAGAAGCTGCTGCACCTCGAGACCGAGCTGCACCGCCGACTGATCGGCCAGGACGAGGCGGTGTCGGCCGTCGCGGACGCGGTCCGCCGCACCCGCGCGGGCATCTCCGACCCCGACCGGCCGACCGGCTCCTTCCTCTTCCTCGGGCCGACCGGCGTCGGCAAGACCGAGCTGGCGAAGGCGCTCGCCGACCACCTCTTCGACGACGAGAAGGCGATGGTCCGCATCGACATGTCGGAGTACGGCGAGAAGTTCGCCGTCTCGCGGCTGGTCGGCGCCCCTCCCGGCTACATCGGCTACGAGCAGGGCGGCCAGCTCACGGAGGCGGTCCGCCGCCGCCCGTACTCGGTGGTGCTCCTCGACGAGATCGAGAAGGCGCACCCCGAGGTGTTCGACGTCCTGCTCCAGGTGCTCGACGACGGCCGGCTCACCGACGGCCAGGGGCGGACGGTCGACTTCCGCAACACGATCCTCATCCTCACCTCCAACCTGGGGTCGCAGTTCCTCGTGGACCCGGCGCTGTCACGGCCGCAGAAGGAGGAGGCGGTCCAGCAAATGGTGCGCCAGGCCTTCAAGCCCGAGTTCGTGAACCGGCTCGACGACATCGTGATCTTCGACGCGCTCGACCGCACCGAGCTCGGCGAGATCGTGTCGCTGTACGTCGACCGGCTGTCGAGGAGGCTCTCGGAGCGACGGCTCGACCTGGCGGTGACGCCCGCGGCCCGCGGGTGGCTGGCCGAGCGCGGCTACGACCCGCAGTACGGCGCGCGGCCGCTGCGCCGGCTGATGCAGCGGGCGATCGACGACCAGCTGGCCACGGCGCTGCTCGGCGGCACGGTGCGCGACGGGGACGTGGTGCTGGTGGACGTGGCGCCGGACGGCGAGAGCCTGTCGGTGACGGCGGGGATGCCCGCGTCGGACTGACCGGGGTGCTCGACCCCTGTCGCGAGTCCGCAGAGGTCGCGGTGGTCGCGGTCGACGCCGACGTCTAGGGGGACGGGAAGGAGCGCGCCGGCGGTGACGGGAGGTCCCTCCACAGGGCGCTCGCGGGCGGTACTCGTCCACAGTGGCGGGATCCGCGGGCGGCGCGTCCGGCGGGCTCCGTATCGTCGGCGGCATGTCCTTCGAAACGCCCGGCCCCCGCATGGCCGACCTCCCTCCCGAGGAGCGGCCGAGGGAGCGCCTCCGCGCCTACGGACCGGAAGCGCTCACCGACGCCGAGACCCTCGCCGTGCTCATCGGGGCCGGCGTCCGCGGCGCCAACGCGACCGTCGTCGCGCAGCGCCTCCTCGCGCGCTTCGGTGGCATCGACGCCGTCGCCCGGGCCGGGGTGGACGATCTGATGCGGCACCGCGGAGTCGGCGAGGTCGCCGCCTGCCGCCTGGTCGCCTCCTTCGAGCTGCGGCGGAGGATGAACCGCGCCTCGCGCGCCGCCCGGGTGACCGACGCCGCCGGCCTGGCCGGGCTCGTCGCTCCGCTGCTGGCCGCCCGGCCGGTCGAGACCGTGCTGGCGGTGGCGCTCGCCGAGTCCGGAGCCGTCCGCGACGTCCTGACGCTGGCCGACGGAGCCCCGGCGCACGCCGAGATCCCCGTCGCCGCCGTGCTCGCCGAGGTGCTGGCGCGCGGCGCGGCGGGCATCGGCCTGGCGCACAGCCACGCGGGCGAGGCCGTGGTGCTCCCCTCCGACCGTGCGGCGACGCGGGCGATAGCCGACGGGGCAGAGGCGTGCGGCCTGCGGTTCCTCGCGCACGTCGTGATCGGGCGCGACGGCTGGGCGGAGGCGCAGCCGTGACGCGGCGCAGGGCTGCTGCGGGGCCCCTCCGTTCCGGCAGGACGCCTCCCGCCCGGCGCCGGACCGCCCCCGGCCGCGCCCCGGCTCTCCACCTGGGCCGCGTCGGCGCGCGTTCGTGCAAGCCCCCGCCTCTCCGGCGCCCGCGGCCGGTCGCGGGCGTACCGTGGACGCCGACCCCATCCCCCTCCCGACCAGGAGCACCCATGCGAGCAACACTCATCCACGGCGAGCGCGACATCCGACTCGAGGAGGTCCCCGACCCGCAGCTCTCGACGGGGCGCGACGCGATCGTCCGCGTCACCGCGGCCTGCGTCTGCGGCTCGGACCTGTGGCCCTACCGCGGCGTCACGCCCACCAAGGAGGCGCACCGCATCGGCCACGAGTTCGTCGGCGTCGTCGAGGAGATCGGCGACGACGTGCACGACGTCGCGGTCGGCGACTTCGTGATCGCCCCGTTCTACGTCTGCGACGGCACCTGCGCGAACTGCGCCAACGGCGTCTCCACCTCGTGCCTCACCGGCGGCTGGTGGGGCGCCGAGGTCCGCGAGGAGGGCTTCGCGGACGGCGCCCAGGGCGAGAAGGTGCGCGTGCCCCTCGCCGACGGCACGCTCTTCCGCGTGGGCATCGATCCGGACCCGGCGCTCATCCCCAGCCTGCTCACCCTCGCCGACGTGATGGGGACCGGCCACCACGCCGCGGTCTCGGCCGGTGTCACCGCGGGCTCGACCGTCGCGGTCGTCGGCGACGGCGCGGTCGGCCTCTGCGCCGTCCTGGCGGCCAAGCGCCTCGGCGCGACCACGATCATCGCGATGTCGCGGCACGAGTCGCGGCAGAACCTCGCCCGCCGCTTCGGGGCGACCCACATCGTCGAGACCCGCGGCGACGAGGGCGTCGCGCGCGTCCGCGAGCTGACCGGCGGGATCGGCGCCGACTGCGTGCTCGAGTGCGTCGGCACCAAGGAGTCGATGCAGCAGGCCCTCGACTCCGCCCGCCCCGGCGGCATGGTCGGCTACGTCGGCGTCCCCAACGGAGGCCCCGAGCTGCCCGTCCGCCAGATGTTCGGCTCGAACGTGGGCGTCAACGGCGGAGTCGCGCCGGTCCGCGGCTACATGGCCGAGCTGCTGCCGGACGTGCTCAGCGGCGCGATCGAGCCCGGTCTGGTCTTCGACCTCGAGCTGCCCCTCGAGGAGATCGCCGAGGCGTACGCCGCCATGGACGAGCGCCGCGCGATCAAGACCCTCGTGCGTCCGTAATCCCGCGGAGGGGCGCCGGCACGGCCGCGAGGAGTAGCCTCCCGCGCATGACCGCGTCAGCCCGCACCGCCACGACGGCGCCCCTCTTCCACCCCGACCTCGCGCTCGGTCGCTTCTTCCCACCTATCGTCCTCGGCCCGCGACTGCTGCGCCTCGCCACGCGTCGCGTCGCCGAGGGAGGTGAGGCTCCGCCCGACATCGTGGTCGACGACCTCGAGATCCCCGTCGCCGGAGCCGCTCCCGTCCGGGCCCGCAGCTACCGGCCGCGCATCCTCCGCGGTACCGCTCCCGCGCTCCTCTGGGTGCACGGCGGCGGCATGGTGCTCGGCAGCCACCTCCAGGACGAGGCGTCCTGCATCGACTTCGCCCGCACCCTGGGCATCACGGTCGTCTCCGTCGACTACCGCCTCGCGCCCGCGCATCCGGCCCCGGCTGCCGTCGAGGACGTGCTGGCCGCGTTCGACTGGCTCGTCGAGCACGCGCAGGAGCGCGGCGTCGACCCGGCGCGCATCGCCGTCGGAGGCGCGAGCGCGGGCGGCGGCATCGCCGCGGGTGCGACCCTCCTCGCCCACGACCGCGGAGGAGCGCAGCCCGCGTTCCAGCTGCTCGTCTACCCGATGCTCGACGACCGCACCGTCACCCGGCCTGGTCCTCCTCCGCGCGGCGTCCGCGTCTGGACCCCGGGCAGCAACCGCTTCGGCTGGACCGCCTACCTCGGCGGCGAGCCCGGCGGCCCCGGCGTCACGGCCTACGCCGCCCCCGCCCGCCGCGACGACCTCACGGGCCTCCCGCCGGCCTGGATCGGCGTCGGCGGCCTCGACCTCTTCCACGACGAGGACGTCCGCTACGCCGAGCGCCTGCGCGCGGCCGGAGTGCCGTGCGGGCTCGAGATCGTGGAGGGCGCCTTCCACGGCTTCGACGCCCTGTTCCGCCGGACCGGCGTGGCGAAGCGCTTCTGGGCGGCGCAGGCCGCGGCGCTCGGCCAGGCCCTCCTCGCCTGACCTCCGCGTCGACCCGCCGGGCCGATTCCGTCTCCGGCGCTCGGCACTGCGAGGCTGACGGGCGACGGCCGCCGCCGCCCGCGCATCACCCGTGCCGCACCTGCCGCGCATCCGTTTCCGCCCAGCCCCGCCCCGTCTCCCGGAGGACCCATGGACATCGACCGCCTCGCCACCCGCTACGAGATCGCCCTGCCCGCCTGGATCGGTGACGCCCTCCGCGACGTCCCCGAGGTCCTCCCGAGCCTCGAGGACCGGATGGCCCTCGTGCACGCGCTCGCCGACCGCAACTTCCGCGAGGGGAACGGCGGCCCGTTCGCGGCGATCGTCGTCGAGCGCGACTCCGGTCGTCTCGTCTCGGTCGGAGTGAACGTCGTCCTCGGCAGCGGGGTCTCGTCCGGCCACGCCGAGGTGACGGCGCTCGGTCTCGCGCAGACCGCGCTCGGCACCTGGGACCTCGGCGGCGAGGGCCTCCCCGCGCACGACCTGGTCGTCAACTGGCGCCCGTGCGTGCAGTGCTACGGAGCGACGATGTGGTCGGGGGTGCGCCGGCTGGTCGTCGCGGGGTCCGGCCCCGAGCTCGAGGAGATCAGCACCTTCGACGAAGGGCCGATGCGCGAGGACTGGGCCGCGCAGTTCGAGGCCCGCGGCATCGAGGTCGTCGACGGCGTGCTCCGCGACGAGGCCCTCGACGTGTTCCGCGCCTACCGCGCCTCCGTCGACTCCGGCGAGGTGCTCGTCTACAACGCCCGCGCCGACTCCTGATACCGCGGCGGGTCCGGTCCTCGCATCGGTTCCGCGCCGGACGCACGGGAGCCCCGCCTCAGCGGGGCCCCGTGCGGTCCTGAGCTGCCGGCCGCTGGAAGCGGTCAGCGGCGGCTCAGCGCCACCAGTCGTCGAACATCGACAGCGGCACCTGGCGCTTGTGCTCGGTCGCGGCGTACCGCGCCTCGATCGCCTCGGCGACGGCCCGGTCGACCTCGCCGCCCTCGAGGTACGTGTCGAGGTCGGCGTAGGTGAGCCCGAGGTTCGTCTCGTCGGTCTGGCCGGGGTTGTCGTCGAGCAGGTCCGCCGTCGGCGCCTTCTCGTAGAGCCGGGCCGGTGCGTCCAGGTGCTCGAGGAGCGAGCGCCCCTGCCGCTTGGTGAGGCCGGTGAGCGGGAGGACGTCGGCGCCGCCGTCGCCGTACTTCGTGAAGAAGCCGGTGACCGCCTCGGCCGCGTGGTCGGTCCCGACGACGAGCATCCCGGCCTGGCCGGCGATCGCGTACTGCGCGATCATCCGCATCCGCGCCTTCACGTTGCCCTTCACGAAGTCGCTGATCGGCTCGTCGACCGCGTCGCCGAATGCTGCGGCCACGCCGTCGACGCCCTGGTGGATGTCGAAGACGACCTGGCGGTCCGGGCGGATGAACGTGAGGGCGAGCTGGGCGTCCTCCTCGTCGGCCTGCACCTTGTACGGCAGGCGGACCGCGATGAAGGAGGCGTCGCCGCCGCTCGCGCGGACCTGCTCGACCGCGAGCTGGCAGAGGCGCCCGGCGAGGCTCGAGTCCTGGCCGCCGCTGATGCCGAGGACGAGGCCCTTCGCGCCGGTGCTGCGGAGGTAGTCGGCGAGGAATCCGCTGCGCCGTTCGACCTCGACGGCCGGATCGACGGCGGGGGAGACGTGGAGCTCGGAGATGATCTGCTGTTGGACGTCGCGCACGGCTTCACGCTACTCCGGATGCTCCCCGGCGGCCCCTCCTCGCCGCGGACGCGCAGGCTCCCGACGCCTCCCCGAAACAGGGTCCGCCCGCCGCGTCCGACTGGCGCGGCGCCTACCCGCGCTCGGCGACGATGCGGGCGATGCGCGCCGGGACGGTGTCGTCCTGGAGGCTCGTCACGTCTCCGAGCGGGCGGCCGTCGCGGATGTCGCCGAGCAGCCGCCGCATGATCTTGCCGGAGCGGGTCTTGGGCAGATCCGGCACCACCACCACGTCGCGCGGCTTGGCGATCGGACCGATCGCGACCGCCACGTGGTCGCGCAGGAGCGCCGAGAGCGTCGTGCCGAGCGCGGCCCAGTAGGCCGGGTCCTCCTCGGCGCGGTCGACGGCCTCGTCGGAGGGGATGACGAACGCCGCGATGGCCTGGCCGGTCGTCGCGTCGGCGACTCCGACGACTCCGGCCTCGCCGACGGCCGGATGGGCGACGAGTGCCGACTCGATCTCGATCGTGGACAGGCGGTGCCCGGAGACGTTGATGACGTCGTCGACGCGGCCGAGCACCCAGACGTCGCCGTCGGCGTCGTACTTCGCGCCGTCCCCGGAGAAGAACCACCCCTGGGACGCGTAGCGGGCCCAGTAGGAGTCGCGGTACCGCTCCGGGTCGCCCCACACGGTGCGGGCGAGCGCCGGCCCGGTCCGGTCGACCACGAGGTAGCCGCCGGAGCCGTTCGGCACCCGCTCGCCGTGCTCGTCCACCACGAGGACGCCGAGCCCGGGCAGGGCTCCGAGCGACGAGCCCGGCTTGAGGGTCGAGACGCCCGGCAGCGGGCACATCACCGCGGCGCCGGTCTCGGACTGCCACCAGGTGTCGACGATCGGGCAGCGTCCGCCGCCGATCGCCTCGTGGAACCAGACCCAGGCCTCGGGGTTGATGGACTCGCCGACGGTGCCGAGCAGGCGCAGGCTCGACAGGTCGTACCGGGCGGGCACGCCCTCGGGGAACCAGGTCATCAGGGTCCGGATCAGCGTCGGCGCCGTGTAGTAGACGGTCACCCCGTACCGCTCGATGATCTCGAAGTGCCGGGCCGTGTGCGGGGTGCTCGGGGTGCCCTCGTAGATCACCTGGGTGAGCCCGTTCGAGAGCGGTCCGTAGATCTCGTAGGTGTGCGCGGTGACCCAGGCGAGGTCGGCGGTGCACCAGTGCACGTCGTCCGGCTTCGCGTCGAACACCGCCCAGTGCGTCCAGGAGGCCTGCGTGAGGTAGCCGCCGCTGGTGTGCACCAGCCCCTTGGGCTTCCCGGTCGTGCCGGAGGTGTAGATGATGAACAGCGGCGTCTCGGAGTCGAAGGCCTCGGCCTCGTGGACGTCGCTCTGCGCGTCGACCAGCTCGTGCCACCAGACGTCGCGGCCCGGGGTCCACGGGACGTCGGTCTCACCGGTGCGGCGGACGACGAGGACGTGCTCGATCGACGCGACGCCCTCGACCGCCCGGTCGGCGCTCGCCTTGACCGGCACCGCCGCTCCGCGCCGGAACTGCCCGTCCGTGGTGACCAGGAGCTTCGCGCCGGTGTCCTCCACGCGGAACCGCACCGCCTCGGCGGAGAAGCCGCCGAAGACGAGCGAGTGGGTCGCTCCGATCCGCGCGATCGCGAGCGTGATGACGATGGTCTCGGGGATCACCGGGAGATAGACGACGACGCGGTCGCCCTTACCGATCCCGAGCGCGGTCAGCGCGTTAGCGGCGCGGGAGACCTCGCGGTGGAGCTCGGCGTAGGTGATCGACCGCCGGTCGCCGCGCTCGCCCTCGAAGTGGAGGGCGGTCTTCCCGCCGCGTCCCGCGTCCACGTGGCGGTCGACGCAGTTGACGGCCACGTTCAGCCGTCCGCCCTCGAACCAGGCCGTGCGCGGCACCGAGAGCGAGCCGTCGGGCAGCGGAGCGGCAGGCTCCCAGCTGTGGGCGGTGTGCCACGGCTCCGCCCACTCCAGGCGGCGGGCCGCCTCCTCCCAGAACGCGACCGGATCGGCGGCGGCTCGCGAGTACTCCTCCGCGCCCGCGTTCGCCTGGGCGGCGAAGGCCGCGGGCGGGGGGAACCGGCGGTGCTCGTCGAGCAGGTTGGCGATCGTCCCGCTCACGCTCGGAGCTCCCTCCCCGGCGCTCACGCCCACTTCCTCACGGCGTAGCGCTGGAACACGCCGACGACGGCATCGGTGAGCTTGCCCAGCACGGCCAGCAGGACGATCGCCAGGAACACCCGGTCGATCCGGCCGTTGTTCTGGCTGTCGATGAGGCGGAAGCCGAGGCCCATCGAGGAGGCGATGAGCTCGGAGGCGACCAGGAACAGCCACGACTGGGCGAGCGCGAGGCGCAGCCCGGAGATCACGGACGGGATCACCGCGGGCAGCTGCACCGTCGTGAAGAGCCGGACGCCCGAGAGGCCGAAGGCGCGGCCCGCCTCGACGAGGTGCCGGTCGACGTGGCCGAGCGCCGTGGCCACCGTGGTGAAGACCGGGAAGAACGCGCCGATCGTGATCAGCGTGATCTTCGACTCCTCGCCGATGCCCATCCAGAGCAGCAGCAGCGGGACCCAGGCCAGCGACGGGACCGCCCGGATCGCGCCGAGGGTCGGGCCGAGGACGACCTCCCAGACGCGGGAGAGCCCGAAGAGCGCGCCGACCACGAGCCCGAGCGCCGAGCCGAGCGCGAACCCGATGAGCACGCGCTGCGTCGAGATGGCGACGTCCTGGCCGAGGTCGCCGCGCTGGGCGAGGTCGACGCCGGCCGCCCAGACCATCGCGGGCGAGGGGAAGACCGCCACCGAGACCATCCCGGTCGTCGTCGCGATCTGCCAGGCGGCGAGCAGCAGCACGGGCAGGATCGCGCCTCCCGCGACCACGAACCACCGTCGCGTGGTGAGCGGGTGGGAGCGGTCCTCGCGGAGGCGGCGCTGGGAGGCCGCGACCGACGGGCCCGCCGTCACGAGTCCGGGCTCACCCGGCATCGGCGCGGACAGCGCGCTCCGCCGCAGCACATCGGCGTCGGTCGCGGTGTCGTCGTCGCGGATCGTCATCGTCGGTCTCCTCGGATCACGGGGTCGGGGGCGGAGGGCCGGACCCTCAGGCGCCGATGGCGCTCGGGTCGGCCGCCGAGGCGTAGGTGTCGTCGAGCAGCGAGTCGAGCGCGTCGTCGACCTGCTGCTGCGAGGCGACGTCGCCGTTCTCGACGAAGATCGGGCCGATCACGGCGAGCACGTCGGTCTGCGCGGAGCCGGGGACGTTGTCGACGTCGAGGTTGCTGCGCTCGGTGATGACCGTCGTCGCCACCGCCACGTCGAGGCCGGCGACGGAGGCGAGGATGCTCGCCGTCTCGTCCTGGTTCTCGAGCGCCCAGGCGCGGGCGTGCTCGTACGCGTTCACGACGGTCTGCGCGAGGTCCGGCTTCTCGGCGAGGAAGCTCTCGGTCGCGTTGAGCAGGCCGTAGGAGTTGAAGTCGACGTTGCGGTAGAGCAGGGTCGCCCCGGCCGCCTCGGCGCCGGCCATGATCGGGTCCAGGCCCGCCCAGGCGTCGACGGAGCCGTTCTGCAGCGCCGCCCAGCCGTCGGCGTGCTGCAGGTTCTGCACCGTCACGTCGCCGATGCCCAGCCCGGCGGCCTCGAGCGCCTGCACCAGGAAGAAGTAGGGGTCGGTGCCCTTGGTGGCCGCGATCTGCTTGCCCTTGAGCTGCTCGACCGACGTGATCGCCGAGCCGGCGGGGACGACGAGGGCCGACCACTCCGGCTGCGAGAAGATGTCGATCGTCCTGATCGGCGAGCCGTTCGAGCGGGCGAGCAGTGCGGCCGAGCCGGCGGTGGAGCCGACGTCGATCGCTCCGGCGCGCAGGGCCTCGTTGGCCTTGTTGGAGCCGGCCGACTGCACCCAGGCGACGGTGACCTGCTGCTCGGCGAGGGCGGCCTCGAGCCAGCCCTTCTCCTTGATGACCAGGCTCAGCGGGTTGTACGTCGCGAAGTCGAGCGTGAGCGTGCCGCCCCGGGTTCCTCCGGAGGCGGCGTCGGCGGTCGCGGCCGCCGCTCCTCCTCCGCCCTCGCCCTGCACGCAGCCCGCGAGGAGCGGGACGGCGGCGGCGGTGAGCAGACCGGCGAGAGCGGTGCGGCGGGTGAGCGGGGAGCTGGTGAACGACATGGGGGCCTCGGCTTCGGGGATGCGGTGACAGCGAGTGTGGACGCTGCAGGGGAGGGGCGGTGCGGGGAGGTGCTCGTGCGGTGGAGAGCGGGAGGAGGAGGCGGCTGGGGAGGGAGGTCGTGCCGCCCGGACCGTGCCGCCCGGGTGGAGGGATGCGGGTCGATCCGCCCGGGGTCAGTGCCGCTCGATGCCCAGCCCCGCGAGGAGCTCGGCCCGGTGCTCGGCGAGCTCCGCCGAGCCGCGGTCGCGCGGCCGCGCTCCGGGGACGGTGACGATCCGCTGGATGCGCGAGACGCCTCCGGGCTCGTCGCGCCCGAGGAGCACGATGCGGTCGGCCAGCTGGAGGGCCTCGTCGACGTCGTGGGTGACGAGGAGGATCGTCGCCGGAGCCGCCGCGTGCACGTCGAGCAGCAGGTCCTGCATCCGCAGGCGGGTCAGCGCGTCGAGCGCCCCGAAGGGCTCGTCCAGGAGGAGCACGCCGGGGTTCCGGGCGAGGGCGCGGGCGAGGGAGGCGCGCTGGGCCATCCCTCCGGACACCTCGCGGGGCCGCGAGCGGGCGTGCGCGGTGAGGCCGACCAGCGAGAGCAGCTCGTCGACGGCGGCGCGGGCGGCCGGGCGCGGGGTGCCGCGGGGCAGGCCGAGCGCGACGTTGTCGGCGATGCTCCGCCAGGGCAGCAGCCGCGGCTCCTGGAACGCCACCGCGCAGCGCGGGTCGATGCCGGAGACGGGGGCGCCGTCGATGAGGACGGACCCCTCGGAGGCGGTGTCCAGGCCCGCCGCGATGCGCAGCAGCGTCGACTTGCCGCAGCCGCTCGGGCCGAGGATCGCGATGACCTCGCCCGCGGCGGCCTCGAGCGTCACGTCCGTCAGCACGGGGGACCCGGGCGCGAAGGTGCGGCCGACCCCCTCGAAGCGCACGGGGAACGCCGACTGGCCGAGCTCGGCGTCGAAGGCCAGGCTCGTGCGGGCGGCGGGGGTGGCGGGCATGTCTCTCCGGGCAGCGGGACGGGCGGGCGGATCGTCCGATCGTACGGAGAGGCTCCCGGCGGCACAGCGGGGACCGACACGGGGAGTAACACAGGGGGTGGGACGCGGAAGGCCTCCCCGGTCCGCGGACGGGGGAGGCCTTCCGCCGGAGGGCTACGCCTGGACGAGCACGAGCTCCTCGAGGGGCAGGCGGGTGCGCGGCGCGGTCTCGCGCTCGCGGAGAGTCTCGTTCGCCAGCGCGTCGGCGTCGGCCGCGACTCCCACCGCGGCGATCGTCACCGGGTCGAAGCGCTCGTCGACGCCGAACGCGGCGCGGACGGCGTCCTTGTCGAAGCCGGCCATCTGGTGCACGTGCAGGCCCTCGTGGTGCGCCTGGACGCTGAGGTGGGCGATCGACTGGCCGAGGTCGTAGACGGCCCAGGGGCGCGGCTTCCCCTCGGAGTCGACGGTCTCGGCCAGCGCGACGACCAGGACGGCGGCGGAGCCGGCCCAGGCGCCGTTGAAGCCGGCGAGGGTCGAGACGATGCGGTCGAACTCGTCGGTTCCGCGGCGGGCGACGATGAAGCGCCACGGCTGCGAGTTGCTGGCGGACGGGGACCAGCGCGCGGCCTCGAGGAGGGACGCGAGGGTCTCGTCGGAGACGGTCGCGGTCGCGTCGTAGGAGCGGGGGCTCCAGCGCTCCGCGAGGACGTCGAGGATCGGGGCGCTGGTGCTGGCGGTGCGGGAGGCGGTGGCGGACATCGCGGGGCTTCTTCCGTGCGGGGGACTGGGGGAGGGGCTCCGTCGCCCGTGGAGCCCAACCGTCCCCGCCCCGCGGGCATTCCCGCGCGTGCACGGCAGACGCCCGCACGCTCGTTCGCCTACGGAGGAGCGGGCCGCCTCCGAGCCCCGGAACGGTACGGTGGGAGACGGCGTGGTCACCCCGCGCACCACCATCCACGACTCTGGAGGATCATCCATGGCCCAGCACTTCGACGTCGTCGTCCTGGGGGCAGGCCCCGGCGGATACGTGGCCGCGATCCGCGCCGCCCAGCTCGGCAAGTCCGTCGCCGTCGTCGAGAAGCAGTACTGGGGCGGTGTCTGCCTCAACGTCGGCTGCATCCCGTCCAAGGCGCTGCTGCGCAACGCGGAGCTCGCCCACCTCTTCCACACCCAGGCGAAGCAGTTCGGCATCTCGGGCGACGTCTCGTTCGACTTCGGCGCGGCGTTCGACCGCAGCCGCTCGGTCGCGGACGGCCGCACCAAGGGCGTCCACTTCCTGATGAAGAAGAACAAGATCGCCGAGTTCGACGGCGTCGGCTCCTTCACCGGCCCGCAGGGCCTCGACGTGCAGCTGAGCAAGGGCGGCACGGAGTCGCTGACCTTCGACGACGCGATCATCGCGACCGGCGCGAGCGTCCGCCTCCTCCCCGGCGTCGAGCTCTCCGAGAACGTCGTCACCTACGAGACCCAGATCATGACCCGCGAGCTCCCCGACACGATGGCCATCGTGGGCGCGGGCGCGATCGGCATGGAGTTCGCCTACGTCCTCAAGAACTACGGCGTCGACGTGACGATCATCGAGTTCATGGACCGCGCCCTCCCCAACGAGGACCCGGACGTCTCCAAGGAGATCCAGAAGCAGTACAAGAAGCTCGGCGTCGAGATCCTGACCTCGACCAAGGTCGAGTCGGTCGTCGACAAGGACGGCTACGTCACGGTCACCTACACCGCGAAGGACGGCACGCAGTCGACCCTCGAGGTCGACAAGGTGCTCATGTCGATCGGCTGGGTCCCCCGCACCGAGGGCTTCGGCCTCGAGAAGACGGGCGTCGAGCTCACCGAGCGCGGCGCGATCGCGATCGACGACCACATGCGCACCAACGTGCCGCACATCTACGCCATCGGCGACGTCACCGCGAAGCTGCAGCTCGCGCACGTCGCGGAGGCGCAGGGCGTCGTCGCCGCCGAGACCCTCGCCGGTGCCGAGACCCAGACCCTGGGGGACTACCGGATGATGCCGCGCGCGACGTTCTGCCAGCCGCAGATCGCCTCCTTCGGCCTCACCGAGAAGCAGGCGACGGACGAGGGACACGAGATCACCGTCTCGACCTTCCCCTTCATGGCGAACGGCAAGGCCCACGGCCTCGGCGAGCCCACCGGCTTCGTGAAGCTCATCGCGAGCAAGAAGTACGGCGAGCTCCTCGGCGCCCACATGATCGGCCCGGACGTCTCGGAGCTGCTTCCCGAGCTCACGCTCGCCCAGAAGTGGGACCTCACGGCGACCGAGCTGGCCCGCAACGTGCACACCCACCCGACGCTGTCGGAGGCGCTGCAGGAGGGCTTCCACGGCCTCAAGGGGCACATGATCAACATGTAGGGCTCGTCCCTCCACGGCCTCCGGCCCGCAGGATCCCGCTCGGCTCGTCCGCGGCGGATCCTGCGGGCCGGAGCCGTTTCCGGGGGCGTCCACAGGGCTCCGGCGCCGCTCCCGCTACCGTGGCCCGATGGATCCGCGCCTGCTCGACCGCCTCGCCGCCGACGCCTGGCCCGCGCTCGTGCGGCGCCCCCTCGGCGCGTGGGAGCTGCGCGCCTCCGCAGGAGTCACCAAGCGCGCGAACTCGGTGCTCGCGTCCGGCGACGTCGTCGACCAGGAGGCGGCGCTCGACGCGGCGGAGGCGTTCGCCCGCGAGCACGGGATCGCGCCCCTCGTGCAGATCGGGCCGCCGAGCCCCGCCGGTCTGACCGGGCTGCTCGCCGAGCGGGGCGCCGCGCCGATCGACCGGACGCTCGTGCTGACCGGATCGGTGCAGGAGGCGCTCGCCGCCCTGCCCGCGACGTCGAGGCCCGCGCCGCCGGTATCCGCGCCGCGGCCTCGCGTCCGCCTCGCCCCGGCTCCCGACGAGGACTGGCTCGCCCTCTGGTGGTCGGTGGACGGTCGCGGTGGCGCGGAGGAGCGTGCGGTCGCCGAGCGCATCCTCGCGGGCTGCCCCTCCTCCTACGCTCTCGCCGTCGACGGGGACGGCCCGGCCGCGACCGGCCGCCTCGCGCTCGTCACGGCGCCGGACGGCGAGCTCTGGGGCGGCCTCTTCGCCCTGGCGACCCGGCCGGACGCCCGGCGCCGCGGGCTCGCCTC
This sequence comes from Rathayibacter sp. AY1E3, assembly GCF_002932235.1. Lineage (NCBI taxonomy): Bacteria > Bacillati > Actinomycetota > Actinomycetes > Micrococcales > Microbacteriaceae > Rathayibacter > Rathayibacter sp. AY1E3. The sequence continues at coordinate 270,558 of NZ_PSVN01000001.1, forward strand.
CGCCGTGATCCGCGCCCTCCTCGAGGACGCGTCCGGCCGGGGCGTCGCGCGCTTCTGGCTCCAGGTGCTCGCCGAGAACGCCGGCGCCCGCCGCCTCTACGCGTCCCTCGGCTGCCGCGAGTCGTCCTGGTACGAGTACTGGCGCTGACCCGCTCGCGAAGGAGGAGCGGGGTGCGCGGGTCAGGCGTTCGCGAGCACGGCGCGGGCGACGGCCTCGGCCTTCGCCGCGTCGCCGGTGACGGTCACGCGCCACCACACGTCGTCGGCCAGCGCGTCGATCTCGCAGACGCCCGCCGCGCAGCCGGTGAGGGCCTTCTCGCCGAAGCCGTCGAGCGGCTCGAGCGGGATCGCCAGGCCCGAGGTCAGCGAGAGGTTCCGCCAGCCGTCGTCGCCGTTCGGGAGCGCGTCGACCGTCACTCCCGAGTAGGCGGCGCTGGAGGCGTCGCTCCAGCTGCAGGAGGCGTACCCGGCCCGGGCGGCGGCAGCGGCCGACGCGGTGGTCGGCGTCCCGGTCCCCGTCCCCGCGGTAGCCTGCGCGAGACCGGCGGCACCGGACAGCTGCTCGGCCGTCAGGACCTCGGTGCAGACGGGCGCCGTCGCGGTGACCGGCTCGTCGAGGCTGCCGAGCGCGGCGGAGGCGGTGCCGGTCGCCAGCGCGGCGAGGTCGACCGCGGCCGGGGCGCCGCGCAGCTGCAGCGTCACCCAGGTGGCGTCGGCGAGCAGGTCCAGGTCGCAGCTGCCGTCGGTGCAGGAGCCGTAGGCCTCGACGCCGGTCTCCAGGCGCGGGCCCGGACGGCCGGCGAACGCCTCGGCGGCGTCGTCGACCGCCGCCGCGGTGATCGAGGCGTCCTCGTCGTACCAGGCGCAGCGGAGCACTCCGCCGTTCTCCTCCGCGGCCTCGCGGATCAGCTCGCCCGAGGAGCGCGTCGTCACCTCGCGGCTGCCCTCGAGAGCGCTGCGGGAGACCCCCAGCGCCGAGGCCGCCCGTGTGGCGGGGAGGAGGGAGTCGCAGCCCAGGCGGGTCGAGGCCGTGGGCGAGGGCGTCGGAGTCGCGGAGGGCGTCGGAGTCGCGGACGGAGTCGGAGCGGCGGTCTCGGACGCCGACGGGGTGGCCGCGACGTCCGAGCGCTCGGCCGACGTGCAGCCCGTCAGCGCGACGAGAACGGCGAGCGCGGCGCCGACCGTCGCCAGGCGCGGGAGGCGGGCCCTCACGCGGCCAGCTCGCGCTCGATCGCGGCCGTGAACGCGTCGATGTCGTCCTCCGTCGTGTCGAAGGAGCAGACCCAGCGGACCTCGCCGGTCGCCGGGTTCCAGTCGTAGAAGCGGTAGGCGGTGCGGAGCCGGTCCGCGACTCCGGGCGGCAGCGTCGCGAACACCGCGTTGGCCTGGGTCTGCTGCGTGAACTCGAGCCCGGTGATCCGGCCGGCGGCGATCGCCTCCTCGAGCCCCGAGCGCAGGCGCGCCGCCATGGCGTTCGCGTGCCGGGCCGAGCGGAGCCACAGGGGCTCCTCCTCGCCGCCGTCGCCGAGCAGGGCGAGCAGCTGCGCCGAGATGAAGCGCATCTTGGAGGACAGCTGCATGTTGGTCTTGCGGAGGAAGGTCAGCCCGGTCGAGGCCGCCGGGTCGAGCACGACGATCGCCTCGCCGAGCAGGATGCCGTTCTTGGTGCCGCCGAACGAGAGCACGTCGACGCCCGCGTCGGTCGTGAAGGACCGCAGGGGCAGGCCGAGGGCGGCCGCGGCGTTCGCGATGCGCGCCCCGTCCATGTGCAGCCGCATGCCGAGGCCGTGCGCGTGGTCGGCGAGCGCGCGCACCTCCTCGGGGGTGTAGACGGTGCCGAGCTCGGAGGACTGGGTGATCGAGACCACGAGCGGCTGGGCGCGGTGCTCGTCGCCGAAGCCCCACGCCTCCTGGTCGACCAGCGCCGGGGTCAGCTTGCCGTCCGGCGTGTGGACCGTGAGGATCTTGATCCCGCCGACCTTCTCCGGCGCTCCGCCCTCGTCGGAGGTGATGTGCGCGGTGCCCGCCGAGACGACGGCGCCCCAGCGCGGCAGCATCGACTGCAGACCGGTGACGTTGGCGCCCGTGCCGTTGAAGACGGGGAAGGCCTGGGCCTGCTCGCCGAACTCGCGGCGGAACGCCTCCTGCAGGCGCTCGGTGTAGACGTCCTCGCCATAGGCGATCTGGTGCGCTCCGTTGGCCGCGGCGATCGCGGCGAGGACCTCGTCGTGCACTCCGGAGTAGTTGTCGGAGGCGAAGCCGCGGACGTCGGGATCGTGCAGAGCGCTCATCCCTCCATCTTCGCAGCCCGCCGCCCGGAGGAGCCCCGGAGGCGCCCGCCGAGACACCCCTCCTGCCTCCCGCATGTTTCGGGCAGGTGAAAGGACGACGACCCGAAAGCCGATCTCCGTCAAGAAGTTGGTATCGGCTGGGAGGCAGGCCACTCTTGACGTATGCGCATGGACACGACGGGAGCTGTCCGCGACATGCCCGCCCCTCCCGGGGTGGACGAGATCGCGGCTCGCTTCGGCGATCCCGTCCTCGCGTTCGCGCCCCAGCCGAGGCTGGAGGAGTTCGCCGCGGCGCAGACGATGGCGCTCGGCCGCTTCGTCGAGATCTCGCTCTCGTACTCGTTCTACAAGAACCCGCGCAACCGCGCCGACCCCGTCAACCACGTCCCGCTGACCCCCGAGCAGAAGCGCGCGATCGAGCGCGCCGAGAACGACCACCTGCCGCCGTGGATGGTCGACCAGGTGACGCGGATGCGGTACCCGGTGCTCTGGGAGGCGGTCCGCACCTCCGTGCCGATCCCCGCCGAGCGCAGCCGGCCCCTGGAGTCCCGCCTCGCGGCCCACATGGGCGACGTGCTCCGCAACACCTTCCCGGGTCGCGTGCGCAGCCGCCGCGGCGGGATGCCGGTGGTCGCCGCCGCCCTCCGCGACGAGGACGTCGTGCGCGGCGTCCCGGTGATCGTGGACGGGGAGGCGCTGCGCGGCTACCGCGTGGACACCGACCCGGACGTGGTCGCGATCGGCGCCCGCGTCGACGGCCGCTACATGACGGTCGTGCTCGACCGGAAGATCGTGCCGGAGATCCGGATGGAGTTCGTCCGCCGCACCCCGCCGCGCCCGGCCTCGAGCCAGCCCCGGCGCTGACCGCCCGGCCGACCGCTCAGGGGCGCCCCGGTACCGCGATCCCGTGCTCGTAGGCGAACACGACCGCCTGGATCCGGTCGCGCACTCCGAGCTTCATCAGGATCTTCGAGACGTGCGTCTTCACGGTCGCCTCGCCCACGAACAGCTCGGCCGCGATCTCGGCGTTCGACCAGCCCCGCGCCAGGTGCACGAGCACCTCCCGCTCGCGGTCCGTCAGGTCGGCCACTCCGGAGTGCTCGGCCGCGGCCGGCGTGTGCTCAGGCACGGACGCGAACCGCTCGATCACGCGCCGGGTGACGTCGGGGGCGAGCATCGCGTCGCCGCGGGCGACCACCTGCACGGCCTCGACCAGCTCCTCCGGCGACGCGTTCTTGAGCAGGAACCCGCTGGCGCCGGCCGAGAGCGCCTCGAAGAGGTAGTCGTCGCGGTCGAAGGTGGTGAGGATGAGCACCCGCGAGCACAGGCGCGGGTCGGCCACGATCTCGCGGGTCGCGGCCAGGCCGTCGAGCCCGGGCATCTGCACGTCCATGCAGATCACGTCGGGGCGCAGCTCGGAGGCGCGCTGCAGGGCCTCGAGCCCGGTGCGGGCCTCGCCGACCACCTCGATCCCCGGCTCCGACTCGAGGATGATGCGGAAGCCCACGCGGACGAGCTCCTGGTCGTCGACGAGCAGCACGCGCACGTGCTCGGTCATGGGCGGCCCCCGCTCGCTCGCTCCTGACGCCCCCGCGACGTCTCCGACGACGGTACCGGGTCGTCGGCGTCCGGCACGCTCGCCCGGACGGGGGACAGCGGCACCCGGGCGTGCACGAGGTAGCCTCCGCCCCTCGGCCCCATCTCGATCCAGCCGCCGACCGCGGCCGCGCGCTCGCTCATGCCGGTGTGCCCCAGTCCGCAGGAGGCGGGAGCGCTCGGGTGCGGGCCGGACCCGCCGTCGTCGGCGATCTCGAGCTCGACCGCGTCGGGGGCGTAGCGGAGGCGCACCTCGGCGTGCGCGCCGCGCCCCGCGTGCTTGCGGACGTTCGTGAGCGACTCCTGCGCGATGCGGTAGAGGCTGAGCCCCACCGTCGCGGGGATCTCGCGGGGCGTGCCGAGGGTGAGGAAGACGGTGGGCAGGCCCGACCCGCTGGACGCCGCGACCAGCTCCTCGAGCTGGGCCACCCCGCGGGTGGACGCGGCGTCGGTGAGCGGATTCGGGACCGCGTCCTCGGCGCGCAGCGCGACCAGGATGCGGTGCAGCTCCTCGATCGCCGAGCGCGCGTCGCCCTCGATGGCGCTGAGCGATGCCGCCGCCCGCTCCGGATCCCGCGCCAGCACCCGCCGCGCCGCTCCCGCCTGCACGCCCATCACGCTGACGTGGTGCGCGACCACGTCGTGCAGCTCGCGCGCGATCCGCAGCCGCTCGGAGGACACGGCCTGCCGCGAGGAGCGCTCCCGCTCGTCGTCGAGCTCGGCCGTGCGCGTCTCGAGCGCCTCCAGCCGGCGGGCCGACTGCCACGACGCCTCGCCGAAGACGTAGGCGCTGCCGAAGTAGAGCAGGTTCGACACGACCGCGAGGGCCGACTCCGCCGCGTAGGGCGAGAGCAGGCCGGGGGAGTCGTCGACCGGCACGGAGCTGCCGAAGTACTCGCCCGTGGCGAGGGTGGTGAGCAGCCAGCCCAGCATCCCGACCGCGATCGCCACTCGGACGACGAGCGCCGTGCGCCGGTTCCGGCCCCACGCGCCGACCGTGTAGAGCGCGAGGAACAGGCAGATCTGGCCGAAGAGCGACTCCGGCACCTGGAGCACGATCCCGAGCGCGTAGACGACGGAGAGCCCGGCCGCCACGCTCGCGGGGAACCGGCGGCGCAGCGCGAGGGGAAGGGTCATCAGGACGGCCCAGTGGGCGCTGACGACGGGGTGCGCCGCGTCCGGGAAGCCCGCCGAGGAGTACAGCGCGACGGAGACGATCGTCGCCACCAGCAGGATCCCCGCGGTGACCGCATCGCGCACGTATCCGGCCCGGCTCGGCGCTCGCCGGATCCAGCCCGCGCCGAGCGGGTCCGCGGCTCCGTCACCTGAGGGCATGCGCCCCACGCTAACCGACGCCGGTCGGACGGGGCCCCGGGAGGCGGAGGAGCGCACCCCGCCACCTCCCGGGCGCGACGTCAGTCCCGGCCGGTGATGCCCCGGGTCGAGGCGATGACGTCGCCCATCTTCTTCCCGAGGGCCTCGTAGAACATCGACAGCGGGAACTCGTCGTCCAGCACCGCGTCGGTGAGCCCGCGCGGGGCGCCGAGCAGCACCTCGTCCGGGAGCCCGCGGGCCCAGGCGGAGGCGGGGTGCGGAGTGAGAGTGGCCGCGATCAGCTCGTGCGCGGCCAGCCAGTGCGCCGTCTTCGGCCGGTCGATCGATCGCCAGTAGAGCTCGTCGATGGCGTCCGAGAGGGCGACGACCACGTCGGCGACGCCGTCCCACTCGAACGCCAGCCGGGTGTCGGTCCAGTGCAGGACGCCGTGCTGGTGCAGCCAGGCGAAGAGCAGCTGGCCGCCGAGGCCGTCGTAGTTGCGCACCCGCGACCCGGTGAGCGGGAAGCGGAAGAGCCGGTCGAACAGGATCGCGTACTGCACGAAGCGCGAGCGCTCGGCCAGCGCCTCCTCCTCGTCGTCGCGGCGGTCGAGCGCGCCGAGGCGGCGCTCGATGGCGACGGCCTCGCGGAAGGCGGTGAGATCGCACCGCAGCTCCTCCAGCGAGTAGAGGAAGAAGGGCATCCGCTGCTTGATCATGAACGGGTCGAACGGCAGGTCGCCGCGCATGTGAGTGCGGTCGTGGATGAGGTCCCACATCACGAAGGACTCCTCCGCCAGGCGCTGGTCGGCCAGCAGGCGCTGCGCGTCCTCCGGGAGCTCGAGACGGGTGATCCGGGCCGCCTCCGTGACGACGCGGCGGAACCGGGCCGCCTCGCGGTCGGCGAAGATCGCGCCCCAGGTGAAGGACGGGACGGAGCGCATCGCGACCGTCTCGGGGAACAGCACGGCGCTGTCGGTGTCGTAGCCGGCGGTGAAGTCGACGAAGCGCACGGGCACGAAGAGGGCGTTGGAGTAGTCGCCCGCCTCCAGCTCGGCGACGAACCGCGGCCAGACGACCTCGACGAGGACGGCCTCGACGTGGCGGTCGCGGCTGCCGTTCTGGGTGTACATGGGGAAGACGACGAGGTGGCGGCGGCCGTCGACGCGCTCGAGCTGCGGCTGGAACGCGGTGAGCGAGTCGAGGAAGTCGGGCAGGCCGAGGCCGCCGGCGCTCCAGCGCTCGAGGTCGACGACCAGCGCGTCGAGATACGCGGCGTCGTGCGGGAACGCGGGGGCGAGGGTGCGGACGCCGGCGACGATCCGCTCGACGAGGGTGCGCGCCTCCTCGAGCCGCTCGGGATCGGCGAGCGAGCCGTCCTGGGACTGGAGCGGCTGCAGCCCGGCGGCGGCCGCCTTCAGGTCGAGCCAGGCGGCGAACTCCTCCACGCGGTCCTCGACGACCTCGGGTTCTCCGACGACGGTGCTCTGCACGGCTTGCGACATGGTGATCCTCCTCACGCTGGTGATACGGGGCTGCAGGAGCGGAACGCGCTCCGACTCCGAGCGTATGGGCTCGTGCGCGCGCTTTTCTTGCGTCTCGGCGGAGCGAAGCGGCGATCTCGCGGGGGCGGGCGCACGTCTCCGCCGCCCCTCGGAGGCCCCGCGGTCAGCGGTTGCCCAGGCGTTGTGCAGGTGCCGCCCCCCGTCCGGGGCTAGATTCCTCACCGCTTCCGTTTCCCTCCCCTCATCGGGTCGAAGATGGGGCGACACCGTGTCCGCATCCCGAGTGCGGAGACATCCGATCGGACAGGCGCGCCGAACACCCTGGCGGCGCGCTCGATCGGCGAGCCATCCTGAGAGAGAGGATCGGAGCGCGTGACGGGACCCGAACCCGGAAGCGACCAGAGAACAGCCAGCATCGACCACCACCCCGAGAACCTCCGCCTGCTCCCCTGGCCGCAGGCGGACGCCTCCGTCCTGCGCGACACCCTCGCGCACGCGGGCGGCGGCCTCGAGAGCGAGAGCGAGATCCTCGTGCGCCACGACCGCTACCTGCGCGGTTGGGCGGACGGCGACGCGTTCTTCTACGTGGTCGAGCTGGACGGACTCTCCGTCGGCTCCATCGGCTATTGGTACGGCTGCTCGCGCGGCGTCGTCGCCTACGAGGCGGCGTGGAGCATCGCTCCGCACGCCCGCGGCATCACCGCGGACTCCGTGCGGATGCTGCTCGAGGAGGCGGCGGCGTTCCCCGTGCCCCGCTTCGTGCACGCCTTCGTGGCGGAGAGCGACCTGGACGCGGGCGCGACCTGCGTCGAGGCCGGCTTCGACCGGATCGACCTCGTCGAGCAGGGCGAGCCGTCGGAGCTCTACGTGGACTGGGCGTTCGACCTGGCCGCCGTGGCCTGATCAGATCTCGTGGCGCTCCAGCCACGGCCGCAGCACCGCGAGGAACTCCTCGGGGTGCTCGAGGCCGGGCAGGTGCGCCGCGTCCTCGAGCACGTGCAGCTCGGCACCGCCCACCTCGGCGGCGAGGTGCTCGCAGACCGGCAGCGACTCGGAGAGGTCGTGCGCGCCCGCCACGACGAGGGTCGGCACGGCGATCTCCCCGAGCCGCTCGCCCGCCGGCCCGGAGGGATCGATCGGGCGGGGGGCCTCCGCCTCGTGGCCGACGCCCGTGAGCGCGAGCTCCCGGACCCGCGCGAGGAACTCCGGAGCCACGTCGTCCGCGGAGCGGTCGGGACCCACGGCCCAGAGCTCCGCCTCGACGATCGCCGCGGCCTCCCGCTCGCCCGCGAGCTCCAGCGCCTCGACCTCCCCGAAGCGCCGCTCCTCCTCCGCCGTCAGCGCGGGGTAGTCGAAGCCCGCCAGGCCCGGCGCGATCACGACCAGGCCGGTCACCCGCTCCGGATGCTCGAGCGCCAGGTCGAGCGCGAGCGTCCCGCCCCGCGAGCAGCCGACGACCACCGCGCGCTCGACCCCGAGGTGGTCGAGCACGTCCAGGGCGTCCCGGCGCGGGTCGTACTCCACGTCCTCCGTGCTCGTTCCGCCCGCGCCGCGGACGTCGTAGCGGACCACCAGCCGGTCGCGCGAGAGGTCGGGGACGAGCGGGTCCCACATCCGCAGGTCGGCGATGCCCGCGTGCACGAGCAGCAGGGCGGGCGCGGAGGCGTGGCCGTCCGCCTCCCAGTAGAGGCTCGCGCCGGGGACCTCGAGATGCGGCATGCCGCACACCGTAGGCGCGTCCCGCCGGCGCTGCAACGCCCGGCCACTGCCTAGGGTGGAGGCGCGACAGCGGACGGGCCGCGGCGGGGAGGCGGCGGCGTGGAGGGCGTGCTCACCGGCTTCTCGATCATCGGGGTCGTCATCGCGGTCGGCTACCTGATCGCGCGGTTCCGGATCGTCCCGCCCGAGAGCCGGCTGATCCTGTCGCGGATCGCCTTCTTCGTCACGACGCCGGCGCTGCTGTTCACCGTGCTGTCGCGGGCCGACGTCTCCGTCCTCTTCTCCTCGTTCCTGCTCGTCTCGCTCCTGACGGTGCTGACCGTCGCCCTGCTCTACGTGCTGGCCTCGCGGCTGCTCTTCCCTCGCCCGCTGCCGGAGACGGTGATCGGGACCGCGGCCTCCTCCTACGTCAACGCCAACAACATCGGGCTGCCGGTCGCCATCTACGTGCTGGGCGATCCGCAGTGGGTGGCCCCGACGCTCCTCCTGCAGCTGATCGTCCTCGCGCCGACGATCCTGACGCTGCTCGACGTCTCGACGAGCGGGCGGACCTCGGTCGGCGCGATCCTCACGCAGCCGCTGCGGAATCCGATGATCATCGCCTCCGCCCTCGGCCTCGTCGTCGCCCTCACCGGCGTCGAGCTGCCCGCGCCCGTGCTGCAGCCGTTCTCGATCATCGGCAACGCGTCGATCCCGCTGGTGTTGATCGCCTTCGGGATGTCGCTGCGCGGGCAGCGGCCGCTGGAGGCGGGGCCGGCGCGGGTCGAGGTGGTCGTCGCCTCCGTGCTCAAGTCGCTGGTGATGCCGGCGGTCGCGCTGCTGCTGGGGCGCTTCGCGTTCCACCTCGACTCCGAGCACCTCTTCGTGGTGACGGTGACCGCCGCGCTGCCGACCGCGCAGAACATCTTCACCTTCGCCTCGCGCTACGACCGGGGCATCGCCGTCGCCCGCGACACGGCCCTCGTGACCACGGTCGCCGCGGTGCCCGTGCTCATCGGGGTGTCCCTCCTGCTGGGCTGAGCGGAGCAGCATCCCCGCCTCCCGCTCGGTCCCGGCGGAGGCGCCGGACGGCCCGCGCATCCGCGTCGCGTGTCCCTCGTCCTGGGACGGGGCCGGTGGCGCGGGCCCGGTCGCACTCCGCCGACCGTCGCTTAGGCTCTCTCGAATGAGCACCACCACGTCCGCCGACCGCTCCGCCCGCGGCAGGCCGCGCCGCCGTCGCGGCCTCTGGATCACGCTGATCGTCCTCCTGGTCCTGCTGATCGGCGCCGTCGTCGCGGTGCTCCTCGGCGTGCGCACCTACGACAAGGCGATGACCGTCCGCGACAAGCTGACCGAGGCGATCCCGCTGGTGTCGCAGGTGACGGACAGGCTGACGACGTTCGACACCTCCGGTGCGGAGGAGACCGCGGGCCGGATCGCGACCCTCACCGGCGAGGCGCGCGACGAGACCGAGGACCCGGTGTGGCGGGTGATGGAGGTGGTGCCCGTCCTCGGGCCGAACCTGTCCGCGGTCCGCGCCGCGACCGAGATCGCCGACGACATCTCCGGCCGGATCGTCACGCCGCTCTCCACGACCTCGCTCGACATCCTCAAGCCCGTCGACGGCAGGGTCGACCTCGCGGCGATCACCGAGCTGTCGCAGAAGATCACCGTCGCCAAGGAGGTCGTCGACGCGGCGCAGACCCGCGTCGAGGGCATCGACCGCGGCGCGCTGGTGCCGCAGGTCGCCTCCGCGCTCGACTCCTTCACTCCGCAGCTGGCCACCGCCACCGCGGCGATGGAGCAGGTCGAGCCGCTCACCGCGATCCTCCCCGACTCCCTCGGAGCCTCCGGCCCGCGCCACTACCTGGTGATGTTCCAGAACCTGGCGGAGTCGCAGGCTCTGGGCGGCGGCGCGTCGTCGGTGATGCAGCTCGACGTCGACGGCGGCGCGATCTCGATCGGCCGTCAGCTGGGCAGCGGCGACTTCCGCGGTCTGGCGCCCGTCACCGTCGACCAGAGCGCGCTCGACACCATCGGCGAGAACATGGCGACGACCTTCAACGTCTCGACCAGCCGCCCCGACTTCCCGACGGCCGCCTCGATCGCCTCCCAGTTCTGGGCGCAGAAGTTCCCCGAGCAGAGGATCGACGGCGTCCTCGCGATCGATCCCGTCGCCCTCTCCTACCTCCTCGGCTCGACCGGGCCGGTGACCCTCACCGACGGCACGGTCCTCACGAGCGAGAACACCGTCTCGACCCTGCTCAACGAGGTCTACTTCCGCTACCCGGAGTCGGTCGTGGCCGAGCGCACCGACGAGTTCTTCTCGGAGGCGAGCGCGACGGTCCTGGGCAAGATCCTCGGCGGGGAGATGGAGCCGACGAAGATGCTCCCGGCGATCGTGAAGGCGGTCGACGAGAGCCGCATCCTCGCCTACAGCTCCGACGCCGACGAGCAGGCGCTCCTCGCGCCCACGCCGATCGCGGGGGTCCTGCCGCAGACGACGACCGACGGCACGACCACCGGAGTGTTCTTCCAGGACGCCTCGGGCGGCTCGAAGATGGACTACTACCTGAGCACGGCGGTCACGCAGTCGAGCGCGGGCCGGTGCGCCGCCTCGGGCGCGGTCTTCACCACCTCCGTCACCGTGACCAACACGATCTCGAAGGCGGTCGCTCGGACACTGCCCGGCTACGTCGCCGCGGCCGGCGGGCGCGGTGCGTACCCCCTGGGCGACTTCGTCACCAACATCTACGTCTACGGCCCTCCCGGGACCACGGTGTCGAGCGCGGCCTGGGCCGACGGCACCGGCTACGGACCCGAGAGCCTCGACGACCTCGGCCGTCCCGTCTCGAAGGTCGCGGTGCAGCTCTCGCCCGGCCAGTCCGAGACGTTCGACGTGCAGTTCAGCGCCGGCGACGCCGCCGGCTTCGGCGACCAGACCGTGCGGGTGACCCCGATGATCAACCCCACCGCGGTCACGCTGAACGACGAGCCCGCCTGCGGCTGACCGCGCGATCGCGCCCCGAGCACGCCGACCGCTGACGCGCCCCCGGGTCGGTGCTGGACCAGCGCCGACCGCTCCGACCGCTGACGCGCCCCCCCGGGTAAGTGCTAGACCAGCGCCGAACCGGGGATCGAGCTCGTCACGAGCGAGGAGGCGAGGAACGCGGTGGCGATGCAGAGCACGAACCCGATGACCGGCACGAGGAACGCGCGACGGCCCACGAGGTAGCGCACGACCGTCACGGCCACGGCGATCAGCGTCAGCGCGGGCGGCCCGATCAGCGCGATCGAGACGCCCCAGTCGATCCGGTCGAAGTCGCAGGCGAAGTTCTGGCCCTCGCACTGCGCGGGGAAGACCGAGAGGATCGCGGCGAGGTAGCCGAGCACGATCGTGAGCAGGCCGAGGGCGAGGCAGCCGAGGATCGAGAGCACGAGGTCCCAGCGGCGTCGGCGCGGCTTCCCGGCGGCGATGATCTCGCCCACCGAGCGGTAGGCGTCGGACCGGAACTCGTCGTGCGCGGCTCCGGGGCGGGCGGTCGCGGGGCGGGCGGTCGCAGGGCGCGCCGTCGCGGGTCGGGCGGCGGGGCGGGAGGCGCCGGCCGAGGCGGCCTCGGCCCGCGCGCGCTTCTTCTTCGACGAGGCCATGCTCAGAAGATCATCGGGCGGTCGTCGTCGAGGGTCGTCTCGAGGTCGAGGTCGACCACCACCGGGACGTGGTCGCTCGGGGCGTCGCCCTTGCGCTCGTCGCGGTGGATCGAGGCGCCGGTGACGAGCTCGCCGAACGCGGGGGAGCCGAGCACGAAGTCGATCCTCAGCCCCTCGTTGCGCGGGAAGCGGAGCTGCTTGTAGTCCCAGTAGGTGTAGCCCTCGGGCACGAGCGGGCGGACGACGTCGCGCAGGCCCGCGTCCTCGAAGGCGGCGAAGGCGGCGCGCTCGGGGATCGAGACGTGCGTGGATCCGGGGCCGAGGCTCGGGTCGCCCACGTCGCTGTCGAGCGGCGCGACGTTCCAGTCGCCGACCAGAGCGAGCGGCAGGTCGGGCTCGGCGGCCAGCCACTCGCGGGTGCTCGCCTCGAGGGCTGCGAGCCACTCGAGCTTGTAGAGGTAGTGCGGGTCGTCGACCGCGCGGCCGTTCGGGACGTAGAGGCTCCAGACGCGCACGCCGTCGACCGTGGCGCCGATCGCGCGGGCCTCGAGCGGGAAGGAGCCGTCGGCCGCCGCCTCCTTCGCGAAGCCGGGCATGCCCGGGAAGCCGATCTGCACGTCGTCCATCGGCAGGCGCGAGGCGATGCCGACGCCGTTCCACTGGCTGAGCCCGACCATCTCGACGTGGTAGCCGGCGTCGGCGAAGGCCTCGTGCGGGAACTGCTCGGGCTTGCACTTGAGCTCCTGCATGGCGAGGACGTCCACGTCCTCGCGCACGAGCCAGTCGACGACGCGGCCGGTGCGGGCCCGGATGGAGTTCACGTTCCAGGTGGCGATGCGCATCCTGGAAGTGTAGGAGCCGCCGCCGACACGTCTCCTGCGCGTCCTCCGCGCGTCCCGGCGGCCGCGGGCCGGGGGAGTCATCCCCTCGGCGGATTGCGGAACCAGTGTCGGTGGTCGATGGTTGTCTAGCGCCGTCCCGACCGGCCGTTCGTCGCGCCGTCCGGACGCCGCCGTCGCCCGCGCCGTGCGGGCCCGACGGGCTCCCCGGCGCTCCGCGCTCCCCAGCCCGGTCCCCTCCCCTCCCGCTCCTGCTCCGCCCCTCCGGAGGACCCATGATCCTGCTCCGCCTCGCCTCCGCCTATGCGAAGCCCTACGCGCGCTGGGCGGCCGCCGTCGTCGTGCTGCAGCTCGTCGCGACGCTCGCCGCGCTCTACCTGCCGAGCCTCAACGCCGAGATCATCGACCAGGGCATCGGCCGCGGCGACACCGACTTCATCTGGGGAACCGGCATGACCATGCTCGGCGTCTGCGTCGTGCAGGTCGCCGCGGCGATCGGAGCCGTGTACTTCGGCGCCCGCACCGCCATGTCCGTCGGCCGCGACCTGCGCCGCGACGTCTACCGCCGCGTCGACTCGCTCAGCGGGCTCGAGGTCGGCGGCTTCGGCACGGCCACCCTGATCACCCGCGGCACGAACGACGTGCAGCAGGTGCAGATGCTCGTGCTGATGACCCTCAACTTCATGGTCTCCGCGCCGATCATGTGCGTCGGCGGCATCGTCTTCGCCCTGCGCGAGGACGCCGGCCTCTCCTGGCTGGTCTGGGTGTCGGTGCCGCTGCTGTTCGTCGTGGTCGGCTTCCTGGTGTTCCTGCTGCTGCCGCTGTTCCGCCTCATGCAGGACCGGATCGACGGGATCAACAGCGTGCTCCGCGAGCAGATCACGGGCATCCGCGTGGTGCGCGCCTTCGTGCGCGAGCCGTTCGAGTCCGAGCGGTACCGCAAGGCCAACGCGGCGATCACCGAGGTGTCGATCAAGGTCGGCAACATCTTCGTGCTGATGTTCCCCGCGATCATGATGATCCTGCACCTGGCCACCGCGGCCGTGCTGTGGTTCGGCGGGCAGCGGGTCGACGCCGGTCAGATGCAGGTGGGCTCGCTCACCGCGTTCCTGCAGTACCTCCTCCAGATCCTCACCGCCGTGATGATGGGCGTCTTCATGGTGATGATGATCCCGCGCGCGGTCGTCTGCGCCGAGCGGATCCAGCAGGTGCTCGACGCCCGCACCAGCCTCACCACGCCCCAGGGCGGAGTCCCGACGCCCGCGCGCGGCCGCGTCGAGTTCTCCGGGGTCGTCTTCGGCTACCCGGGGGCCGAGCGCCCCGTGCTCTCGGGCATCGACATCGTCGCGGAGCCGGGCCGCACCACGGCCGTCGTCGGCTCCACCGGCGCTGGCAAGACCACCCTGCTCGGCCTCGTGCCGCGCCTGTTCGACCCGCAGGAGGGCACCGTCACGATCGACGGCGTGCCCGTCTCCTCCCTCGACCGGGCGCAGCTCGCCGAGGTGATCGGGCTCGTGCCCCAGCGCCCCTACCTCTTCTCGGGGACGATCGCCTCGAACCTGCGCTTCGGCCGCCCCGACGCGACGGACGCCGAGCTGTGGGAGGCGCTGCGCATCGCCCAGGGCGAGGACTTCGTGCGGAGCAAGGAGCACGGGCTCGACGAGCCGGTCTCGCAGGGCGGCACCAACGTCTCCGGCGGGCAGCGCCAGCGGCTCTGCATCGCGCGCGCCCTCGTCGCGAAGCCGCGGGTCTACCTGTTCGACGACTCGTTCTCGGCGCTCGACGTCGCGACCGATGCGCGGCTGCGGGAGTCGCTGGCCGACGCCACCACCGACGCGACCGTGATCATCGTGGCCCAGCGGGTGTCGACCATCCGCCACGCCGACCAGATCGTCGTGCTCGATGCGGGCCGCGTCGTCGGCCGCGGCACGCACGACGAGCTCCTCGAGACGAACGCGACCTACCGCGAGATCGTCGAATCCCAGCTGAGCGTCGAAGGAGTGTCCTGAGATGGCGCGCACACGCGACACCACCGCCCCCGAGGAGACGACGTCCCCCGAGCCCGAGTTCGAGCCCGGCGAGGGCGACGGCGGCATGTTCGGGGACGGGCCGCCCGCCCGCAAGGCGCAGAACTTCTGGCCCTCGGCCAAGCGCCTCTTCTCGCTGCTCGGCCCCGAGCGCGCCCGGATGGTCCTCGTGGTCGCCCTGGTCTCGCTGTCGGTCGTCCTCACCGTCATCGCGCCCAAGATCCTCGGGCAGGCGATGGACACGATCTTCAACGGCGTGATCGGCTCGCAGCTCCCCGCCGGCGTCCCGCTCGAGCAGATCATCGAGCAGCAGCGCGCCTCGGGCAACGGCACCTTCGCCGACATGCTGGCCAAGACCGACATCGTGCCCGGCGCGGGCATCGACTTCGTGGTCCTCGGCCGCCTGATCATCATCGTGCTGCTGATGTACGTCGTCGCGTCGGTGCTCATGTGGGCGCAGGGCTACATCCTCAACGGCCTCGTGATGCGGGTGGTCTTCGACCTCCGCCAGGACATCGAGGCCAAGCTCAACCGCCTCCCGTTGCGCTTCTTCGACACCCGGCAGCGCGGCGACGTGATGTCGCGCGTCACGAACGACGTCGACAACATCCAGACGGCGCTGCAGCAGGCCTTCTCGCAGCTGGTGCAGTCGGTGCTCACCATCATCGGCATCGCCGCGATGATGTTCATCGTCTCGTGGCAGCTCGCGCTGATCGCGCTGATCTCGATCCCGCTCTCGGGCGTGATCGCGGGCGTGATCGGCGCCCGCTCCCAGAAGCTCTTCGCCGCCCAATGGAAGAACACGGGCGCGCTCAACGGCCACATCGAGGAGACCTTCTCCGGGCTCGAGATCGTCCGCGCCTTCGGCCGCGACCGCGAGATGCTCGAGGAGTTCGACCGCCGCAACGACAGCCTCTACACCGCCTCGTTCGGCGCCCAGTTCGTCTCGGGCATGATCATGCCCGCGATGACCTTCGTCTCCTACCTCTCCTACGTGCTCATCGCCGTGGTCGGCGGCCTGCGGGTCGCCTCCGGTCAGCTGACGCTCGGCGACGCGACCGCGTTCATCCAGTACTCGCGCGAGTTCACCCAGCCGGTGACCCAGCTGGCGAGCATGGCGAACATGCTGCAGTCCGGCGTCGCCTCGGCCGAGCGCACGTTCGAGCTGCTCGACGCCGAGGAGCAGGAGCCGGAGACGGCGACCGCGTCGCTCCCGCAGCGCACCGACGGCCACGTGGAGTTCGAGGGCGTCTCGTTCTCGTACGACCCGGAGCAGCCGCTGATCGAGGACCTGACCTTCTCGGCGCAGCCCGGGCAGACGGTCGCCATCGTCGGTCCGACCGGCGCCGGCAAGACCACGCTGGTCAACCTGGTCATGCGCTTCTACGAGCTCACCGGAGGGCGCATCCTGCTCGACGGCGTCGACATCACGAGCCTCGCGCGCGGCGATCTGCGCTCGCGCGTGGGCATGGTGCTGCAGGACGCGTGGCTCTTCCAGGGCACCATCCGCGAGAACATCCGCTACGGGCGCCTGGACGCGACCGACGAGGAGATCGTCGACGCGGCGAAGGCCACCATGGTCGACCGCTTCGTGCGCCAGCTGCCCGACGGCTACGACACGGTGCTGGACGCCGACGGCGGCAGCGTCTCGGCGGGCGAGAGGCAGCTGATCACGATCGCGCGCGCGTTCCTCGCGAACCCGTCGCTGCTGATCCTCGACGAGGCCACCTCCTCGGTCGACACCCGCACGGAGCTGCTCGTGCAGCACGCGATGAACGCGCTGCGCACCGACCGGACCTCGTTCGTCATCGCGCACCGGCTCTCCACGATCCGCGACGCCGACACCATCCTGGTGATGGAGTCGGGCCGGATCGTCGAGCAGGGCGCGCACGAGGCGCTGCTGAAGCAGCGCGGCGCCTACTACGAGCTGTACATGACCCAGTTCCGCGGAGGAGGGGACAAGGCGGGCGAGCACGCCGCAGCGGGCGCGCTCCCGAGCGGGGGAGGGGTCGCCCCGTAGAGTAGGCGCGTGACCGACGCACGCCAGCAGCTCATCGAGTACATCGGCTCCGACGCCGTCTTCCACGGGGACTTCACCCTCACGAGCGGCAAGAAGGCGTCGTACTACGTCGACCTGCGCCGCGTGAGCCTCGACCACCGCGTCGCGCCGCTGATCGGGCAGGTCATGCTCGACCTCATCGCGCCCATCGAGCGCGTCGACGCCGTCGGCGGCCTCACCATGGGAGCCGACCCGATCGCCGCCGCGATCCTCCATCAGGGCGCCGCCCGCGGTCTCGCCTACGACGCGTTCGTCGTGCGCAAGGAGCCCAAGGACCACGGCCGCGGCCGGCAGGTCGAGGGCCCCGACCTCGAGGGCAAGCGCGTCGTCGTCGTCGAGGACACGTCCACCACCGGCGGCTCGCCGCTGAAGGCGATCGAGGCCCTGCTGCAGGTCGGCGCCGAGATCGCAGGAGTCGCCGTCGTCGTCGACCGCGCGACCGGTGCCCGCGAGATCATCGAGGACGCCGGCTACCCGTACTTCGCCGCGATCGGTCTGGCCGACCTCGGCCTGAGCTGATGGTCGACGAGGGGGGACGCGGCGGGGGCCCGGGAGGCGGCGAGCACCCGGAGCCGGAGGGCCGCGAGCCCGAGCTTGCCGGATCGGAGACCTCCGAGCCGGAGCGTGCCGAGCCGGAGCGTGCCGAGCCGGAGCGACCCGAGCCGGAGCGTCCCGTCGGCAGCAGCGAGTGGCTGCTCCAGCAGCTCAGCGGCGGCCGCCTGAAGAGCATCTTCGACTCGCCCCGCCCCGTCCCTCCCGTGGAGGAGTCGCGCGCGGAGCGGACGTCCGGTCCTGCTGAGCCCGCAGCCGACGAGGCCCACGCGTCAGCGGAGGAGCGGAGCGTTGCGAGCGAGTCGGCCTCCTCCGCCGACGCGGCCGGACCGTCCTCGGGCGACTCCGACTCCGACGCTGCGCCGCGCCGTGCCCCTGCCGCTCCGGTCGGCCTGTGGCCGGGGGAGCCCGTGCTGAGTGTGACGCCCGCCGCCGAGGAGGACGGCGGCGACCTCCCGAACCCCGCGGACGACTCCGCTCGGGTGGAGGAGCAGGACGCCGACGCCGACCGCGGAACGGTCGCGGAGCCGGAGCGCTCCTCCGGCCGCGACGGCGTCCCCGCCGAGGGACGGAGCTCTCCGGGCGACGACACGGGAGCCCGCGCCATGGGAGCGCCCGAGACGGGTGCCCGTGAGGCGAGTGCCAGCGAGACGGGTGCCCGCGAGACCGGTGCCGGTGGGACGCCTGCCCGCGACACGAGTGCCTCCGACGCGGACGTGTCCGACGAGGACGCCTTCGACGCGTTCTTCGCTCCCCTCCGCGACGACGATGCCGACGGCTCCGGCTCCGGCTCCGACGCCTCCGCCGTTGCCGGCCGCACCGAGGTGCACCGCCGCGGGGCGGACTCCGTGCGCCCGGTCCTGCCGCACACCGACCCTCCCGCCGACCTGCCGACCGCCCCCGCCGGACTGCGCAGTGCCCACCGGCCGGACAACGAGCCCGATGCCGGATCCTCGACCGACGTCGACCCGGCGGGCCGCTCCGGCGTCCCCTCCCCCGCCGACGGACGCCCGGTCGGCGCCACCCCGCCGACTCCGCGCGAGCCGACTCCGCCCGCCGTCTACGAGTGGCCCGACCCGCGCGGGGACTGGGACCAGCCGCCCGTCTGGGAGCAGGTCGTCGCTCCGCATGACGAGCCCGACGAGGACGGCGGCGACGAGGAGCTGTGGCGCGACACCGCCGGCGCCTACTCGTGGAACCTCGAGCCGGCCGCCGAGCCCGCCGACCGCGCCGAGCCCGCGCCCTTCCGTACCGCTCCCGCGGCCGCCCACGTCAACGCCGCTCCGCCGCGGAAGCGCCGCTCCGCCCGGTCCCGACCCGAGAGCCGCGAACGCGACTCGGCGCCCGCTGCAGCGCCCGCGTGGCGCACGCTCAGCCGACGCCGGCTCCTGATCGGCCTGATCGCGGCGGGTGCGGTGATCCTCCTCGCCGGGCTCTTCGCGATCGGCATCGCCGTCGGGAGCGCCGGCGGCCGAGCAGAGCCGCAGGCCGTCCCGGTCGTCAGCGAGACGCCCACGGCGGAGCCGACCCCCTCGCCCACGCCGACCGCGACCCTCCCGACCGTCGGACCGCTGCCCGTCGGCACCTGGGCCTGGAGCGCGCTCCTCGGCGGCGAGTGCGTCGAGCCCTTCGACTCCGTCTGGGCGGAGGAGTTCACCGTCGTGGACTGCGCGGGGGCCCACTCCGCCCAGCTCGTCTCCACCGCGGAGCTGACCGACGCGGCGTTCCCCGGCCAGGACGCCCTGGCCGTCACCGTCTCCTCGCTCTGCCAGGCGCAGGGCGTCGTGGACGTCGCCGCGGCCGAGACCTACGGCGACGTGCAGGTCGCCGGTGCGTTCCCCGTCACCCAGGAGCAGTGGGACGCGGGCGAGCGCAGCTACTACTGCTTCGTCGACCGGGCGGGCGGCGGCGAGCTGACCGGCTCCCTCGCCGGCACCCCCGCGGCCTGACGCGCGCCGTCGCTCGGGCCTCGGAGGATGCCGCCGGGCACCGGCCCGGTGCACCCGGCCGAGCCGCGGAGCGCCCAGTAGGATCGCTCGTCGTGCAGGAGAACGAGGCGACCCCCGCGACCGGACCCACCGCCTCCGTGGAGCTCACCACGAACGGCGTCGGCCCCTGGCAGGGCGAGCGGCCCGAGGACGACCGCCTCGACCCGGAGCTGCTGGAGCGCGGCGACGCGCGCAACGTGGTCGACCGCTTCCGCTACTGGCGGATGGACGCGATCGTCGCGGAGCTCGACCGCACGCGGCACCCGTTCCACGTCGCGATCGAGAACTGGCAGCACGACATGAACATCGGCTCGATCGTCCGCAGCGCCAACGCGTTCGGCGCGGAGGGCGTCCACATCGTCGGCCGGCGGCGGTGGAACAAGCGCGGCGCGATGGTCACCGACCGCTACCAGCACGTCCAGCACCACGAGACGGTGGCCGACCTCGTGCAGTGGGCCGCGGAGGCGGACGTGCCCCTCCTCGCCGTCGACAACGTCCCCGGCTGCGTTCCGCTCGAGACCTACCGGCTCCCCGAGCGCTGCCTCCTGCTGTTCGGGCAGGAGGGACCCGGCCTCTCGGAGGAGGCGATCGCCGCCTCGGAGGCCGTGCTCGAGATCTCGCAGTTCGGCTCGACCCGGTCGATCAACGCCTCGGCGGCGGCAGCCGTCGCGATGCACGCCTGGGTGCTGCAGCACGTCCGCTTCTGACCCCCGCGAGCCGCGGTGCCGTGTCAGGAACCGGCGCCCGACCCACTGCCGGGCCGCCGGGACTCAGACCGCCGAATCCGGCGGGAACTCCGACTCCAGCGGCTCCGACGACAGGAGCTCGTGCACCCCGCTCAGCACCTCGTCCGGGCGGAACGGATAGCGCTCGATCTCGGCCTCGTCGCTGATCCCCGTCAGCACCAGCACGGTGTGCAGGCCCGCCTCGATGCCCGCGACGATGTCGGTGTCCATCCGGTCGCCGATCATCCCGGTGTTCTCGCTGTGCGCGCCGATCTTGTTCATCGCCGAGCGGAACATCATCGGGTTCGGCTTGCCGACGACGTACGGATCCTTGCCCGTCGCCTTCGTGATGAGCGCCGCGATAGCTCCCGTCGCCGGGAGCACGCCCTCGGCGCTCGGCCCCGTCGCATCGGGATTGGTGACGATGAAGCGCGCACCCGCGACGATCAGGCGGATCGCCTTCGTGATCGCCTCGAAGCTGTAGTTGCGGGTCTCGCCCACGACCACGTAGTCCGGCGCCGTCTCCGTCATGATGAAGCCCGCCTCGTGCAGCGCGGTGGTGATCCCCGCCTCGCCGATCACGAACGCGCTCCCGCCCGGCTTCTGCGACGCGCAGAAGTCCGCCGTCGCCAGAGCGCTCGTCCAGATCCGCTCCTCCGGCACGTGCAGCCCCGACCCGCGCAGCCGCGCCGCCAGATCCCGCGGCGTGAAGATCGAGTTGTTCGTCAGCACCAGGAACGGCGTGCCCGAATCGGTCCACTCCTGGATCAGCTCGGGCGCGCCGGGGAGCGCCTTGTTCTCGTGCACCAGCACGCCGTCCATGTCCGTGAGCCAGGCCTCGACTTCACTGCGGTTCGTCGCCATGGGTCGATGCTATCGGCGGCACCCCCGCGCACGACGGCGACGACCGGCGAACCGCCCGGCTCCCTCCGCTGATGCCCCTGTGGAGGGACGACCGCCGTGCGCCGGACGGCCGGACCCCGGACCCGCACAGCCGCGAGCGGGATAGCCTGGGAGGCATGAGTGGCGAGAACCTGCTGGGCCCCGAACCGACCCTCCTCCCCGACGAGCCCGCGGTCACCGCGGCCCTCGCGAAGCACGCGAACCCGGGAGCCGTCGAATTCGCCGCCCTCGCCGCCGCCCACCCGCGCTCCCCGCTGGCCTGGGCACTGCTCGCCGACAGCGTCTGGGGCATCGACGCGGCCCTCCCCTCCTACGCCTACGCCCGCGTCGGCTACCACCGCGGCCTCGACCTCCTCCGCGGAGCCGGCTGGCGCGGCCAGGGCCCCATCCCCTGGCGTCACGGACCCAACCGCGGATTCCTGCTCTCCCTCTACGCCCTCCGCCGCGCCGCCGACTCGATCGGCGAGACCGAGGAGGTCACCCGCCTCACCCAGTTCCTCCAGCAGGCCGACCCGATCGCCATCGACGAGATCGAGCGCTATCACGAGGACGCGCTTCCCCCCACTGCCGCCATCGTCATCCTCGGCAACGACTAGGCGGCGCCGGGGACGCGGTCCCGGGGGCGTCGGGCTCGGAGGCCGGCCCGGAGGGCTTGAGGCGGAGTCGCGATCCCGTCCACCCGCAGTCCTGCGCATCGTCTCCTGTCGGCGTGCCACCCGCCGGCGAGGATCCGGCGGAAGCCCGACCGCTCAGGTCCTCCTCGTCCCTTCCCCTGGGTAGTGTTCGCTCCTGTGACGCTCTTCTCGGACCTCCCCGTCCTTCCCGTCCTCAGGCGCGTACGCGAGCGCGATCGCCTCGCGTCCGCGGAGGCGGGCTGCTGGGCGTGACACGGTCGGCCGGGGAGGCTCCGGTGAGCCGGTGGCGCCTGCGGGTCGCCGGGACCACGGCGGTCCTCGCCTTTCTGCTCCTGCTCGTCTGCGCCGATCCCTTCGGATCGGACTCCTCGCGGCAGTTCGTCCGGATCGCCCGCTCCCATGATCCGACTGGTCTCGTCCACGCCCTGGGTGGAGAAGGGATCGCAGTCTGCGCTCTCGCCTCACCGGCTGCAGCGGCGGCAGCCGCGCTGGTGGCGGCGAGCAGCCGTCGACCCTTCGTCCCCGCACTCGGAGTGCTCGCGCTGCTCGAGGGGGCGTCGACCGTCGAGATGATCGTCACTCCGCCGTCGGTCGGTGGCGTGCTGTACGGCCTCCTCTCGGTTCTCGCGGGCACGGCGGTCGGGGCGCTGGTCGGCACGATCCTCCGACGAGTCGTCCCGAATCGATCCGCCGCACGCTCACTGCGGATTCTCTGGCGCACGTGGCTCGCCGTCCTCCTCGCCGTCGCACTGCTCGCCGCGGTGGCGGTGCCCCTCTTCGTCCGCCCAGTTCTCGATCCCGTGGGGGGAGCCGATGCGCTCGTGGTGCTGGGTCCTGCTACTGATCGCAGGGTCGGCCGTGCGCTCGCTCTGCTCGAGGAGCACCGGGATGTCACCCTCGTGCTCTCGACTCCGCGCCTGGAGAACGGTTCGTTCGCCCGAGCCGAATGCGATGCCGGCGAGGAGGTCAGAGTCGTCTGCTTCACTCCCTCCCCGTTCACTACGGGCGGTGAGATCTCCGAGCTGAACACGCTCTCCTCGGAGTACGACTGGACCTCGGTGGCACTGATGACCTCCACTCCGCATGTGACCCGGGTCCGCACGATCGCGTCTCGCTGCCTGCGCACACCGTTCTCGGTCGGCTCGGTCGACGAGCCGCGGCGGGTGAGCGAGTGGACTCTGGCGGTGGTCTACCAGGTGCTGGCGTTCGGCAAGCTGCTGATCCTGCAATCCTGTGAGAGCGGCCGCTCGTGAAGAAGGATCCGCCCCTTGGGCCCCCCTTCTAGGGGCGGAACCATGGATCCGCGTCGTCGTTCCAGGAAAACGACAGAGTCTCCTCTGCTTCCCTCCGCGGTCGGGGGGTGCGGCCGTCGACAGCCGATGGCGGGATGATCCGAGCATGAGGAGATGACGACGACTCTCGAAACAGGACCCGGATCCCGCCGCACGTTCCTCCGCTACGGAGGGGCCGCGGCCGCGGCCGTCGTCGTCGCTGCACCCGCCGCGGAAGCCGCGGACGAGACTATACCTGCGACCCGCGTCAACGGAATCCACAACTACCTCGAATTTGCCGGGACCACTGACGAGGACAAGCTCCGCGCCGCGATCGACTATTTCGTCGCCGCTCGCCAAGAGGTCACGTTGACGATCTCGAAGAGCTTCAAGATCACGCGCACCCTCGTGATCGACTCCTCGTACATCTCGCTCGAGTTCACCTGCGGTCCGCTGAATGCGACCGCCATCACCAGCGGTCCTGCTCTCACGGTGATCGGCAGTGCCACGTCCGGCTACCCCAACAACAGGGCGGCGATCACCGGACTCCGTCTGCTGGGGCCGGGAGCGTCCGCGACGGCCAGCACCGGAATCCTGTTCAACACCGACAGCACGACTGCCGCCACCACGCGCGGGCTCGGACTCTGGGGCCTGGAGATCTCGGGCTTCGGGACCGGCGTGTCCTTCGAGAACGATGCGTTCCTGATCAGCTTCTACAACTTCCACATCTTCCGCTGCAGGACGGCCGTTTCCATGCCCGCAGGCAGAGTCAACTACGGCGAGAACATCAAGTTCATCGGCGGTGGTATCGGCACCAGCACCCTCGGCGTCTACAACGCCAACCCGAACGGCGAGCTGCACTTCGTCTCGACGTCGATCGACTTCTGCGTGCAGGCCGTGAAGGTCGACGCGGGTCGGGTGATCCTGCACCAGCCGCATATCGAGATCAACGAGAGCGGCGCGAACTCCACGCTCTCGCAGTTCGTCACCGGGTCGAGTACAGCTGCGCAGATCTCGATCTCAGGCGGACACCTCTTCTTCCATCAGGTCCCGGTGGCCAACTACCTCTTCGAGACCATTGCAGGAGGGTGGGGCGGCGGAATCCAGGTCCATCAACTGTCGATGTTCAATACGCAGATGAAATCGGGATATCTCGCCGGTGGCACTGCGAAGGTCCGCATCAGCCAGCACGTCACCTCGGACGGGAACGGCAGCGGTTCGGGGCAGGGGTCGATTCTGCATTCGAAGGCGGCGAACAAGCTCGTCGACGGGAACTTCTCTCTCGCAGCGCCCGTCGACGCGTTCCTCAACGGCGCCGACGCGACGAGCCGCACCACCAGCCCGTCCATGACGCTGACCACCAGCGGCAACCAGCTGCTGATGACCCGAGTGGCCGGCGGTCCCGGTCCGGCGGTCTCCATCGACGTCCCCGTCACAGCGGGGCTGCTGTACGGCGTCGACTTCACCATCGCGGGATCCACGTCGACGGGCACGATGTACGTGTCCGAATCCTTCGTCGCCGTGACCGGCGTGTCCTCGTCGGGGATCCCGATCGTCGCTCGGAGCAGCGCTCGCCCGGTGTCGAATCTCGACCTCGCCGGCGCGAACGCGCAGGCTCCCTTCCGCAAGACCTATCAGCAGACGACCTGGAACCGGGTCGCTCCTGCGTGGGCGACGCACTTCCGGCTGCGGTTCACCTTCGGATCGGTGACAGCAGGAGTGACTCGCTTCTCGGAGATCGTCATCACCGAACTCTGACGGGGGCGGCGGGTGACGGACCTCGAGAAACCCGACTGGTAGCGTCAGACCATCCCTCGCCGGCCGAGGTCGTCCGCTCCGTCGCCGAAGCGGGCGTGTCGCGGTCCGATCACAGGCCGTGGTGCCCTCTCCCAGGTCGTCTCGTGGTGCCCGGGGCGGTCCGCCGAAGAGACAAACGAAGGAGAAGCACGCGAATGATCCGGGCGCTCTTCTCCGTGAAGGACTTCTCCGGCTCGAGCAACCCCTACATCGAGCTGCTCGTCGGTTCGTTCCCGGCGTCGGTGGAACCGGTCGCGTTCACCTGGCGACGTGCCCTTCTCGGGCGCTACGACGTCTTCCACGTGCACTGGCCGGAGTACCTCTTCCGTGCCCCGCGCGGCCCGCGCCGCTGGCTGAAGTCCGCCCTCGCCTTCGGGCTCATCGCCCGGCTGATCGCGTCGGGGACGCCGGTCGTCGTGACGATGCACAACCTCCGACCGCACGAATCGGGCAGTGCCGTCGAGACTCTCCTCGCGCGCTGGCTGGACCGGCTCACGGACGTCCGCATCTATCTGAACGAGTCCGACGAGAACGACCTGGACCGGGGAGTCGTCGTCCTGCACGGCGCCTATCCGGAGGCGGCCTCTGTCCCGGGCCCCCGTGAAGCGGGTCGGCGCATCCTGTTCTTCGGGCAGATCCGGCCCTACAAGGGACTCGAGGAGCTGATCGCGGCCTTCAGCGCACTCACCGACGGCGAACTCGTCATCGCCGGCGCGGCCGCTGTCCCCGAGTACGCCGACGAGGTGCGCAGAGCGGTCGGAGCCGACGGTCGCGTCCACCTGCGGCTCGGCCACATCGACGACGCCGAGCTGGACGAGCTCCTGGCAGGCGCGGACCTCGTCACCCTGCCGTACAAGTACCTCTACAACTCCGGAGCCGCGCTGCTCGCCCTCGGCGCGCGGAAGACGATCCTGGTCCCGGCGACCGGATCGACGCGGGCCCTCGCCGCGGAGGTCGGGAGCGGCTGGGTGGAGCTGTTCGACGGCCCC
Source organism: Rathayibacter sp. AY1E3 (assembly GCF_002932235.1). Taxonomy (NCBI): domain Bacteria; kingdom Bacillati; phylum Actinomycetota; class Actinomycetes; order Micrococcales; family Microbacteriaceae; genus Rathayibacter; species Rathayibacter sp. AY1E3. The sequence goes on from NZ_PSVN01000001.1 coordinate 296,401, forward strand.
GTGTCGCCGGCAGCGTTGGAGGCGGGCCTCGAGCGAGCGCGCCGGCACGGAGAGAGGGAGCGACCCGACCTGTCCAAGCGCGAGCGTTCCCTCGTGGGAGCGCTGCACGGCGCCGTGTACGAGGCGCTCGTCGCTGCAGGCCGAGGTCGAGGACGAGGCGGGAAGGGGAGGAGAGCGGCGACGCTCGCTCGCCTCCGCGCAGACCCCCGCTTCCTCCGGCATTCCGAGCTGAATCGATGAACGAGCCGCAGGGAGTCGAATGAGGCGTTCAGCGCCGAGCCGCGGTTCACGTACCAGGGCTACTTCGAGGGGACAGGACGGACCGGGTCGGAGTACACCCTCTTCGATGATCTCGACTCCGCCGTGGCTCACGCGACGCGGATCCGGCTGCACTCCTAGACGCCCGCTGGCTGCGTGGGATCAGGCGCCCCTGCTGGACGCCTTCCCGATCGACCGCTGGCGGCGCTGAGGACGGGCCGTCAGCGCCGCACTCGGCGCGGTGCCGCCAGCACCGCGTCGAGCAGCTGTGCGAGGTCGGCGGCGCGACGGTGCCAGCCGTACTGCTCCGCGTAGACCGAGCCCTCCCGGTTGGGTCCCGACGCCGCAGCCTCCAGCGCGGACCGCAGCCCGTTCTCTGCGCCCGCAGGGTCGTCGTAGAGCCAGACGCCGGGGGCGGAGCGGGCTCGCAGTGCAGGGGAGGCGGACGAGACGATCCTGAGGCCGGCGGCGAGGTACTCGAAGTACTTCATCGGGCTGCGACCCGCGTTGCCCGGGTCGTCCGAGAGCGGTAGCAGCCCGACGCGGGCGCTCTTCAGCAGCGCGGGCGCCCGGGAGTAGGGCACGGCGCCGAGCAGCTCCACGTTCGCGGGCAGCGTCTCCACGTTCTTCGGGAGCGGACCGGCGAGTCGGAAGGGGACGTCAGGGAACGCCGAGGCGAGCATCCGGACTCCTCCCCAGTCGAAGCGGCGGTCGAGCGCCCCGAGGTAGACGACTCCCGCACGCTCGGCACCGAGACCGTGGAACCGCTCGTACTCGACTCCGTTCTCGAGGACCAGCGTGCGCTCCGGCGCGGCCACTCCCTCGGAGACCGCGCGCAGCACCGGCTCCGACGTGGCGACGAGAGCGTCCGCCCGCTCGAGGAGCTCGATCTCCGCCGCCCGCATCCCCGGTTCGAAATGAGCGTCCGTGGGCCGGTAGACGACACGCTTCGGCTGCAGGAGCTCGAGGAGCGGCACGCCCATCAGGGGCTGGTCCACGATGAGGACATCAGGACGCATCGCCCCACTGGGCGCCCGCCAGGGCCGCAGCGGCACCCGCAGAGACGGCGTCCGCATCCGCGCCGGGAGCGATCCCAGTGGGGCGACGGTGAGCGGTTCGGCGTGCACGACGCCCGCCGCGTCCGTGCGTGGACCTCGCAGCGCAAGACCGAAGCGGGCCCGCACGGTGGCGTCCCGCAGGCGCCCCGCGTGCAGGAGCGAGGACGGCGTCGAGACGTGCGTCACCGTGTTCCCGAGGCGCGAGAGCTCGCGAGCCAGGTGGTGGCTCCCCACTCGGAAGACCCCGACCTCGGCGGTGTGGCTCGCGAAGACGATCTTCACGGGCGCCCGACCGGTCCGGAGGCGTCGACGAGGAGGTCGACGAGTCGTCCTCGCTGCATCCGCAGCGCCGACACGGAGTCTCCGACGCGCCTCCAGTAGTCGGACGGGTCCTCCCGCAGCTCAGCGATCTGGTCGCGGATGAGCGAGAGATCGGCGTCGAAGGCGTTGTGCACGAACCGGTCGATCCCGAGGTCGTCGTAGGCACCCCAGCCCTTCCGCTCGTAGCTCAGATGGACACTCGGAACGCCGCTGCGGATGGTCTGGATGCTGCCGTGCAGCCGGACCGAGACCACGACCGCCGGCCGATCCGCGACTCCGCTGCCGACCGCGTCGCGGAGCAGGCGGAAAGGCCCTTCGTGGCCGAGCCGCTCGTAGAACTGCGGATCGTTGTTGCCGCGAGCGGTGGCTTGAGCGAGCAGCTCCGACTCCGCATCGCGCGCGAGGGCGTCGATCCGCGACTCGTAGGCGGCACGTCGCGACCGGCTCGAGGACAGCGCGCGGGCGACGATCCCGACGGGCCCGGGAGCTCCGGCCCGCACGACGGTCCTCGGATCGAACTCGTCGGGGAGGCCCAGAAGGGCCATGTCGGGAGCGCGGTGCACGTTCGCGAGGCCGGACAGCTCCTCGACGGAGCGGTCGTCCCGGGCGAAGACCCCGACGGCGCGGGCCAGTCGCGCCGCGATCACACGGCGGGTCCCGAGATTGAGCGGCCCGATGCTCTGCGGAAGGTAGACGAACGGAACGCGGTCGCCGCGCCGGGGCATCTGGACGAAGTTGGTGCACATCATCTTGACGACTTCGACGGGATTCTTGGTGCGGAGGTAGCCGCCCCCGACGCCGACGACGAGGTCGGACCCGGCGATCGCCCGCGCGTAGCCGGCGCTCCGGCGGCCGGAGAGCAGCGCGACCCCGCCGCGTCGCAGCGTCTCGAGGCTGCCGATGCTGCCGGCATGGCCGGTGAGGGGGTGCAGGACACGCTCGTAGAGCTCGTCGTCGAAGCTCGCGGGGTCGAGGGCGACGAGCGTGATCTCCGCCGTCGGCAGGGCCGACAGGACCAGCTCCCGCGCCTCCTCGACCAGCAGGCCGTCGCCGGAGTTGGTGGTGCTGTACGCGTGGACGATCGTGACCCTCATCGTGCGGCCTCCTCGAAGACGCGAGCATGCGCTGCGATGGAGTCCGACCACTGGAATCGTCGAGCGTTGATCAGACCCCGGCTCCGCAGGTCGTTGCGGAGGGACGGATCGGCGACGATCTCGCGCATGTGATCGGCGATCGCCGTCGCGCCGATGTCGGTGAGCGTCAGCGCCGCGCCGCCCGCCACCTCGGCGAGCGACCCGCGATCGCTGCAGATGACGGGAACGCCGCACGCCATGGCCTCGACGACCGGGAAGCCGAAGCCCTCGTAGGTGGAGGGGAAGCAGAAGGCGAGCGCTCCCCGGAGCAGCGGGACGAGCGCCTCATCCGGTACGCGGCCGAGGTAGCGCACGCCGCGGGTTCCGCGGACCGCCTCGAGGATCGCGTCGCTCTCCCACGCCGGAGCGCCGGACACCAGGAGCGGCACCCCCGTCTCGTCGAAGACCTTCGAGGCGGCTCGGCACAGCTCGATGATGTTCTTGCGGGGGTCGAGGTTGCCCGCGTAGAGGAAGTACGGGCCGTCGATCCCCAGCTCGTCGAGCGCGACGGAGTCCTGGTCGGTGGAGCGGGTGTTGAACGTGTCGTGGTCGATCCCGTGCGGGATGGTGACGATCTTCCCGGCGGCGTCGGGTGCGACAGTCGCGATGTCCCGGGCGGAGGAATCGGAGACCGTGATGATCGTGGTCGAGAGTGCTGCGAGACGCGCGACGCGCAGGCGCCACAACCGGTCGGAGCTCCGGCTGCGCACATCGTCCACGTGGAGTGTCGCCAGCCCGTGGATCGTGCCGACGATCGGGAGGCGGCTCGGAACCAGCGGCCCCGTGTCCGCGGGGAAGTGGAGGACGTCGATCCCGGAGGGGCGGAGCCTCGGCAGCACGAGTCCCTCATAAGCGCCGTAGACGGCGCTGCGGGCTCGGCCCCCCTCGATCGGAGGTCGGGACAGCACGTGCTGCACGCCGTGTCCGGCGAGCCCGCTGTAGACGGTGCGGGCGTATCGGGTGTTGCCGCCGACCTGTCTGTCGAGGACACGGGCGGAGACGAGCACTGTCGTCATGGCTTCCTCCTCCGAGGGGCGGTCGGCAGCAGGCCGAGGTAGAGCCGCTCGAGCATCTGCGACTGGTGCTGCACGGTGTTCAGGGCGAGGGCGTGCTCGGCGGCGGCGACGAGACGGGAACGGGCCGCCGGGTCCTCCAGATCGCCCCAGTACGACGCCACATCGTGGGGGGAGTGCGCGACCAGGGGCAGGCCGAGGCGATCGAAGGCGGGGATGTCCCGCACGACGAGGGCCAGCCCCATGCCGTGCGCCTCCAGAACGGCCATCGGCATCCCCTCCCACTGCGCGCTGTGCAGGTACACGTCGGCATCGCCCAGTCGGCGGAGCGCCTCGTCGCGGCTGAGCCAGCCGGTGACGTGGACGCCGGCCTGGTCGAGGGCGGTGCGGTGACGCCCCTCGCCTCCGCCGATCCACGTCGCGTCGACGGAATGGCCGGCGGCGCGCACGGCCTCCACGGCCTCGGCGAAGAATCGGGGATCCTTGTGCGTCGAGAGCCGACCGGCGCCGACGAGGCGGAGAGGCCTCGGCCCGCCGGGGCGAGTGGCGGGCGGGAGCGAGGCGGGCACCGAGTTGGGGACGTGCACGACCTCCGCCCGGCTGAACGGCCACCGGCTCAGACGGGCCTCGCGAGCTGAGCAGGCGGCGAACACGGTGGTGTTGAAGGCGAGGACGCCCTCGAAGACCCGGAACGCCGCCCGGGCGGGCAGCGGGAGGTCTCGGCGCTCGAAGCCGTAGCAGTGCGGCGTGTAGACGATCGGACGTCGCCGGCCCGCCCGGACCGCGAGGCGCGCGTACGCTCCGCCGAAGCTGGAGTGCGCGTGCACGACAGCGCCCGGCATTCCGGCCAGAACCGTTCGCAGAGCGCGGACTCGGGCGACGTGCCCTGTCGGCAGCGCCGTCACGCCTGCGAACGACGCGAAGGCGCTCTCCGGTACCGGAGAGTCCTCCCGCGGTGAATACACGAGCCTGTGCTGGAAGGCGGGCGTGGCCGCTACGTAGTCGCTGATCGCCGACGCGGTACCTGCGCCGAAGCTCTCCGTCACGTGCACGATCGTGCGCTCGCCTTCGCGCCAGTCCTCAGCGAGTGTGGATCCGCTTGTCAACCGTTCGCGCCCTTCCGGCTTGGCCGAGCCGTGGAAGGCTCCGGTCCCTGTCGATGTCCATCGGACAGGATCCCTCACCGACCACGCGGTCCGTCGGCATGACTCCGTGAGCGATCCTATGTGCTCCCGGCCGACGGTATGAGGTCGAAAGGGGACCACCTCCGGGGGACCGGGACCGTGGTTAGTCTGTAGTCCTACAGAGCTGAACGGAGCTGCTGCAGGAGACGATCGATGATCGATCACGTCGGAGATGAGGCGCGCGATGGCTCGAGGGGGCGCTGCGACCGCGACGACGCGAGAGGGCGCGGCGCGTCTGGATGTCGTCCAGCGGCTTCTGTTCCTCGCCATCGTCTTCATGCCGTTCCAGCAGGCGCTCACCATTCAGGTCGGCTCTCCGCTGAAGATCACCGAGATCGCCGTCATCCTGGCCATCGGCTTCTCCGTGATCACCGTCCAGAAGGACCGGTACACGCCGGTGGGACGGGAGATCGTGCTGGGGCTCGGTGCGCTGGTCGTTCTGGCGACGATCTGGGCATTCCTGTTCAAGCAACCCGAGGTTCCAGCCGCCTACGGCTATGACCTGGGCTTCACCAACGACATGATCCTCTACTGCGGATACGCTCTGCTGGCCCTCGCGGTCTGGTGGTACGTCGGCCACCGACTGGGATTCCAGGACATGGAGCGGGCTCTCTCGATCGCCGTCCGCCTCGCTTTCGTCTTCTGCGCGATCCAGCTGGCCCTCCACCTCGCCGGGGTCCCGCTGCCCGCTCTCCTCAACTCGACGATTCAGATGGGGGCGACCTTCGGCGTCAGCCTGCCGAGGAACGGCCCGTTCCTCGAGGGGAACTACCTCGGTTTCTTCGCCGGGATCGCGCTGTTCGCCTGCCTGCGCCGTCGCGACCGCATCGGAATCGCCGCCGCCGTCGCCTGCCTCGTCTACTCGCAGTCGACGTCGGCACTGATCGCGACCGTCTCTGCGGCGGTCCTCACGGCGACGCTCCGCCCCCAGCGGGGAGTGGGAGTGCAGATCTTCAGCGTCGGCGCGCTGGGCGCGGTGATCGTCCTGCTCGTTCCCGCCCTGCAGCGCTTCGTCCTCGCGCAGCTCTCGAAGCTCGGACTGGGCACAGGCGCCGTCGACGTCGGCACCCGCTCGCTGAACGTCCGATCCCAGTCGTCGAGCACGGGCTTCACCATGGCCGCGGACAATCCGCTGTTCGGAGTCGGACCCGGCCGGTTCGGCGTGTGGAGGACCGACTACTCCCAGGCGGTGGCGGGGCTCACCTCGAACGGCGCCTCTCGCGGTCTCGCGAACAACGTCTACGCCCAGCTCGCTGCCGAGACCGGAGTGATCGCCCTGGCCCTCTTCGCCGTCCTCCTCGTGATGCTGATCGTGCGGGGATATCGGCGCAACGGGACGGCACTGGGTCTGGGGGTCTTCCTCGCCGTCGCTCTGGCCTCCGCCCCCGCGTGGACCGCCTTGACCGTGTGGATCGCGCTGGCGTACGCCGCATCGCTCGCCTCCGAGCCGCTGCCGGCGACGACCTCGATCGCCCGGTCCGGCCTCGACTCGGAGCGACGGGCAGCGGCGGTGTCGCGATCCATGGCGGTGCGTCCGGCGCCGTCCACCGGTCGGCACCGGCAGTTGTCGGATCGACGGTGAGCTCCGCACCCGCGACGACCGAGCTCTCCCTCGATGATGCGGTACACCTCGCACACGCCCTCACCGCGCACCTCTCCTCCACGCACGGGCTCCGCACCCTGTTCATCAAGGGGCCCACCGCCCATGCACAGGGCATCCGCACGAGACGCGTGTCCAGCGATGTCGACGTGCTCGTCCACCCGGCGGACGTCCAGCGCCTCGTCGACCTGCTGGCCGAGCGCGGATGGATCCCCCGGCCCGACCGCCCGGCCCCGCGCGCGTACCCGGTGCACTCCGTGACCCTGTTCCATCCGCAGTGGACCTGCGACATCGACGTGCACGACCGCTACCCCGGATTCTTCGCAGAGCCGGAGGAGGTCCTCGACGTGCTGTGGACGTCGCACCGGACCGTGACGATCGCGCACAGGAGGGTCGCTGTGCCCTCCCCGGTCGCGGGCGCGGTCGTCGTCGCGCTCCACGCGCTGAAGGATCCCCTCCTTGCCCGGAGCACGTCCGAGCTCGAGTCGGTCATCGGGTTCCTCAGGGGCGCGAGCGAATCGGACCGGGAGGCGCTGCTCCTGCTCGTCGAGAGCACCCGCAGCGCCTACCCCCTCCGCCCGGTGCTCCACGCCCTCGGGCTGGACGTGCCGGACGACCTGGCCGTGCACGAGCGCCGGTTGTGGGATCTGCGGGTGGCCGGAACGGGGCGGTCCAGCTATCACTGGGCGCTCGCCTTCGTCGAGGCCACAGGGAAGCGGCGCATCGTGCTGATCGTGTCCGCGCTGACGACCGTGATCGGTCTCACACGCCGGGCGCGCCGGAGGGCTGCGGAGACGGGGATGGTCCGCTTCGATCGGCCGTCGTTGTCAGATCTGCGGGCGTTCCTCGGGCTCGTGCGCTCGCTCGCCGCCGATCGTCGACGCCGTCGCCGAGAGAATGCGACCCACTCGTGACCACCGTCGATCCGGGAGCTCTGGATCACGCCGTGTGGGCGCGATCCGATCAGCTGGCCTTCGTCGAGGACGACGCGCAGGCGGTGCTGCTGAACCTGTTGTCGCCGTTTCCCGTGCCCCTCGTGCTGAAGGGCACGGCGCACGCGATCTGGAGAAGGCTCGAGCATCCGTCCACGACCGTCGAGATCCTCGCGGGGCTCGCCGACGAGTTCGGCGTCCCCCGAGAGGTCCTCGAGGAGGACGTGCTCAGTTTCCTCCTGGAGCTGAGCACAGCAGACGTGGTCCACCGGCTGCCCTCGCGCTGAAGGTGAGACATCGTGCAGCAGTGTGCGCCGTGCGGGGGGTGTGAACGGCGGTCGTGACGGCGGCCTTTCCTCCGTACTGTTCGGGAATGGGAGCATCATCGCGGGATCGAGGACGACGGGCGCTTCTGAGCCTGACGGCGGCAGCGGGCGCGGGCGCCGTGACGGCGGTGGCGACGGCCCCCCCGGCGACAGCGGCCAACGCCTTCCCGGACGCACGGCTGGACGGCTTCCGGGACTCGACCGAGTTCCCGGGAGCGACTGCTGAGCAGCGGCTCCGGGCCGCTCTCGACGCGGCTCACGCTCTCGCGACCGAGTCCTTCCTGGTCGTCTCCGAGCCCGTCGTGCTGACAGCACCCTTGACGATCGACCTCTCGCGTGTGTCGATGGAGTTCGCCGGAGGCGATGTCGATGCGACGGCGGTGTCGGGATCGGCGCTCGTCCTCACCGCCTCCGAGGCCTCCGATGATGCGCCGCACACGCGCGTGAGCCTGCGCGGACTGCGCCTCACGGGTCCCGGCCGAGCGGCTCCTGGATCCGTCGGCCTCGAGCTGTCCTCGGCGACAGGCGTCCGAGGCGCAGGACTGTACGGAGTGGAGATCATCGGATTCGAGACGGGTGTCCGGTTCGGTCCCGGCGCCGAGCATCTGCGCCTCTTCCACGTGGCCGTGGAGGAGTGCGGCACGGGCGTCCTGGTCGCCGGCACTGCCCCTGGGTCGAATCTCGCGATGGTCGGCGGTTCTGTGCGCTCGTGCACGACGGGACTGTCCTCCGCGTCGACCAGTGGCGAGCTGCACACGACGTCGCTGGCCATCAGCGGATGCGATCGCGCGGTCGAGGCTTCAGGGGGTGCCGTCACGCTGCACGCTGCGACCGTCCGCCTGACCCCTTCGAGCACGGTCAGCGCGTTCTCCACCGCTGCGACGACGACGGCCAGGATCAGCATCAACGGCGGCACGGTCTCCGCCGCCGCCCCGCTGGCGGCGGCCACAGTCTTCGAGACGGCTCACAGGAGCTGGGGAGGCGGGATCGTCGTGACGAGCACCTCCTTCCGCAACGTCGCTCCGGCATCGGGCTACCTCGTCGGAGGGACCGGACTCGTCCGGTTGGCGGACGTCTCGATCCTGGACGAGCCCTCCGTCGTGCCGACCTCGGTTCTCGTCCACCGCGCCGCGAACCGGCTCGTCGATGGAGCCTTCGATGTGGGCACGGTCGCGGACGCGTACCTGGACACTCCGGACGCCACCTCTCGGAGTGCGAGCCCGTCGGCCACGCTCGCCGTCGTGTCAGGGCGGCTCCTGGTCCGGAAGACAGGCACCGGACAGACGAGTCTCTCGTTCGATGTGCTCAGCAGACCCGGGCGGGTCTACGCCGCCGACCTCGTCATCGGACAGGCCGCTGCGAACGGGTCGATGATCGTCTCGGAGTCCTTCGTCACCGTCTCCGGTCGTGACGCCCGCGGCATCCCTGTCACCGTCCGCTCGGAGCCCGTCTCCTCGACGACGCAGTCGATGGCGGCGATGGCCGCGGCACTCCCGTTCCGGGTAAGGCCCGCGACCGGCGTGGATCGCCAGGCGCCGTCCTGGGCGTCGCATTTCCGCGTGACCGTCGGCCTGAACGACCCCGCCGCGGGAACGGTCGGCATCGACGACGCGGTCGTCACCGAGATGTGAGGACCGGCCGCTCGCGCGGTGGCCCGATGCGTCAGTGGGCGCCGCCTCCGGGGGCGACGACGGCCTGCACGGTTCTCGCGAGCAGCGCGAGGTCCCCGGTGAACGACCAGTTCTCCACGTAGTAGAGATCCAGTCGGATGGCGTCCTCCCAGGAGAGCGTCGACCGCCCGCTGACCTGCCAGAGCCCGGTCATGCCCGGCTTGACGTTGAGGCGCCGGCGCGCGGCCTCGTCGTAGAGCTCGACTTCTCCCGCCACCTGCGGCCGCGGCCCGACGAGCGACATGTCGCCTCTCAGCACGTTGAAGAGCTGAGGGACCTCGTCGATCGAGTACTTGCGCATGAAGCGTCCGATCGGTGTGATGCGAGGGTCGTCGGTGATCTTGAACAGTGGTGTTCCGGACGTTCCCTGAGCGGCGAGCAGCTCGGCGAGCTGATCATGAGCGTTCACCACCATCGAGCGGAACTTGATCATGCCGAAGGGCTTGCCGTTGATGCCGATCCGCGTCTGGCGATAGAACAGGGGCCCCGAGCTCGTCAGCTTGACGGCCAGTGCGACCGAGGCGATGAGAGGCATCAGCACGGCGATGAGGCTCAGCGATCCGACGATGTCGAGGGCACGCTTGCGGGCCTGCTTGCTGCCCTCGAATCGAGGTGTCTCGATGTGCACGAGAGGAAGGCCCGCCACCGGGCGCATGTGGATCCTCGGTCCGCTGATGTCGGTGAGGCTCGGCGCCATGACCAGGTGCTGGCGCCTCGGCTCGAGACTCCAGCTCAACTGTCGGATCTGCTCGGGCGGCAGGTGGTCGCTGCTCGTGATGATGACGGTATCGGCGCCGGTCCGGTTCAGGATGCCCGGCACCGCATCCACCGTGATGTTCTCGAAGACAGGCACCCCCCACCCGCTCACCCGATCGCTGGCCAGATCCTCGGGGATGCACACGCCGACAACGAGATACCCGGCCCCGGTGGCGCGGACGAGCTCGCGGTAGATGTGCTCGACGCTCCGTGGCGAGCCGACGAGGATGACGGACGAGGAGTACCGGCCCGCGCTCCGCTGCTGCCGCAGCCACACCCTCCAGGCTCCGCGTCCGAGCCAGAGCAGGACGAGGCCGAGCGGGAGCGCGGTGATGATGTACCCGCGGGCGAAGCCGATCTGGCCGAGGTAGGCGACGCACGTGATCACGGCGAACAGCAGGAGCGTCGCATCGAGGATGCGCTTGTACTCCGTCACCTCTCCGCCGAGGACACGGTCTTCGCGTGTGGCGTAGAACTTCAACAGGGCGGCCCACAGCACCACGATCACCGAGGAGACGATCCAGTAGTTCGCGAGCAGGCCCGCGATCTCCGGCTGATGGCCGGCCACGAACAATTCTCGGCTCTCCACTCCGAACCAGAAGAACTGACTGCTGAAGACCGAGAACACGATGACGAGGACATCGGTGATGACGAGTTTTCTGGCCACTGCTCGGGACCAGGAGCTCTGGCCCTTCTCGGAGGAAGAGCTCTTCGTGGAAGTGGGTGTTTGCAGTTTCACCGTGTGAGCCCTGTCTGCGACTGACCGCTGTTCTCTCGCATAAGCGACCTGCCCTCAGCGTAGTGGTCGGGCGTCGTGCTCCTCCGTCCTGAGCGAAGCTCCGCGCAAAGGCCCCTCCTAGGGGATGCTCTCGGCTATTCCGACTATTCCCCGACGATGAGGACGCGCTCGGACCTCCGTTGTGCGCCGTCGACGACCGCTCGGACGTCGGCGGCGGAGACGTCCCGAGCACGGGGAGTCGAGGTGGTTCGGCGGGTCGGATCCGTCGGGCGGCTCAGGTCTCTCGGCTCGCGCGGTCGGCGCTCGTGCGTCCGGTGCTGATGCGGTGTCGCGGCGTCCCGCCGCTGTCGATGGGGCGTGACGCGCAACGGCAGGAGAAGACTCGGGAGAGGCGCCGCGAGAGCTCGCGAGGGGAGACCGGCGGACGATCGTCGGGCACCGACGGCGGGGACGTCGTCGCCGGCAGGGACGAGCAGGACGCTTCCGCTGCCGGAAACGACGACGGCACACTCGTGCTCATCGAGACGGACAGGTGCTGCGCCGGAGTTCTCCTGGGCGTGGAGCCGAGATCGGCGCATGCGTCTGCGGTCATCGGCTCCGGCCACGGCCGCGGCCAGGCGCCCGTGGTCGGGCGCTCCGGGGGCGAGCGCCTCGCCGGCGGACGATCCTGCCTCGACGGGGAGCTGCTCGGAGCCGATGACGAGCCGTGTCGCGGCTTCCCGGGGCGCTTCCGCTCTCCGTTCAGGACGTCACGGATCGCTCGGGTCGTGTCGGGTTCGGGCCGGTGAGCGCGACCGGGGATCGAGGCCCTGTCCCCGTCCGCCCGAGCCGGTCGTCCTGTGAGCGAGGCATCCGCTCGCACGAGCGGGTCCGGTGACGTCCTCCCTCGGTGATCGAGGGGAGGACGTCACCGGACCCGCGAGTCCTGCTCGGGGGGCGCGCCGTCGTCAGGGCGCCCCCTGGTGATCAGCTCAGCCGCAGAGTGCCGCGCCTGCCACGTAGAACGCGCGGATGCCGATGTTCGGCGTCGAGGCCGACGCCACGCTGGTGACGTTCGTGATCGTGACGACGGGGCTGCCGGTGCTGTTGCTGTCCCACGTCCCGGGGTTGCTCAACGGGGTGCGGTAGTACTGATTGTTGTCACCGATCACGTTGATCCAGTTGCCGCCGATCTCGACTCCGAGGTCCTTCGCCGTGCGTCCGGCCGGAAGTGCGGTGAGCTGGGTGCCGTCCTGGTCGAACACAGCGGCCGTCGTCGCGAAGATGCGACGCGTCGCGCCGAAGACCTGGGTGTCGGCGGCGACTTGACGCAGCCCGGTGACTGTGGCGAGGACCTGCGTCCACGGCGACCAAGACGCTCCGGCCTCGATGGTCTTCGTCGCCTCCCATGCCGTCCCGTCGGTCGCGACGAGCGACACCCGCCACAGGCTGTCGTCGCTGAACGACACGGCGATGTCGAGGACAGTGCGGCCTCCGGGCGCGGCCGCGAGCGCGACGCCGTCCCAGTCGTACACCGTGCTGCCGCTGGCCGAGAACAGGCGGGCTCCGCGGTCGCCGCCGGCGATGATCAGACCGTCATCCGCCGCGATGCTGGTCATGCCGATGCGGATGGGGGTCGTCGTGTCCCACTCGTAGAAGCCGCCGGAGGGGGCGGTGTGCGAGTAGACGTCGCCGTCCTGGGAGACGACGTAGCTCAGGTAGGTCGCAGACACAGCCGTGTCACCGACGCCGGTCCACGCGACTGCGAAATCGACCACAGTGGTGACCGCTTCCGGCATCTCGGACTCGACATTGTTGCGACGTCCGCGGAAGGTCGAGGTGCGGGTGCCGCTGGTGCCGGTCACGATCGCTGCGGTGGTCGCATCGGCCACGGGAACGGTCGGCTGGGCCGGATTCACCACGCCTGCTGTCGTGGCCGTGATGGTGCCCGTCTGGCTGACTCCGGCGGTGGCGAAACGCAGACCGTTGAAGCCCTCCAGGAGGAGGCTTCCGCCGGCACCCGTGAACAGCGTGCGAGGTGTGGCCGTGCCGTCGTACCAGCGCAGCGCGGTCGGCAGAGTCACCGTCACCGCGATGCCTGCGGCGGCCGGAACTCCGGAATCGCTCACCTGGAGGTAGGCGTTGAACGGGTTGCAGCTGCTCGTCGTGTAGGAAGTAGTGGCATCGCCACCCTCCTGGTCGACGAAAGCGACCGTGCGCACGGTCACCGGGGCCGATGCGGCGGCGAGCGGCGCACCGATCGCCGCGACGACGACGGGAGTGGTCCATGCGGCCGCCTGCAGGACGGTCCGGCGGCCGGGAACCGCATTGCGAGCCGGAACGGGCGAATCAGAAGGGGACGTGTTCGACATAATATGCCTCTCTGGTTGGACGAATGGCCTGCGGATCTTCAACGAACGACCTGAGCCGTAGACGGCAGACGTTCCCTCGGAAGATCCACTGCTCATGTCGCAGCGTCCCGAGAGTTTTTCCGCGACGATTAATTTCGCGAGAGGGCTGTCCTTCCCGCGGCAGGCCTGAGACTACTGCACACCAAGTAATTCCACGCAACGGGGTTCGACGATCTCGAGACAGATGAGAGAGGCTCCGAAACGGCGGCGGAACGACTATCCGCCTCACTCCGAGGTCGCCCTGTTCTGCCGCAAGAGAGATGATCGATCGACAGGTGAGGCGCAGAGCCGTCTCTCGCTTGTGTTCCTTCTCTCTCCTGGCGGATCGATCGGGCCGTGAGTCCGGCCGGATGAGGCGCTCCGGTGACGGCTGCCCGGATGCGTCTCCTCGCTCGCGTTCCCGCCCGAGGAACCCCTACAAGGCCGATCGGAGGACGGCCTCTGCGGCCTTCGTGATTCCGTCACCAGGCGCGCACGGGCAGGACCGCCTCCCGAGGGCGTCCTCCTCGTTCAGGTGCAGCGTCTCCGTCGGCTGCACGGCCTCGTCGTGATCCGACTGATCGGCCTCACCTCGGCCGGGCGCGGGCTCGTTCGCGGATCCCCGGCGGCGAGAGGAGGATCGCCGGCGCATCCGCAGTCGCTCATCGACCCATCAGGACGTCCGCTCCGTTCCGGCTCCTCCGACGCTGCCGTCGCGTCGTCCGACCTCGGCGCCGGAGCGGCGGCGACGGGCGCCGCTCCGATGGGACTCGGGTCGGGTCCGGTGAGCGGGCGCGTTCCGCCTCCGGCGCAGTCGGGTGCGGGAGGATGATCGGATGGACGACACGGCGGTAGGGCGGCTCCTCGAGGGGCTCGCGGGGGCGGAGGCGAGCTTCCCGTTCGGCCCGGGCACGCGGGTGTGGAAGGTCGCCGGGAAGGTCTTCGCGCTCGAGTCGGAGCGCTTCGAGCGCCCCGTCGTGAGCGTCAAGGCGCTGCCCGAGAACGTGGTGCACCTCGTCGCGGGGGTCGAGGGCATCGAGCCCGGGTACCACCTGAACAAGAAGCACTGGGTGACCGTCGATGCGGGCGGGGCGGTGGAGTCCGGGCTGGTGCTGGAGCTGATCGAGGAGTCCCACGCGATCGTCGTCGCCGGACTGCCCAAGCGGCTCCGGCTCGCCCTCGGCGGCACCGCCGCCGGCTCGCTGAACGAGGACCGCTGAACGACGCCCGCCCGGCGCCGCCCTGCCGCAGCGCCCCCGCCGCGGCAGAGGCTCGCGGGGCGCGGCCTACAGGCCGTAGGAGCGGAGGTACGCGGCGGTGTCGTGCCAGCCCTCGACGGCGAAGCACTCGACGCCCATCGCCTTGACGGGGTAGTCGTTGCCGTCCGGGTCGAGGCGGTCGCCGACGAAGATCATGTCGTCGAGGGGGATGCCCGTGAGCTCGGTGAGCTTGTTCATCCCGTACGCCTTGTCGATGCCCTTGCGGGTGATGTCGACCGACGTCGAGCCGCCGGAGCGCACCTCGAGGTCGGGGAGCACGGCCTGCACGGCCTCGCGGAGGGTGTTCTTCTTCTCGCCGTCCGGGTCCCAGGCCTGCTTGACCTCGACGGGCGCGGACTGGCCGAGGGCCGAGAAGGTGATCTGCGAGTCGCGGTCCTCGAGGATCGGGCCCCAGGTCTCGGACTCCCAGTAGCCGAGCTCCTTCGCCTTCTCCTCGACGGCGGCGAGCGCGCGCGACTTCTCGTCCTCGGTGAGGTTCTCGGCGTAGATCTGCGCCCAGTCGCCGTTCTCGTACCGGTAGTACTGCGTGCCGCAGGTGGGCATGAGGTGCAGCTTCGCGAGCACCTCGGGGTCGGCGCCCTCGAGGCGGTCGAGCACCTGCATCCGGAACTGGCCGATCTGGCCGCCCGAGATGATGCACACCTCGGTGGCCTGGAGCAGCTTCACGAAGAGGTCGGCCATCGCCGGGTCGACGGGGGACTTCGAGGCGGCGAGGGTGTCGTCGAGGTCGAAGGCCATCAGGCGGGGCAGGGTGCTCATGGAACTCGTTTCACGGTCTGCGGACGGGGCGGTAACGAGGATACGGGGCGCCGCCGGAACGCGCTCGCGGTCGGCGCGAGCGGGCTCCGAGCGCAGACTGGGGGCATGACCGCCGCCACAGCGACCGACGGAGGACGCCGCTCCCTCCCGCGCACTCTCGCCCGCATCCTCCTGGGCCTGCTGCTCGTCACGGCCGGCACGGCGCACCTGACGGTCGCGCGTCAGGCCTTCCAGGCGCAGGTCCCGCCGTGGCTGCCGGCCGACCCGGACCTGGTGGTCGTCGCGTCGGGCGTCGTCGAGATCGCGCTCGGGCTCGCGCTCGTCGTGCTCGTGCGGTGGCGCGTGATCGTGGGAGTCGTGGTGGCCGCGTTCTTCGTCGCGGTCTTCCCGGGGAACATCTCGCAGCTGGTGACGCGGACGCCGGCGTTCGGCCTCGAGACGGACGCGGCGCGCGCGGTGCGGCTCGTCTTCCAGCCCCTGCTGGTGGTCTGGGCGCTCTGGTCGACCGGGGCGTTCTCGGCCTGGCGGGCCCGCCGGTCGCGACGCCGCGGGGACTGAGCCGCCGGTCCGCGGCCCGATCGTCCCGCGATCCTCCGGAACGACGAACGGCGGCCGGCGGGAGACCCCGCCGACCGCCGCCCGTGCCCTGCTCGGCTAGGCCGCGAGGCGGCGTCGCGCGACGACCAGCGCGAGACCCGACAGCAGCAGCACGAGGGCTCCGCCGATCAGGCCGGCCGCGTCGGCGCCGGTGTTCGCGAGCGAGCCCGGGCCGGAGCCTCCCGCGACGGGGGCCGCCGTGGTGGTGGGGTGCGGCGACGGAGCGGTGGTGGGCTGCTCCGTCGGGGTGCCGGGCTCGGTCGGCGCCGGGGTGACCGGGACCTCGGCGGCGGGCTCCGTCGTCAGCGACCAGTTGGGGTCGTAGAAGTCGGCCTGGTCGATCACGCCGCGGGCGGTCGACCAGTCGATGAGGAGCTGGCGGATCTCGAGACGCTCGTCGTAGACGAGCGGTGCCTGCGCGACGGCCGGGTAGGCGCCTCCGCCGCTCTGGCGGTAGTTGTTGACCGCCATCACGAAGCGATCGTCGTCGGCGACGGGGGTGCCGTCGGCGTGGGCGAGACCGCGGATCCGCGAGCCGGCGGGCTGGGAGACGTCGATCACGTAGTCCAGGCCCGAGATCGCGTCGTAGTTGTAGTCCGGGATGCCGTCGGGGCGGTCCTCGGTCGTCGCGTTGGTGCCGGTCTCGGGGTCGAACACGGCGCCCTCGGCGGTCTGCACGAAGTAGCGGGCCGAGAACTCGAGGTAGTCGCGCACCTCGGCTCCGGTCAGCTCCACTCCGCGGAGGGTGTTCTCGTAGATGTACAGGCCCGCGATGTCGCGGATGCTGACCTGCCCCTTCGGGAAGACGGCGGTGCGCGAGAACGGCGACGCCTGCGAGATCACCGGCAGGTCGGCCCACTCGGTGCCCTCGAGAGCCGTCTCGACGGTCTCGGCCTGGACGGTGTTGATGAAGTCGATGATCGGGGTGTCCTCGTAGCGCGAGGTCGCGGCCGAGAGCTCCTCGACCGAGTCGGCGACGGGGGTGTTCACGTACTCGATCGTGGCGGCGTGCTGCTCGGCGAGGGCGTCGACCAGTGCGGGCGACTCCTCGGCGATGTCCTTCGCGTAGACGGGCTGCGTGACGGGCGCGTTCCCGGCCGACCAATCGACCTCGAGGCCGCCCGCGGCGTCCGGCACCAGGTTCAGGGTGACCTCGGTGAGGCCCTGCGCCCAGAACTCGGGCTGGGTGACCAGCACCTGCTCGCCGGCGACATTGGTGAACAGCGTCTGCGGCAGGTCCTTGTGGCTGTGGCCGGCGACGACCACGTCGATCCCGGGGACCTGCGTCGCGATGTTGTTGACGACGTCCTCGTTGAGGTCGGCGGCGTCGTACTCGGCGTCGGGCACCGTGCCCTGGCCGGTGTGCGCGAGGACGACGACCACGTCGGCCTGCTCCTGCACGACCGGGACCCACTGCTTCGCGGCGGCGACCATGTCCTGGAACTCGAGGACGCCGTCGACGTACTGCTTGTCCCAGACCCGGACGCCGGGCGTGACGAGGCCGAGGACGCCGACGGTGACCGTCTTCCCGTCGATCTCGCGCTCGATCAGCGTGTAGGGGTCGTGGTATGGCTTGCCCGTGGCGACGTCGACGACGTTCGCGCCCAGCAGCGGGGCGTTCAGATCGCCCTCGTACGCGCTGAGCATGTCGAGCCCGTAGTTGTACTCGTGGTTGCCGACGACCTGCGCGTCGTAGCCGATGGTGTTGAACGCGGTGGCCATCGGGTGCGTCGTCTCGCCGGAGAGGACGCCTGCGGCGCCGTCGCCGAGGCCGTAGTAGTAGGTGAGCGGCGTGCCCTGGATCGCGTCGCCGTTGTCCATGACGAGCACGGACTCCTCGCCCTTCTCGGCGCGGAGGCGGTCGACCTCGGTCGCGACGCGGGTGAGGCCGAGCGCACCGTCGGCCGGGTACGGCGCGTTCGCGAAGTAGTCCCAGTCGTAGACGTGCCCGTGCGTGTCGGTCGTCGACACCAGGGTGAGCTCGACGCCGTCGTCGAGAGGGGCGGCCGAGGCGATCGGAGCGGCGGTGGCGGCTCCGAGTGCGACGACGGCGAGGAGGCTTGCGGCGCGGAGTCTGCGCATCGTGGTCCTGTTCGCGTGATGAGTGGAGTGTGAACGTCCTCGAATCTATGCGCCGCGTGTGAACTGCGCGTGACGGGATCGAGAGCATTGCTCGGCGATGCGTCGGCGGTGCCGGCCCGGAGCCGGGGGAGTCCGCGGGGCCGACCCCGAGCGCTGGAGCCGTCCTCCGGCCCCTCCGCTAGAATCGAGCGGCTGGTCGCGCGGACTCCCCCGGCTCCGGGCCGGCACCGCCGACGCATCGCCGAGCAA